>JBCDKB010000073.1:0-24712 GCA_038747035.1 Acidobacteriota bacterium | reverse complement strand
TGGTGATGCGGGTTGCGGGGCACCGGCGATGGCGATAGCTTCGATTCATGCCAAGAACCACGCGAAAGAATCCGATTCCGACCTCCCTCCCGGCCCTCGCCGCGGCAACCCTCCTGGCCCTGGCCGCCGCCGTGCCCGCGAGCGCTTCTGTTTTCACGAATCCCCCCGACGACGCTGAGAAGCTGCCCTCAGGCTTGGTGACCCAGGTCCTGACCGCCGGCACCGGCGACAAGCACCCCGACTCGAATGACGTCGTGCAGGCCCACTTCATCGGCCGCACGCCGGACGGCGAGACTTTCCGCTCCACCTACGACGCCGGACAACCCGGCACCTTCCCCCTCGACAAGGTCTTTCCGGGCTGGCGGGAGGGGATCCAGCTGATGGTGGTTGGCGAGAAGCGCCGCCTGTGGGTTCCAGCCCACCTGGCGCCGGCGAATCCCACCTCCGGCCCCAAGGGCGCCGTGGTCTTCGACGTGGAGCTCCTGGGCTTTTTCAACATGCCCAACCCCCCGGACTCGCTGATTCGCCCCGCGTCAGACGCCAAGTCGATGCCGAGCGGCGCGTCGGTGCTGACGGTGGAGACCGGCACCGGCGAGGAATACCCGGGCTCCGATGACGTCGGCGTCTTCCATTTCAATATGTGGAACGCCAAAGGCGAGATGCTCGACTCGACCTGGGCGCGCAATCGCCCGGTGGGCATTCCGCTCGACAAGGTCATCCCCGCCTTCGCCGAGGCGGTGGGCGATATGGTCGTCGGCGAGCACCGTTTCATCTGGATCCCGAAGGCGGCCCACCAGCAGCAGTGGCCGAAGTCGCCGAATGGCATGATGGTTTTGCGCGCCCAGTTGGTACGCTTGATGCCCGGCGAAAGCCTGGCGGCGCCGATGGACGCGGTGCCTGAAGACGCCAAGAAAGAAGCCAAGGACAAGGCCAGCAGCTAGCTTCTGCTGAGGATCCGCTGAGTCCCTGCGGACGTCTTGTCTCCGGGCACTTTGCCGCGCATCCTGCGACGGGCCCCGTCGACGGCCCGCTCGCAACAAGACTTCCCACGCGGATCCACCACAGAGGACGGTAGACGATGGTGTTTGGAAATCAGCCCCGCCGGACGCAATTCGACTTCGGGCTTTCGGGCCCGATTCCGCCGGATATCTTGCTCCTAATGGGGCTGACCTTCCTGAGTTACACCCTCGGTGCCTTCCAGTCGACGGCCCAGTTCATCGCCGCGATCCAGCTGACGCCGAGGCTGTGGACAGACGGCTTCCTCTGGCAGCTGGTGACCTATCCTTTTGGCACCGGCTACGGCGGTCCACTGAGTCTGATCCTCGGCCTGTGGATGATCCTGATGTTCGGCAAGCCGGTCTTCTTCTTTGTCGGCAGGAAGGCCTTCTGGCGCTATTTCTTCATCACGGCCCTGGTCGGCGCCATGGCCGCGGTCCTCACGCAGGTGCTGCTCGCCGCCGTCGGTCTGGGCAACATCGTGCCGCAGCCTTTTGTCCTGATCAACGGCCAGTTCCTGATTTGGACCTTCTTGATTTCCGCCTTCGCGGCCCTCTACGGCCACGCGACGGTGCTGTTGATGTTCATCCTGCCGGTGCGGGCGTCCTGGTTCGTGGCCATCGAGCTCGCTTTCGCCTTCTTGGCTTTCTTGAGCTACCACGACTTCGCGGGTTTCATCGGCTGCTGCGCCGCCATCGGTGCGTCCTATCTGCAATTCGCCGGCATCAGCCCCGGCCGTTTCCTGCACGAAATACGCCTCCGCATTCAGCGCAAGTGGTTTGAGCACCGGCTGCGGCAGCTGAAGAAGAAAGGTGACGGCGACGGCGACGTGGTGCAAGGACCCTGGGTCCACTAACGCGGCGAGGACGGGATGGCTAGAAGATCGACGATTCCCGAGGCGTCCCAGCTGACGCCGATGCTGCGGCACTACCTGGAAGTCAAATCCGCCCACGAAGACGCCCTGCTCTTCTACCGGATGGGGGACTTCTTTGAGCTTTTCTTCGACGATGCGGTCGACGCCGCGCCGCTGCTCGAAGTCTCGCTGACGGCGCGCCACAAAGGGAGCGACAAAGAAGTGCCGATGTGCGGTGTGCCGCACCATTCCGTACAGACCTATATCGGCAAGGCGCTGCGCGCCGGCCGCAAGGTGGCGATTTGCGAGCAGGTCGAGGATCCGAAGGCCGCCAAGGGGCTGGTCAAGCGCGAAGTGACCCAGGTGATCACACCCGGGACGGTGGTGGCGCCGGAGTTACTCGACGGCAAAGACGCCAATCTGCTGGGGGCGCTGGTGTGGGACGCCCGGGCGGGGGCCGGAGCCGGGGCCTATCTCGACGTCTCGACGGGCGAATTCTTTCTCAGGCGCTACCCCGACGGGGACGCCATGGTGGAAGACCTGGGCGTGATCAGGCCCCGGGAAGCGCTCTTCGAAGCGGCGGAGCTGCCGGAGGCGGCGGAGGCGTTTATCCGCGCCGAGGTCATGTGCGTCACCGAGCTCGAGGGGGATCGCTACGTCGACCGGCGCCGCGCGGCGGAGGTCCTGCGGGAACATTTCTCGGCGTCGACCCTGCGCGGTTTTGGCCTGGAGGACAAAGAACCCGCCACCGACGCCGCGGCCGTGGCCCTCGAATACGCCCGCGCGACCCAATTTTCGACCCTCGACCATATCCAGAGCCTCGCCGTGCGCCGAGGTGACGACGCGATGGTCATCGACGCCACGACCCTCGCCAACCTCGACGTCTTCCGCAATCAGCGCGAAGGCGGCCGTCGGGCGACGCTGATTTCCGTGCTCGATCGCACGGTGACGTCGCCGGGCGGTCGTCGGCTCAAGGATTGGCTGCGTCGGCCCTTGATGATTCCGAGCGCCGTGGCGGAGCGCCACGACGCGGTGGAGGAGCTGCTCCAGCAGCACGGCCTGCGGTCCGAGATCCGGGATCACCTCGAGCAGCTGGGGGACCTCGAGCGGCTGCTTTCCCGGGCCGTGCTGTCGTCGATGACGCCGCGCGAAGCGGCGGCCCTACGGGACAGTCTCCGCCGGGTCCCGGCGCTCTTGGATATGGCCGGCGGCTGCCAGGCCGAGCTGCTCGCCGACCTCGCCGACGTCGACCGCCTCGAAGACCTGCGGGAGCGCCTCGAGTCGCTCCTTGAGGACGAGCCGACGGCCAAGCTCGAAGCCGGCGGCGTGATCCGTACCGGCGTTGACGAAGAGCTCGACCGCTGCCGGTCCCTAGCCCGGGACGCCAAGAAGCACATCGCCTCGATGCAGGAGCGCGAGCGGGAGCAGACCGGTATCTCGTCCCTCAAGATCCGCTACAACAAGGTCTTCGGCTACTACCTGGAAGTGACCAAGGCGAATACCCACCTGGTGCCGGAGCACTACATTCGAAAGCAGACCCTGGTCAACGCCGAGCGCTACGTGACGCCGGAGATCAAGGAGCTCGAGGAAGACATCCTGTCGGCGGAGGAGCGTCAGCTCGAGCTGGAGCGGGTGTATTTCGAGTCCTTGCGTCGGGCGGTGGTCGAGCGCGGCGAGGGCCTGCGGGAGGTGGCGTCGGCGCTGTCGATCCTCGACGTGCTGGCGGGATTCGCCGAGCTCGCCGCCCACCGGCGCTACTGCCGACCGTCGATGCGGGCCCTCGGGGAACCGATCCAGATCAGCGACGGCCGGCATCCGGTGGTTGAGGCGTCCTTGTCGGGGGCCGGCGCCTCGGGGAGCGGCTTCGTGCCGAACGATATCGACCTCGATGACGACGCGCGTATCGTGATCCTGACCGGGCCGAATATGGGCGGCAAGTCGACCTATCTTCGACAGGTGGCGCTGATCGTTTTGATGGCCCAGGCCGGGAGCTATGTGCCCGCCGCGTCGGCGGAGATCGGCGTCGTCGATCGCATCTTTACCCGCGTCGGCGCCTCGGACGACCTGGCCCGGGGCGAGTCGACCTTCATGGTCGAGATGATCGAAACGGCGAATATCCTGCACCACGCCACCGGCGAAAGTCTGGTCATCCTCGACGAGGTCGGCCGCGGGACGGCGACCTTCGACGGCATGTCGCTGGCGTGGGCGATCATCGAGCACCTGCACTCGGCGGCGCGGCCGAAGACGCTCTTCGCGACCCACTACCACGAGCTTACGGAGCTCGCCCAGCTGCTGCCGGGGGTGGTGAACCGGACGCTGGCGGTGAAGGAGTGGCAGGATCAGATCGTCTTCCTGCGCCGCATCGTGCCCGGGGCCGCCGACAAGAGCTACGGCCTCCACGTGGCCCGCTTGGCGGGTCTGCCGTCGGCGGTGATCGACCGCGCCGCAGAGGTGCTCGCCAACCTGGAGAAGCAGGAATACGATCCGGCCGGCCGACCCCGACGGGCCGAAGGGGAGGGCGCCCCGGCCCCGGTGCCTGGCTCCGAGCAGATGGCGCTCTTTACGCCGCCGCAGGAGCTGGTGGCCCAGCTGCTCCGGGATACCGACGTCGACCAGCTGACGCCGCTGGCGGCGTTGAACCTCATCGCCAGCCTCAAGAACAGGCTCGGCGGCTAGCTATCCATCGAGCAGCGCCATCAGCTGCGAACGCTCGGGGTCGGCCCGCCGCGTCCACGCCCGCCGGAGTTTGGCGCGTAAGAACGCCCGCTCCCAAGGGGGGCGGTGCGTGTCGTAATAGCGCAGCTGGCCCCGCCGATAGTGCAGCTCGCTTTGCCCGCCGGGTTGGGAGCCCCCCTTGACGTGCACGGCGGCGGCGCCGGGGGCGTCGGCGAGCTCCCAGCCGGCGGCCCGTAGCCGGAGACACAGGTCGACGTCTTCGAAGTAGAGGAAATAACCTTCGTCGAATCCGCCGACGTCTTCAAACGCCCGTCGGCGCAGCAGCACGCAGGCGGCGGTATACCAGCCGACGCCGAAGCGGAGGCGGTGGGTGAGGGGGAAACGCTCGATCCGGTTGCGCGCCATTTGCAGTGCTTCCCCGAGGACCGAGGTGGTGGGTGCCCAGTGGAATTGGGGCCGACCGTCCGGATAGAAAAGGCGCGGGGCCACGAGCCCGAGCCGAGGGTCGGCGTCGAGGCGGGCGAGTAGCCCGTGGAGGGCGCCGGGGCGCGGCCAGGCGTCGGAATTGATGAGCAGGAGCCGGTCGGCGCGGGCGATTTCGGCCGCCCGGTTGTTGGCGGCGCCGAAGCCGAGGTTTTGCCCGAGCTCCAGCAGCTTGACGCCGGGGCGGCCGCGCAGCGGTTCGAGGGAGCCGTCCGCGGAACCGTTGTCGGCGACGATGACCTCGAGGTGAAGATCGCCGGCACCGTCGAGCAGCCGCGTGACCGACTCGTGGAGCAGCGGACCGCCGTGGTAGTTCACGATCAACGCGGAGAGGGTCGGAGACCGGGCGTCCCCGGGTGCGGCGGGCATGCCTGAGGCTAGCCCGAAAATTTCAGGAAGTCATCTGCGGCCCGTCGCACCGGGCGACAGGCGATCTGGGACTCGACAGGACTCCTCTCCATACCTAAAATAGATAAAAAGCTATAAATCTATGAAAGAAGACAACGAAAGGATCTGGAATGACTTCTTCCGCGCTCAATCGCCGATCCGCCGGCCTGGAAACTTCGGGCGGTCACCTCCGATGGGGCAGCTTGCGGACTTTGCAGAGCGCCGCCGCCGTTC
Organism: Acidobacteriota bacterium; assembly: GCA_038747035.1. GTDB lineage: Bacteria > Acidobacteriota > Thermoanaerobaculia > Multivoradales > J023 > JAUIJL01. The sequence continues at coordinate 19,083 of JBCDKB010000073.1, read as the reverse complement.
TCCTTAGCCTCGCCGTCGGCGTTGAGTCGGCCCGGGCCCACGGCACGATTCTGGAGCCGCAGAGTCGCGTCTATAAGTGTCGATTCGCCGATAACCCGGAGAACCCGCAGGACCCGGCGTGCGCGGCGGCCGTTGAGTTTGCGGGCGATCCGCAGTTTCTCTACGACTGGTCAGCGATCCGCCAAGGCGACGCCGACGGCCAGCACCAGCAGGTGGTGCCCGACGGCCAGCTGTGCAGCGGCGGCGATCCGGTCTTCGCCGGCCTCGATCTCCCCCGGGACGACTGGCGCGCCACCGCCATCCACGCCGACGCCGACGGCACCTACGAGTTCATCTATCGAGCGTCGGCGCCCCACGCCACTCAGGACATGCTTTTCTTCGTCACGCCGGAGGGCTGGGATCCGACGGCTCCGCTGGCCTGGGGAGACCTCGATTTTGATCCGACGGACTCCGACATCGACCCCTTCTGCGAGCTCGGATCCGTCCCGCTCGAGACCTTGCCCCAGATCGGACCGGCCTATCGCATGCGCTGCCCGCTGCCGCAGCGCACCGGACGCCACGTGATCTACCAAGTGTGGCAGCGGAGCGACAGTCCGGAAGCTTTCTACGCCTGCGTCGACGTGATTCTGTCCTCCTCGCCGCCGCTCTTCGCCGACGATTTCGAATCCGGCGACGTCGGGGCTTGGACCGCCAGTTTCCCGTGACCTCACGGGGCCGCCGCGGCGGCCTCCACCTGAAAAGAGAAGTCCTCGAGGCGAGTTTCCTCGCCCCCTAGATATCCATTCAGCCGAAAAACGTAGTCGCCCGTCGGCAGCATCGACGTGGGCAGGAGGAAGAGCACTTCGGACGCCCCCTGGCGCTCTAGCTGCCGGGTGGACCAGAGGATCTCGGAGTCGGAGCGGCGTTCGAGGTCGACGCCGTAGGCTTCAAATTTTCGGGGATCCCAAGTTTCCAGGACCACGGTCAGCCACTCTCCCTCGGGTTTAACGACCCTGGACGGCTCGCCGCGCTTGACCTCCGTCGCGGGTTGGAACCACTCGAGCCGGGGATTGAGCTGGGGCCCCAGAGACCCCGGCGTGACGCTCGAAGGGAAGCTGCCCAGGGTGCCGAGCGTGTAGGCGAGTCCGGCGGAAAGCACCACCGCTGCGGCGAGCTGCCAGCCGCTGAATCGTTCGGGGTCTCCCGGGGGCGCCGAGGTGCGCGTCGACGGAATCGGTGCCGCCGGAATCGTTGCCGAGGAGGTGGGCCGCGGAGCGGGGACCTCGGGTTGGAGCTCTTCGGCCCGGACAGCTGCGACCGGGGCTCGGGCCTCGACCTCACCCCAGGCCCGGTCGACGGCGTCGAGGGCCGGGACGAGGTGCTCCCGGCACCAGTCGAGATACTCGAGCTCGTCGTCCGCTCCGTCGCCCGCTTCGGCGGACGCCGGGGCCGAAGCCGAGCCGTCGGCGGTGTCCCCGGGGGCCAGCCGACGGCTGATGTCGGGCAGCACCTCCGGCGCCACCGCGCCGACCCGGAGGTCGGGTTGGAGGGCCGTCGGCGGCACCGTTACGGAGCGCGCGCAGCGAATGGTCACGGGGCCGGCCGGCGGCAGATCCACGGCCAGATCCGAGCGTCCGACCATGACGCCGGAGTCCGTCGCCACCAGTCGCCAGCGTCCGCCCTCGGCCGCTGCGACCACCAGCCATTCGAAGGCCCAATCCGCCGTCACTCCGAGCAGGAAAAGATCCCCGGGCGCCGGGGGATCTGCGGCGCGCCCGGCGAGGCGCCGCGAGCTCGCGTCATAGTCGGCGAGGGCCTGGCCAAGCCTCTGGTCAAAGGTGGAATCAGCCATCACTGGCTCCTTCGGCTTCGAAAGGGCCCGGTTTCCGTTCCGCGGACGGCACGGGCCGGGTGTCCCGGCAGCGCTCGATGATGTCCCCCAGTCGGCGGTAGAGCTCCGGCAGGAGGTAGCGAGGGATCCCCAGCTGCTCGGCAACTCGGCGCCTTGAGGGTATCGCGGCGGTCCCGGGGTCGTCGCTCGTGGTCCGAAGATAGTCCCATAGCCGGACGAGGTGGCGGAGGTGCGGCGTGGCGTCGGGTAGGGAGTCGATGGCCTCCGAGACCCGGCGGGTCATGTGCGAAAAGCTCTCCTGCTCTTCGAAGGCCGGCGACTGAAAGACGACCCCCGGCGTCTGCTCCGCGGGTCGGGCGGGGTGGCGGTGTCGTCGTCGCCCGGCTCGGGAGCTTTCCAGCCGCCCCTGCTCCTGCAGCCAGACGGCCTGCCACCGCTCACGCGCCGCGTCTTTGAGGCCGTCCACCAAGGTCTTGAAAGCGACGTGGTGAACGCCCTCGACTTCCAAGCTCGCCAGCAATTCGGCCAAACGCTCGGCGACTTCCAGCCGTCTGCGCCCGTTGGCGAGCAGAAGATCGGGAATCAAGGCGTCCACCCACCGGGCGCAGCGGTCCGCCGCCAGCTGCTGCGCCTGGTCTCGCCTCGATTCGATCGGGGCGCCGGGCCTTTCGTCCGTGGCCGGGGGGAAAGCGAGCGCGGTGGAGTTCTGAATGCGCGGGTCTCCGCCGACGACCGAGAGGGCGCCCTTCTCGACGGCGAGGCGCACGGCGGAGCGGGCGATGTCGAAGATCCGGTAGCCCAAAGGATCGTTGCTTTTTTGGCGCTCGTAGAGGAAATTCTTAATGTTGAGGATCACGAGGCCGTCGACATTGGGTTTGAGTTTCAGGTGCTGGTGGAGCGTCCTCAGCCGCCGCATCAGGAAGAGATAGCACTCGGAGACCAGCTCCTCGAGGGCCTCGTCATTCCAAGCGCCCGTGGACTCCACTCCGAGGTAGCGCGGCGGGCTCGTCCACAGGCCGCGCCGATTGAGCTCGCGCCTGACGGCCCGGGACAGGGCGGTCCAAAACGCATCGAAGACCGGCCCCGAAACCTCCGCCCGCCGGTCGCCGACCTCGCGGATATAGGCGGTCAGCGCCCCGTCGTCGGGCGGCGGATTGGTGCGGTCTCGGGTGCTCAAGGGCTCGCCTGTCTCATCCGAAAGTTGTGGGTTCTGGCGTCGGCATTCGCGGTGACGCTACCAAAAATAGACGATGGACAGAGGTTCCGGCCACTTTTGAAAACGGGTCGTTATGCAAGGAGTGATGGCACCCGCTCCACGCTTGCAAAGCCCCCTTCATCCGGCGCGTTTCCGGCGCTCCGGATGGCCGACGGGGACTGGGCAGGCCGGGCTCTCTGCCCACCGGGGGCCTCGTGAACCCTTCATTGCTTGGAGAAACGCTATGAAAACCTTGCTGATCAGGTCGTCCGCCATCGTCCTTTGTTTGCTGGCGGGAGTCTTCTTCTACGAGCCGCAGACCGAGGCGGCCGTGCCGGTTTTTGAACCGGATCCGGCCAAGTGCTGGATCGCCGGACTCGACGCCTTCTGCGACGGCACGCGCAAAGGCTTCCAAGCGAACGGCGGCGCGAGTGCGGCCTCCTGCAACCTCGCCTTGAGCAGCCTCGTCGGACAGGTGCAGATGGCCGGGTGCACGATCATCGAGGCCACGGTGAACTGCACCGCCCTTTCCGATGAGTGCGTCGGTGATTTCCCCGATGATCCGGACTGGCTCTGACGGCGGCCCGGGCTCCGTCTGAGCCCGTGACCCGCTCCGGTTCCGCGGCGGTGCGTCACCGCCGGGAACCCGGGCGGGTTTTTGGTCTTTCGGCGGGCTACTCGAAGCGGACACGGGCGTTGTCCCCGCTGAGCTGGAACGCGGCCCAGTAGTGGGGCGAGAGAAAGTTCCCGGTGTCCCCGCGCACGAGCTCGAGCTGCGCCGCCCGCAGCGCTTCATCTTTCGAGCGCCCGTCTTTTAAGTGGCGATAGAAGCTCATCATCAGCTCCGCGGTCGCTCGGTCATCGACCGGCCACAGCGAGGCGACCACGGAGCGGGCGCCGGCGAAATGGAAGGCCCTCGTCAGGCCGATCAAGCCTTCGCCTTGGACCTCCTCGCCGAGCGCGCTTTCGCACGCGGAAAGAACGACCAGGTCGGCCTCGATCCTGAGGTTCTCGAAGATCTCTCGGACCTGGAGCAGGCCATTGCTCCAACGGCGTTCGAGATCGTCTTCGCGAGGGGGAGGCGCGGCGAGCACGAGCGCCGAATCGAGCGGATCCCGCGGGTCCAAGCGCACGTGGGTCGCGAAATGCAGCACGCTCACCCGCGGGGGGAGGGCCAAGACCCGCTCTTCGCTGACGTCGCGGCCGAGGTAGATCTGACCGTCCCCGAAGAGCCGGCCGATGTCTTGCACTTCGCGGCGCGCCGCCGGCAGCTCCGGGAGATCGGAACGCCGCCCCGGGGACACCTGCTCAGGTCGCGGCGTCGACGCTTCCGCGGGCGGCAGACGGGGAGCGCCAAAGGCGATCAAGGGCACCGACGCTGGGCCCCGGGGCTTGCCGTCCGAGGATCCGCGGGCCCGTAGCTCCTGGAAGAGGCTGAATGAGAGCGCCAGGTGGATCGGCTTCCACTCGACGAGATACGGCCGCAGGCGCCCCCGGGGGCCGGAGGAGACGGCCCCTCGGGCGTCGGTGACCAGCGCGGCGAACGGCAGGCGATGAAGCGGACCGTCCGGCAGGATCAGGAGCCTCCGAGAGGCTTCGATACGCTCCGCCGCCGGCGCCAAGAGCTGATCGAAGAGGCGCTGGCCGGCCGCCCGCACGCTCGCCGATCGGAGGCGCGTCCGCCGGGACGGTGGTCCCGCGCTTTCCTCGATGAGCGACAAGAAAGCGTCGATCTCATCCCGAAGCTGACCGGAGCCCGTCGGCAGCCGGTGCACGTCGAGCGCTCCGCCCCGGGAGAGGACGAAGAGCAGGGAGCGTTCCGTATTGACGCTAAAGGCGAGCAGCAAGGTGCCCGGGTCTATGGACGTGCGGATGGATTCGAAGTCCAAGGCGCGGGGGTAGGTGAGGGCCGCCAGGCGCGGCGAGCTCAGTCTGACCTTGGCGACCAGCTCCTCCCGCCGCGAGCTGATGGCGTCCAGCTCTTCTTCTAACTCGAGAACGCGCATCGACGGGGCCGGTTCCCGCATCGCGGCGAGCGACGCGAGCACCTCGTCATAGCGCTCCGCTAGGTCTTGGCGTTCCTCTTTCAGGTCTTCGGGCAGATCCTCTCCGAGCTCGAGGTCCCGTTCCGCCAGCATCTCTCGGAGGATTTTCGCCCGGGCCCGTTCCTGCGCTTCGAAGGCTTCGATCTCTTCTCCGTTCTCGACCAGGGTGTCGATGGTGTCGCGGTAGAGCTGGCCGAAGACGCTTTGGAAGCTTTCTCGCTGGCCGTGGCTGCCCCCGAGGTCCTGCAGCCGGTCCTCGACCAGACGGACCGCCCGGCGGTAGATCGAGCTGGCGGCGGAGGTCAGCCCGCGCTTGCGGGCCAGGTCCGCCATCCGACTCAGCAAGATCGCATTCCGTGTGGTCGACGGGGCGACGCTCTCGCGCATCGTCTGGGCTTGCTCGTAGCGGGCAGCCGCCTCTTCCAAGAGCCCTTCCGCTTCGTCGACCTGCGCGAGCCGCTCCAGCGATTCCGACACCGACAGGCTGTTGGGGTTGATGTTCTTCTGGATCGCGAGGGCGCGTTCATGGTGCCCCCGGGCTTTGACGGTGTCTCCGAGCAGCCGCTGGACGCGGCCGAGCGTATTGAGCAGGATCGCCATCCCGAGAGAGGTCGTATCGATCTTCTCCTGGATGGCGAGCGCTCGATGGAGGTATTTCTCCGCCCCTTTGAATTCTTCCCGCGCGATCTGGACCGTCGCCAGGTTCGCGAGGGTCGAAGGTCCGGTCAGCTGGCCGCCGTTGAGTGCGATTTTGCGCCGAAGCGCCTCCTGCAGATAGTCAAAGCTCTTGTCGAGGTCCATGCGCGAATAGGCCACCAAGCCCAGGTTGTTGTAGAGACCTGCCGTGGTGTCATTCGGTTCGGGAACTTGCTTTCCCCACTCAAGGCCCTGCTCGAAGCTCCACTCGGCCCCTTTCAGGTTCCCTTGCTTCGCCTGGACGATCCCCAGATCGCGCCACGCCCGGGCGCGTTCGTCCGCTTGGACCGCGAGATTCTTGAGGATCCCCAGGCCTTCCTTGTAGTAACGCTCCGCTTCGGCCAGGGATCCGGCGGTGCCTTGGTGCTCCCGGATATAGGCGAGATTTTGGACGGCGCGGAGATCGAGGAGGCTGCCCGGAACGAGTGTGCGCGCGATTGGGGCTGCGGCTTCGGCCTCGGCGGCGGCGCCCCCCAGGTCCCTGTGGAAGAGGAGCTCCCGGGTGAGGGGCAGGCGGACCGAAGCCAGGAGCAGAGGCTCCGTCTCGGCGGCGGCTTCGGCCTTAGCGCGCTTCAGCGAGTCCAGAGTGACCCCTCGACGCCGTTCCGTCTCCCGCAGGGCCTCACCGTGGAGGACCCAGAAGGCGGCCCTCTGCGAGGGACTCTCGAGGCCGGCGGCGGAAGCTTCGAGCGCCGCCCGGTCTGCTGACGTGCCTTCGCTCTCGGGTAGACAGTGTGCCGCCGCCGCCGCGCGACTGAGGCGCGCCCAGGCCACGAGATCCGGCCGCGTCTCCCGGAGCGGGCCGAGCTGGCCGATCAGTCGCTCCCACAGCGCCCTCTTGAGGCACCAGGGGGCGGTGGGCTCGATCTCAAGGGGCGCCAGCTCCTTGGGCCACGAAGGCTGGATCTGTAGGCGCCAGTCCCCTGGCGTGACGTCGATGTCGTCGAGGATGCCGTCGCGGGCCCGGACGATGCGGACTGGCCCTTTGAGCGCTTCGCCGTGGGTTAGAACCCACCAATCGAAGGGGGAAGTGAGCGGCCCCCCGCGACCCCGGGCCTTCCAAGAGAGGATCCGATCCCCGCTTTCCAGGCCTGCGATGTCGAGGGAGCCGCCGGTCGGAACCTGCTCGACGAGCAGGGACGGTCTCGATTCCTCACCGCCCTCGGAGGCCGCTACGTGGTGGGCGACGCCGAGGAGCACACCCCAGCCCAGAAGCAAAGCTGTGGCCGTCGAGGCCGGACGCCGGAAAAGGGAATGATTCATGGAACTCCCGACTCGGTCAGAATCCGTTGGACTCGAGGCCTGCCGCGAATCCTGCAGAGCTCGGCGGCCCCTGAACGTGGGCAGCGCCCTCGAGCACGCCCTCTATACGCAGGAAATTACGCAAGAGTTAACGGTCATTGGCGGGGGAGGAGGCTTGCTCCCGGGGGATTCGTCCAGCTCCTCGGCCGCGGCCGTCCCGCGCCGACGAGGGGACGGAGGGCGAATCTCGCGTCGGTACCCGCCAGAGCCACCCGGCGCCGGGCGTGGAGTTTCGCTTCGAGAATCGACGTCGGTCTGCGAATGCGGGCGTCGGCGGGACGTATCATCGGCCATGACTTTCGCCGGAGCACATCGATGATCAACGTCAAGGGTCTGAGCTTTAACTACCCCGGGGCCGCAGGGCCGGCGATTTCCGAGTTGGAGTTTGACGTCAGGGACGGCGAGATCTTCGGATTCCTCGGGCCGAGCGGTGCCGGAAAGTCGACGACCCAGAACGTCCTGATCGGTCTTCTGCGCGGCTGGCGAGGTCACGCGGAGGTCCTCGGCCGCTCCGTCGACCGGTGGGGGAGCGATCTCTACCGCACGGTGGGGGTGAGCTTTGAAGCCCCCAACCATTATTTGAAGCTCACGGCGCGGGAGAACCTCGAGTATTTCCGTCGACTCTACGGCGGAGACGCCGAGTCGACGGATTCGGTGCTCGACTGGGTGGACCTCGGCGACCACGCCGATAAGCGGGTCTCGGCTTTCTCGAAGGGCATGAAGAACAGACTTAACCTTGCCCGCAGCCTGCTGCACAGGCCGCGGCTGTGGTTCCTCGACGAGCCGACCGCCGGCCTCGATCCGGTCAACGCGAAGCGGGTCCGAGAGCTCGTCAGTCGCCGTCGGGATGAAGGCGTGACGACTTTCATCACCACCCACGACATGCAGACCGTGGAGGCACTCTGCGATCGCGTGGCCTTCCTGGTCGACGGTCGGATCGCCATCCTCGATGCGCCGGACGCCCTGCGCCGACGCTACGGCCGACGGGAAGTGGAGCTCACGTTCAACACCGACGGGGGGCCGACAAAGCAGAGCTTCCCGCTCGACGGCCTGGCGCAGAACGCGGCCTTCCTCGCCGCCCTCGCCCGACCCGGGCTCGAGACCGTCCACTCACTCGAAGCCAGCTTGGAAGACGTGTTCGTCGCAGTGACCGGGCGCGGACTGACGTGAGCTCGGTGACTCAGGCGCCCGCGCGCGTCGGGGCGATGCGCCGCGCCGGTCGGAGCGTCGCGCGAACCGCCTCGACCGCCGCGCTCGACGCCCGCCTGCTGTGGCGCAACCAGTTCTACACGGTCAGCCTCGTCGTCTGCGTGCTCTTAGGGGGCGGCCTGCGATTCTTCTTTGCCCCGGACCAGGCCGGCGCGGTGCTGCCGGTGATCTACCTGCTAATGGTCGGGGCCTCGACCTACTTCATCGGCGGCGCTTTCGTGCTGCTTGAAAAGAGTCAGGACACCCTCGTCGCCCTGCGCACGTCGCCGCTCCGGCCGCGGGACTACCTGCGGGCCAAGGTGCTTGTCTTCGGGAGCCTGCTGGCGGCCGAATGCACGATCCTCGGCGCCGTCGCCTTCGGCGCCGCCGGCGTCGAGCGCGGGTGGGCTCTGGCGATCGGCCTGCTCGCCCTCGGGGTGCTCCAGACCGCCATCGGCGTCGGGCAGTCGGCTCCGCACGGTGCGGTCACCACCTTCCTGATCCCGGGCGGGGCGTTGATCGGTACCGCCCTGCAGCTGCCGATCTTCTACGTTTTCGAGGTCGGACCGGCCTGGCTCTGGTACCTCTTCCCGACCCACGGACCGTTCTTGATGATCCTCGGGGCCTGGCGGGATCTCGACACCTGGCAGTGGGCCTACGCCGTCGGCGTGACGGTGGTCGCACTGCTGTGGAGCTTGCGGTGGGCGCGGCGCCGGCTCGACGAGCACCTCGATTGGACGTCGCGATGAAGAGCGCAGCTCTCGATCATCCGGTGCTCGCCCTCCTGCGCGTGGACGCCCTGCGGGTCGTGCGCGATCGATTCCTCGTCGGACTGGTGCTCTTGGTCTTCGGCCTCTGCCTGGCGCTTCGGCTGGCGATTCCGTGGATTGCCCACGAGGTATGGGTGCGCTGGGCCTTCGATCTGGAGCCGTATTTCGTGCTGATCGGCGGCCACATCGCGGTGGTGGTGCCGTCGGTGTCGGTGGCGATCTTGGGTGCTTTTTTGGTCCTCGAGACGCGGGAGGAAGGCGTGCTGCGGGCTCTGTGGACGTCTCCGGTGCCCGTCCGGCGTTATCTCCATGGGCTGGCCCTGGCATTTACCCTGCTGACGGCGGGACTGGCCCTTGTCCATGCGGCGCTCATCGGCCTGGCGCTGCCGCCGCCGATGGCGCTGGCGGCGCTCGCCTTGGCGTCGGGCTTCGTCGCGGCGCCGCAGGCGTTCTTCGTCGCCGCGGCGGCCTCCAACAAGGTCGAGGCGATGGCTTATACCAAGGTCGTGAGTGGACTGGGCCCGATCGCGCTGGCGGCCTTTTTTATCCCCGAGCCGTGGCAGTGGCTTTGCGGGGTCTATCCGCCGTATTGGGTGGCGAAGGCCTACTGGCTCGCCGTCGCCGGCGACGGCGCGTGGGCCTGGTGGGCGCTCGGGGCGCCGGTGACGTCGTGGCTGTGGTGGCGGGTCGCCCTGCGCACCTTTACCCGCGCGGTGTCCCGCGGTTGAGCACGCTCCCCAGCTCGTCGATGAAGCGCTCGGCGCACGCCTTCCAGGTCAGGCGCCGGAGCACGTCTCGGGCGCTGCGGACGGTGGCCTGGCGTTTCGGGTCGTCGAGCAGCCGACGGAGTCCGCGGCCGACGGCGTCCGGCGTCAGCTCGACCCGGTAGGGGTAGTCCGGCACCAGGTCGTCGAGGGCCATGCCGGGGCTGGTCAAGGCGGCGGTGCCGGCGGCGAGGGACTCGAGCGGCGGCAGGCCGTAGCCTTCGTAGTCGGATAGGTAAATCGACGCGTCGGCGCCGGCGTAGAGGGCGGTGATGACAGTCTCGGGCACGTAGTCGAGCCGTGCGATCCGATCGCGGGCGGGGGACGCGTCGATCCAGCTTTGGAGTCTGCCGCTTTCCGGCAGACGGTCGCGGCCGGCGATGACCAGTTGGGTCGGTTCCGGCGCCGTGTCGGCGAAGGCCCGGATGACCAGGTCCAGCCGACGCCTCGGCAGCACGGAGCCGAGGCAAAGGAGGTACGGGGGGCGCACGCCCAGGCCGTGCAGCACGCCGGCTTCGGCGGTCGGGGAAAAAAAACGACGATCGACGGCGAGCGGAACGACGCCGATCTTCGCGGCGTCGACCCGGTAGGTCCGCGCGAGGTCCGCGGCCATCGCGTGCGTATCCACCAGCACCCGATCCGCCTTCTTCGCCGCCCAGCGGGCCAAGAGCCGACGGCGTAGGCCTTCGCGCGGGCGGAATTCGTGCCGCAGGTGCTCGTAGGACAGGTCGTGCAGGGTCACGACCTGGGGCAGCGCCGGGGCGATCGGCAGGCTGTAGCCGGGGGAGAAGAGCAGGTCGAGCTCGAGACGGCGGAGCACCCGCGGCAGACGGATCTGCTCCCACGCGATCGGGCGCGCCGACGGGCGCCGATCGTAGAGGCCGCTCACCCCCGGCAGGTCCAGGAGTGGCTCTTCCGTCGGATCGCCTTTAAAGAGCAGTTGCCACTCGATCGACGATCCGTCGATCTCGGCGGCGCCCCGGAGCAGGCCGTCCAGGTAGCGGCCGACGCCGGATCGGGCACCTTCGAGCTCGTACGCAATGACGCCGACGCGCACCGTCGGAGCCGGGGGGCTCAGCTGGCGCTCCGATCGGCGACTTCTTCCGAAGTCAGGCCGTAGAGCGGCGGCGTCGCGACGCCGAGCAGCGTCAGGGAGGTGTAGATCTGGGCGCGGTGGTGGATGTGGTGCTCGACCATCGCACGCAGCCATTTCCACACCGGCAAGGACGCTCCGCCCGGGGTCTGGCACCGGTTCTGGAGCTGGTCGTCCGTGAGCTGGCGGATGAGATCTTCGGTCTCGGCGCCGAGGCCTTCGAAGAGCTCGAGCACCGGCCCGAGGCCGTCGGCGTGGTCGACGCCGCAGCCGCGGTAGAGGCTCGGGCGACCGTGGATATTCTCCGCGAACATCCAGCGCTCGAGCAGGGCGAGGTGGCGGATGAGATCACCGAGGCTCCACAGGTCCGATGACCGCCGGGGCAGGACGGTGGCCCCGGGCGACAGGACGCCGACCCGGGCTTTGACCTCGAGGACTTCGGCGGGGATACAGTCCACTACCCGACGGGTGCGTCCTCGAATCCTCTGCCAATATCGGAGGAAGGACTCCGTCGACGTGATCTCCATGGTCCAAGGCTAGCACCGCGGTCGACGGAGGAGGCTAGAATCCCGGAGTGCCGCGCGACGTGAGCTCTGCCCCCGTTCTGGATGTAGCGTCGGCGACCCCCGCCGGTCGCCGACTCGACCTGGTTTCGAGCGTCGACGGTTCATCCCCTCGGTGGCCGACGGCGGTGTCCGTCAGCTGGTGTCCTCGGGCGCTGCACGTGCTCTTCGAATGTCGGGACGACCTCGCCTGGGCGACCTTCCGGCGCCGCGATGAGCCCCTGTGGAGAGAAGAAGTCGTTGAAGTCTTCCTCGCTCCCGTCGAGTCGCCGGAGGTGCTCAAGTCCGGTCGCGGACCGGCGTCCTATATCGAGCTCGAGGTGAACTCCCTCGGCGCGCTCTTTGACGCCGAAGTGCATAATCCTGACGGCCTGCGGTCCACCATGAGCGTCGACACAGCCTGGGACTGGCCCGCGATCCGTTGGGCCGCCGGCCGCGGTCGCCGTCGGGACGACTGGTGGGCGTCGCTCGAGTTGCCGTGGCGCGGCCTCGGTTTTGCCGCCGAGCCGCCCGGACTGTGGTTCGCCAACTTCTACCGTGTCGAGCGACCCGGAGGCCCTGGGGTCGCGAATGCGAGGGATGCGGCGGACGTAGACGACGAATACACCGCCTGGTCACCGACTTTGGTGAACCCGCCGGACTTCCACCGCCCCGAGCGATTCGGCCTGCTCGCGCTCGACGGGGTGGCCACACTGCCCGCCGCTGGCCCGGCGACGCGGGCGCTGATTCCACAGAGGGAGAGCCCCCATGGCGACTGATCCCCCCCCGATTCCTCCGATTCCCCCGATCCCGCCGCCGCCACCTGAGACCGACCTGCGTGAGCGTAGTTTTGAAGAGGAGTACGGCACGCCGGCCGACGACTCGTTCGAGGCCGAGCTGGCCGAAGACGCCGTGCTTTACGGACCGGACATCGTCGCCTCCGGGGCCGAGCGCGGCTACGGCTGTTTCTCGGGCCTGGTGCTCGGCTTCCTCATCGCCTGCGCCTTGTCGGTGGTCGTCTTCATCACCGGTCAAGGCTTCTGGGCGGCCTTCAAGATCATGGTGCTCGTCACCCTCGGCGGCGGCTTGGTCGGCATGCTCAGCCCCGAGACGACATCCTTCGAAGGCATCATCGGCGGGTTCTTTGGCGACCTATTCGATTAGTGCAGTCGAGCGTTTGGGCGGATCAGCCCCGGGGCTGAGCGACCGCCAACCGCGGACCCGGCGCGGCTTAGACCGGGCGAGCCCTAGACCCGTCGACACACTAGGTCTGCGCCCCCTATTAGATCCAGAGCGCCTCGAGCACGCCCCAGGACTCCGCGATCCGCAGAGCGTCCTTCGGGGCGGAGTCCTTCGGCGGGTGATTCGGCGGGAAAATGCGAACCCGCAAGGATTCGCGGGGCGGGCGCCCCGCCCGATCCCACGTCTGAACGTGATCGCGTAGGCGCCGGGCGGCTTCCGGGTCGCCGTAGGAGACGACGCTCAGGGGTCGCGCTTGTTCGGGGCTGGGCCCGTCTGGGAAACCCAGCAGGGCGATACCGCGTCCGCTGAACAGACCGCCGGCACCCCGGGCGCGGCCCGGGACTTCGGTCATGGGGAGCAGCGGCGTCCAGTCGAGCCACGGGCCGGACGCCTGGAGGGTGCAGGTCAGGGGCTCGTGGAGCACGAGCCAGGTCTGAAAGCCCAAGATCAGCTCGGAGGGAACCGCATCGAGGCCGACCGGCGAGAGCTTCCGGGGGCCTTCGAGCAGCTCGCGGATCTCCGCCGCGCCCTCGGGATGCCGTCCGCCGTCGCACCAATAGAGTCCGCGGCGTCGATCGAGCTGGAGCTCTCGGTCCCGCACCGCCATGCCGCCGCGTGGACGGATAAATCCACAGTCGCGGAAGGAAAGGCTTTCGAAGAAGCCATCCCGCTTGACGAAAGCGATGGACAGCTCGCCTTGGCGCATGCCGCCGAGCGATAGCGGAACAACCAGTCGGCCGCCGGGCTTGAGCTGGTCGAACCAGGCCGGGCTGACCTGGGCGCTGCGCACCGTGACCAAGATCGCGTCCCACGGCGCGCCGTCGGCCGCGCCGTCGATGCCGTCCGCGACCCGGGCGTCGACGGGGGCAAATCCTTCGGCCTTCGAGGCGGCACCGAGGCCGAATTCAGACAGGTTCCTCAGCGCATTGTCGACGACGTCCTCGGCGATATCAACGGTCGTGACGTGGCCGTCCGGACCGAGCAGATGGGCGAGCACTGAGGCGTTATAGCCCGTGCCGGCGCCGATCTCGAGGATGCGCTGCCCGGGGACGGTCTCGAGCTGCTCGAGCATGCTGGCCATCAGCCACGGCGCGGTGGAGGAACTGAGCTTGGCGCCGTCGTCTTCGTGGGTCGTGATGTGGGTCCCGCGATAGACCCGGTTCACGTCGAGGTCAGGCAGAAAGGGGTGGCGGGGGACCGCGGAGAAGGCGTCCGCGACCCGGCCGGTGCGGATAAATCCTTGGTCTTGAAGGCCCTGGACCATCCTTGCATTTAAAACATTATGCGCGCAGTGAGATTGGTGCATATTACTAATCATAACTTATTGCCAATTGGGCGATATATCCTTGCTACCGGTAGGTGTCTGTCCTACAATGTGGACTCTCTCGTTCCTACTTCCATCTGTTCGTGTTTCTGACATCAGGACTGCCGGTCGCCCTGACACCGGAGTTTCGTCTCCAATCATCGCTAATCTCGCGGAAGACTGCCCATGCTAGCCCACCGAAGATTGTTCAGCATTTTGCTTCTGACGCTGTGTGCGACGGCCGCCTATGGCCAGGCCACGCTCACCTTCACCAATACCGATAGCCAGGCGCTGTCGGCCTTGACCGCCGAAGGCATCGTCGGCGGTGAGCAGGTTGATGCCCTCAACCAGACCGTCGGCACCCTGACCCCGAACGGGGCCCTCGGCGCGACCTACGCCGACGCCAACGCCGAGCTGCGCGCCACCGTCGCCCTCGACGGCGGCCAGGATCTCTACCGCTTCATCGGCACCCAAGAGTGCGCCGGCGTCATCGAAGTGGAGTGGGTCGACCGCCAAGGCAACGCCCTCGAGGTGCTCGACGCTCGCTTGGTCGCGGCCGTGGCCCACGCCGACGGCGGCTACCAGGTGCAGGCGGTCTCGACCGTGACCGAGCGCACCACCGGCGAGACGTTCGCCGTGCGCGGCGGCGGCGCCGTCCACGTGGAAGCGAGCTTCGCCCTCGGCGCCGACGCCCGCGGCCGCGCGGCCACCCACAGCCGATTCTTCGAGACCCAGGTCGCCTGCGACCAGGTCGTGACCCTGCAGGTGCAAGCGTCCAACGGCGGCGCGGTCGTCGGCTCGTCCGACTACGGTCCGGCCCCGGCCGACGTCCAGATCCCGACCCGCGCCAACGCCCGCGACATGCTGGACGTGATCATCGCCCAGCCCGACTCGATGGGCTCGACCGTCGGCTCCCAGGTGGCTCCGCTGCAACTCGGCGCGGTCAACAAGATGACCACGGACCCGGGCGCGACCTCGATCTGCACCACCGACACCTTCGACGGCCCCGACCTCGATCCGGTCTGGAACTTCGACTTCCTCGGCGACGCGGACCAGGGCTCGGCGACCATCGTCGACAATACGCTCTACCTCGCCGGCGACGGGTCCTCCCTTTTCCGCGGGCCCGACAACGGGGCCTTCCTGTCGCAGACGGTGATCGGTGACTTCCGCGCAGAGGTGGTGCTCATCGATCGGCCGATCAACCTGGGCGGCTCCTTCGCCAAGGGCGGCCTGCTGGTGCGCCCCGACACGACCGACCCCGCCGCCCCCCGCGTGATGGTCCAGCTGATCTTTGATCACCCGACCCTCAACACGACTTTCCTCCAGTTCGACTACCGCGACGAGTCCGGCAACTCCTTCGAGATGGCCTCCTCGCCGGTCGACCTCGACCTGCCGCTGAGCGTCGCCTTCGACCGCCGCGGTGACGTTTTCACCGTCTACTTCTCGACCGATAACGGCGCCACCTGGCTGCGCCCGGCGGGCGGCATGGCCCAAGGCCAGGTCACCCTCGACATGGGCCCGTCCGCTGAGGTCGGCCTCGCCGTGGCGTCCTACCTGCCGGACACCGAGTACACCGTGCAATTCGACGACTTCGAGCTCTGCCGCCGGCAGAACCTGCCGAAGGTCGATCCGCCGCCGGCGCCGGGCTGCCAGAGCAACCTGGGCACTGACCTGCTCTTCGTGCTCGACTCTTCCGGCTCGATGACCGCCGAGTTCCAAGGCTTCCCCTCCAAGCTCGAAGCCGCGGCCGACGCCATCGCCCAGACCAACGCGCTGCTCGCAGCCAACTTCACCGACCCCCGCTCCGCGCTGATCTCTTTCCGCGGCGCGGTGTTGAGCGACCCGGTCTTCAACCTCACCCAGGGCGCCCAGGTCCTGGCGCCGATCACCACCGACCTCGACGCCGTGACCGCCGCCGCGGCCGCGATCGACCCGTCGACGATCGACGTCGACGCCAACACCCCGCTGCCGATCGCGCTTGAGCGCACGATCGACCTGCTCAAGGGTGAGGCCGCCGCCAACACCCGCAAGGTGGTGGCGCTGATCACCGACGGCGCGCCGAATATCGACCTCGCCGGCCGCGGCGCTTCCGAGTACCGCTTCTCGGAAATCCTGCCGCTGTCGATCCGCGACGACCAGGGCGACTTCCTGCGCTGGGACGAAGTGGCGTGGCTCGGTAACTACAACGGCGGCATCGGCACCTACGACGGTGAGGTCTTCGGCAACACCCTCTACCTCATCGAGCAGGTGCGCGCTGAGGTTCCGGATGCGCTGATCTTCCCGATCGCCATCGAAGGCGAGGACACCTTCTACGAAGATCTGTTGGCCTACGCCTCCTTCTACTACGGCACCCCGCTGCTGCGCGCCAATGACGCCACCTCCCTGGCCGACGCGCTCCAGTCGGTCATCCGCGCCCTCGACTGCGGCGGTTCGATCGGTGACCTGGTGTGGAACGACCGCAACGCCAACGGCACGCCGGACCGCGGTGAGCCGGGTCTTGCCGGCGTCACCGTCAACCTGATCGACGAGAATGGCGACATCGTCGCCACCCAGGTGACGGACCAATTCGGTCTCTACCTCTTCACCAACGTGGTTCCGGGCACCTACACGGTGGAGGTCGATCCGTCGACCCTGCCGGCCGACGCCACCGATCAGACCTTCGACCGTGACGGCCTCGCGACGCCGAATTCGGCGACCGTGACCGTCGAAGCTTCCGACGAGATCCGCGACGTCGACTTCGGCTACCGCGGCGTCGCCACCATCGGCGATTTCGTCTGGGTCGACAACAACGGTGACGGTGTCCAGGACACGGACGAGCCGGGCATCGACGGCGTCACGGTCCGTTTGCTCGACGACAGCGGCGTCGAGATCGCCGCCCAGGTGACCTCGGGCGGCGGCCTCTACAGCTTCACCGGCCTCGACGCCGGCACCTATACGGTGGTTGTGGACCCGTCGACCTTGCCGGCCGCCACGTCGACCCCGAGCTTCGACCTCGACGGCACGGCGACGCCGAACGAAGCGACGGTCACCGCCGAAATCGGCATTCCCCGCAACGACGTCGACTTCGGCTACCGCGGCTTCGCCTCGATCGGCGACTTCGTGTGGCTCGACCTTGACGGCGACGGCGTCCAGGATGCCGACGAGCCGGGTCTCGACGGTGTCACCGTCAGCCTGCTCGACGAGAACGGTGTCGAGATCGCCACCCAGGTGACCTCGGGCGGCGGCCTCTACAGCTTCACCGACCTGGTGCCGGGCACCTATTCGGTGGCGGTCGACGCGACGACGCTGCCGGCAGGCACCGGCGACGCGACCTTCGACCTCGACGGCATCGACTCGCTCAACATCGCGACGGTGACCGTGGTCGCCGGCGAGACGCAGAACGATGTCGACTTCGGCTACGCGCCGGTGCCGGGCGAAGACTGCGTCGAGGGAACCTACCGCGACGACTTCACCCAGCAGTCGTTCGGCAACCAGGACGGCACCCTGCTGTGGACCGGTGATTGGGTCGAAGATGATCCGGTGGCCGACGGTCCGTTCAGCGGCCAGGTCGAGATCCACGACGGTCTGCTGACCCTCGAGGATCGTCCGAACACCGGCGGCGAGCCGGGCGTGGTCCGCGAAGCCGACCTCTCGGGTGCGACCCACGCGACGCTGAACTTCCGCTTCCTCACCAGCTACGGTGTGGACGCTGATGACGCCATCACCGTCGACGTCTCTAACGACGGCGGCGCGACGTGGAACGTGCTGGAGGTGATCACGGGCATCCACGGCGAGGTCGATGAGGAGCGCAGCTTCGACATCACCGCCTTCGCCTCGGAGAACACCCAGGTCCGCTTCCGCGTGACCAACAAGTACGGCGGCAAGAACGAGGTCTTCTGCCTCGACTACGTCGAAATCGTCAAGGCGTGCGGCGACTGCATCGCCCGCGAGGTCCGCGACGACTTCGACCAGCGCGAGTACACCAACAACGACGGCCCGAACGCCTGGGCTTCGGCCTGGACCGAGGTCGATCCGCTGGGCGCCGGCCCGCGCGCCGGTGCGGTGCAGGTTGACCACGGCGGTGGCCTGCTCACCTTCAACCTCGAAGAGACGGCTTCCGAGCCGAGCATCGCCCGCGAGGTCAACCTCTCCGGGGCCACCGGTGCCCGCCTCTCCTTCGAGGTGATCACCAGCTCCAAGGTCGACGTCACCGACTCCTTCCTGGTGGAGGTCTCGAGTGACGGCGGTGCCACCTGGACCGTGGTCGATACGGTCGACGGCATCGACGGCTACGGCACGTTCTCCTTCAGCTACGACATCTCGGCCTTCGCGTCGGACCGCACCGTGGTCCGGTTCCGGGTGCCGGAAGGTGCCTACCAGGGCTGGGGCGAGGCGTTCTGCATCGAGTTCGTCGAGATCGTGTCGATCTGCGAAGGCGACACCTTCCTCGGCCAGCTCGGCGGCGTCGTCTGGAACGACATCAACGGCAACGGCGTCATCGAGGATGCCTCGAACGGCGTCGGCGGCGTGACCGTCGACCTGCGCCAGGGCGGCAGCACCGTCGCCACCGCGACGACCGACCACGACGGTCGCTACCTCTTCGACGACCTGGAGGCCGGTTCCTACACCGTGGCGGTGAACGGCTCCACCCTCCCGGCGAACCTCGATGAAGCGACCTTCGACATCGACGGCGTGTCGAGCCTCAACGAAGCCACCCTCGGCCTCGGCGAAGGCGAAGATCGCAACGACGTCAACTTCGGCTACCGCGCCGGCAGCTCCGCCCCGTGCACGAGCTGCGACCACTACACCGGGTACCTCGACTACACCGGTGACAAGGACTGGCAGCCGGACGGCAACTACTTCTACAGCGATTCGGGCACTATCCAGGCCTGGCTCGAAGGCGAAGGCTCCGATTTCGACCTCTACCTCTTCAAGTGGAACGGTTGGGATTGGGTCCAGGTCAAGAAGTCGATCAACGACGGCACGTCGTCGGAGCACATCAACTACAGCGGCTCCGCCGGTTATTACATCGTCAAGGTGCACTCGTGGCATGGCCACGGCGCCTACGATTTCTACTTGAGCGCCCACTAACTGGACGCACTGGGCCAGTCCGCTACAACCCACGAGTAAGTA
>JBCDKB010000072.1:0-24809 GCA_038747035.1 Acidobacteriota bacterium | reverse complement strand
CGATAGAGCTCGCGACCGATACTGAAGGAGCCGACGAAGGTAAAGAGGACGTCATGTTCACCGACGATCCAAAAGTCGAGGCGGCTAAATCCCGAGGGCCGCTCCAGCCCTTCATCCAGCCGGAGGGTGGTCTCCGTCGCGATCTCGTAGCTGCGTAGCTCAACGGGCGAATTGGAGGCTTCATTGACCAGGAAGCGTGAGTCGTTCGTGAACCTGGGCCTACTGCCGAGGTCCTCGAGCTCACGGAGGGTCTGGCCGTCCGTCGACGCCAGCCAGAAAGTGCCGAAGGAGCCATCGAGCAGGGCCCAGGTGCCGTCGGGGGAGATGTCGATGGGATCCCGAAACGATCCCAGGTCGACCGGCGTGCCGCCGGCGATCGGCAGGCTGAACGTGCCGCCGGACGTTTCCAGGACCACCTTTGACCCGTCTTCGGAGACCAGAAAATCATCGATCGGCGTCGCCAGATCCTCCAGCAGACGCTCGGCGCCGGTGGCGAGCGCAATTTCCCTGAGGTCTCCGGAGCCGTCCAGGTAGATCAGGACGTTCCCGGGGGGCGCGATTTCGTAGCGGCTGCTGAAATTGAATTCGTAGAGCTTGCGCAAGTCGCCGGCGAAGGTCTTTGACCACAGCTCGTCCGGGTCACCGCTCCTAAAGACCGTGAAGACCGCCGTATTCGACGCGGCGGCGAAGCGCGGATCGCTCGACACCTGGTCATTCGACTCGAGGGTCGGCCCGACCTCCACGTTCACCGGATCTCCCCCGCCGATCGGGGCGCGGTAGAGCTGGTTTCGCCGATCAGCGTCCCGGTTGGCGCGGTAGAAAACGAATTGACCGCCCGCGCTCTGCACGTGGCCGGACACCGTTCCCGTGACCTCCACGGTCGGCGGGCTCACCCGCTCCGCGGGGCCGGCGTCCGACGGCACCTTGAAGAGTTCCTCCGCCTCGACGCCGGTGTACCGCGCCTCAAGCAGGACAGCGTCGCCGGCCGGGAAGACGTCGCCCTGGTTGAAGCGGTCCCGGTCGATATACGGACCGGTGAGCAAGGTTTCGGGACCACCGCCGATCGGCACGCTCACCAGCCGGTTCTCTCGGGAGAAGATCGCCCGGTCGTTGGTCGCGGCGATGGCGTTGACGTCTTCGTCGCTGGCGAAGATATCGTTGAGCCTGACCGGCGGGTCTGCCGCCGTCGTGACGCCGTAGGCATCCAGACGTTGCCCGGTCTGCACGAAAGCGGAGTACGCCACATGCTGGCCGTCCGGAGTGACCGTGGCGATCCCATAGGCCACATTTCCCTGGGTGTGCGTGCTCAAAAGCGTGCTCGGTCCCGCCAGAGGTCGAATACTCATGCTGAACGGAAACGCGCCCCGCTGGTAGACCAGGGTGGC
Organism: Acidobacteriota bacterium; assembly: GCA_038747035.1. GTDB lineage: Bacteria > Acidobacteriota > Thermoanaerobaculia > Multivoradales > J023 > JAUIJL01. The sequence continues at coordinate 23,424 of JBCDKB010000072.1, read as the reverse complement.
CTCCTCCGGGCGCCACCAGTAGTTCCCGATCAAAGGCTCAGGACCCAGCGACGTCTTTGCGCTTCCGTCAAGTTCCGACAAGTAGAGATCGGTCACCGTGGCGTTGGAGTCGGTGAAGAAGAGTTTGTTGTCCGCGGTGTAGAAAAAGACATCGGCCCCCCACGTGCCGCCTGGCACATCCCCCGCAAAAACGGTGTAGCCGTCGTGGACCAGTACCGACGGGGCACTGCCGTCGGAGGGCACCGAGTACAGATCATCAAAGACGATGGAACTATTGGCGAAGGTCCCGGCGCGGTAAATCACCCGGGAGCCGTCGGGGGTCATACTGAATCCCGAGATCTGCTGGCCGGGCGTCAGCTGGTGCGAGATCACCACCGGCGGCCCGCCGGTGATCGGCGCCGAAAAAAGCGTCGTCAGGCGCTGGATGGCGCCGCCGTAGACGATCCGGTTCCCGTCCGGACTTACGGTCCAGCCTCGGATCGTCCAATCGGTATTGGGCAACTGGCTCACCTGATTGGACGCACCGCCGGTCAGCGGCACCGAGAAAATCTCGAAACCGGAGCTGGGCAGGCGGGTCGCATAGAGCACGAGGTCGTTCGCCGTCATATCGACGCCAGACGCGAAATGGTCGGGGGGCAGGTGCGTCAGCGTCGTGGCGGCGCCACCGCCGATGGGTACCGACTTGATGGTCTGGTCGGAGCTGATGAACACGATCTGGGACCCGTCGGCGCTGACGGCGAAGGAGCCGGAAGAAGTGTCACCTAATTTGACGACATCGGCGGCTCCGCCCCCCGCGGGCATGCTGTAGAGCTCGCGGGAATCACGGAACCTCGCGTTGATGACAAAGACGAGCCACTGCCCGTCTTCGGTGAAGCCCGCGGCGATCACTTCGCCGAGCGGCCGGCTGAGGTCGCTGAGCTGCCGCGGCGGCTCGACCGCCCACGCGGAGATCGCCAGCAGCCCGGCCGCCGCCCACACCCCTAAGCCCATTCGCAGTGTCCCGAAATCCATGGCGCGCTCCTCAATCGTTGGAAAGAATCGTTGTTGACTGGACCAGCGCAAAAGAAACTGCTGTCGAACAGACATCGAGAAGTCACCAGGAATCACCCATGACGCAACAACATATTTCACAACGCATCATAGAAAGCCTGGCCGACCGGCGCAAGCCGACGCCGGACCCAGCCGCCGATTAGACCCGAGGATCTACAAAAAAAGGCGAGAACCCCGAGGGGTTCAGATCACGTCCGGAAGCGATCGGTGCGCACGCGCGTCTATGGCGCGGTCAGGCTTCCGGCTGACAAAGGGGGCAGACGAAAATCGCCCGGCCGCCTTGATCAAAGCGCTCGATCTCACTCTCGCAGCGATAGCACTGTCGCCCGTCGCGCTTGTAGACATGGAACCGGTGGTGGCGCCGCGGGACCCCCGCCGCCTTCAAACGCTTGACGCGATCGAGGTCGTTGGTGAGGCCCTTGGTGCGGTAAGACTGGCGGGTCACGCGCAAGATCTCTTCGGCGAGCAGATGCCGCTCCCTGGAGCTCAAATCCTGGGATCGGCTCGCCGGGTGGATGCCGCTGGTGTAGAGAATCTCGGCCCGAAGATAGTTCCCCAGACCGGCGACGAAGCCCTGATCGAGCAGTAGGGCGCCGAGGGAACGGCGCCGGAAGCGATTGTCCTCGAGGCGGGCGAGCACGTCTTCAACCCCGATGTCGTCGAGCACGTCGGGCCCGAGGCGCTTGAGGAAAGGATGCTCGGCGAGCTCGCGGCGCTCAAGCAACTCGATGTCGGACGCGCTATACAGCAGCGCCGCCTTCTTGGCATTTTCGATCACCAGCCGCAGCTGCCGCGTGGTCTCGGGACGCGTGCCCGCCGCGACGATCCGCCAGACGCCGTAGAGCTGGTTATGGCTGTAGATGACCTTGTCCCCCTCGAAAGACGTCAGCATCGCCTTACCGCGCGACGTCACCGACTCGACCCGCCGCCCCACGAGCTCCTGGCCCCGGTCCAGCAGGTGCTCGTGGGCGAAGCGCACCTCGAGCGCCTCCGCACCGGCCAGCGCCTTATGCAGGCGATCGGCCTCGATTCGGATCTCCGGTCCTTCGGGCATGGCCTACGGGTAGTAGCCGCTGATGGTGCGGGCGCGGGCGCCGGGCCGCTCCACCTCCACCTCGACGCGGCGGAATTCGCCGTCGTCAGCCGCGTTCGACGACTGGTAAGCGATCAGCAGCTGCGAACGGAGCTCTTCTTGGATCTTGGTGTAAATCGCTTCGAGCTCGTCGATATCGCGGATGAAATAGCTCGAGCCGCCGGTTTCCTCCGCCAGGCGGTTCAGCTTGATGCGGGCGCCGCCGCTGCCGAGTCGCAGCCCGATCGTATAGAGCGTGATGCCCGCCCGCCGGGCGTACTCGAGGGTCTGGTCAAAGTCGAAGCGGCTGGACTCGTCCTTGCCGTCGGAAAGGATGAGAATCGAGCGCTGGCCTTTGATGCCGGTGAAGTAATAGAGGCTGAACATGACGCTGTCGTAGAGCGCCGTCCGGCCCTCCGCCGAAAGGCCGGCGAGCCCCGCGCCGAGGGCGGCGGGGTCGCTGGTCAGCGACACCTTCAGCTCGGGGAAGCTGTTGAAGGTAATGACCGAGGCGCGGTCCCGGGGGGTGATCGCCTGGTTGATGAAGGTCAGCGCGGCGCGGCGCACGTCATCGAGCACCCCACCCATGGACGCCGACGTATCGAGCAAGATGCCGACGTGGATCGGCAGATCTCGCACCTGCTCGAAGCGGCGGATGTCTTGGGCGACGCCGTCTTCGATCACGCGGATCTCGTTGCGGTCTAGGCCCAGCACCGGTCGCCCCTGGCCGTCGAGCACGCTGGTGTAGAGCTCGACGAACTGCACGTCGAGTTCCTCCACCTCGCCGGGCGCGTTGATAAAGACAAGGTCCTCGGTGGTATTGCCGTCGGTTAAATAGGCGACGGCGCGCACATAGCCGACGCTCTCGTCCGGCGGCAGCACCACCGGCTGGACGAAGGGCTCTGGGTAGAGCGTCGCCACCGGCGTTTCGTTGAGGAAGATTTCCAGGCGCTCGAGGCTACGGCCTTCCGGCACGTCGACCTCGGCGCGGGCTTGCAGGCTATTGCGGTACTCCTTACCCTTGCGAGGCTCGATCAGGTTGACCGCAAAACGATAGCCGCCGCTATTGACCAGCAATTCGTCCTCGGCCACGACCTCACCGGCGGCGTCGACGCCGACGGCGATCAGCTCGCGGAGATCCGGGTACGGCCCGAGGTCGATGGACACCTGGAAGGGGGGCCGGTTCTTGGTCAGAATCGTCTTGCCGTCGAGCACGAACCGAACCTTCGAAATCTCGTCGCCGGACACCAAGGCATCAAAGCGGGTAAAGCCGGTTTGCAGCTCGCCGCGCGGCGGGATGAGGCGCAAGCCCGTCTCCCCAGACGACAGCGCTGCGGTGGCCTCCTCGAAGAGCTTCGCCGTCTCCGGGTCTTTGAACATCGGAACGTCGACGACCTGGTCGACCCGCGGCACCACCACGTCCTTCTCCACCCGGAAGATACGCTCCGAATTGAGGTCATCGAGGCGCAGAATGAGCTGATATTCCCCCGGGCGGAGGAAGCGCTGGAAGGAAATCGGCACCTTCTGCGGCATGCCCTCGCCCGGGAAGCCGAACTTGTAGCGAAAGCTCTCGAAGAGCTCTCCGCCCTGCAGCACTTCGCCGTTGAGCTGGAAATCATAGGAAAGATGGCCGGCGAAATCCCCGAGGGTCACGTCATCCCGGGCCACCGTGAGTAAACCCTGGAGGATACTGCGGTGCTGGTGTCGTCCAGGGAAGGTGAACTCGACATCACCGGCGATCGCCATCGCCTCGGTGGGCATTTCGGTGGAGAAAGCTTGGAAGCTGTCGAGCCACTCTTCACTTTGGGGCCTCGGCTTCGCCAGCAAGCGCTGGATCACCGGCTCGTACTCGGTGACGCTGCTGCGGATGGTCTGCATCAAACGCATCATCTGGGCGCCGTTGATGCAGGCCGAAGCCCGTCGCGCCAATTGCTCGGCGGCGTATTCGCTGTAGCCGGGACGCCACAGGATGGCTCGCCCGTCGCCAAAGCGCGGCGTGATGAAAATCAACACCGTATTGACGTCCACCAGGTCCGTGCCTCGGTAGGCCCACACTTCCGCCGGCGCCCGGGAGCGGGTGCATTTCACTTCGTAGCTACCGGACGGCGGACCGTGGACGGTGAAGATGCGGGAGCGGTCGTCGTCGAGGGAGCCCCACTTGCTCTTGGCCTCGGCCACCCGGTACGGCCAGCGCTCCTTGAGCTCGTTGCGGGCGGTGCGCGGAAACGGGTCACGGACCCGCCAGAAGGCTTCGATGAAAGCCTCTCGCTGATAGCTGCGCTCGAGGGTCCTAAAGAAGTCGTACTCCCGACGCGTCAACAGCGGCTGCACTTCGACCAGCCAGCGCAGGTGCTGCTCCGTGATCGGATCGGGCTCGTCCATCACGAAGTTGTCGGGCGCGACACTCTCGCGCGGCTCGAAGGGATCGAGGATGTCGCCGAACTCTTCCGCACCGAGGGCCGACGGAACGAAAACCGCCGTTAAGGTGACGAGCAGGAGCGCAGGCCAGCTGAGAATCGAGGAGGTGGGGCGTTTCGGACGGAGCATGGAGTCCCCGGGTTATTGACGCGTCAGCTCTTCATTCGCGCCGCACACCTCGGCGGATGGCGGCGGCGATCCAAAATAGCCCAGCCGAGACGTCGACGACGCAGCCGAGGGCCGAGTTGCCGGCGCAGACCAGTGACTCGGCCCCCGCGGCGGCGCCGGCCGCCGCGGGCGGGGTCCGCCCGGCGCTTCCACCAAGTCTCTGCTGCCGACCCCGGTCCCGGTCGTTCAAGGCCCGTTCGCTCAACGCCCCGGCGCCGCAGGGCGGGTCGGTAGCCACGCGAGCAGCGGACAGCCCCACCTTTCGGCGACGGCGGCCTCGAGGGCCCCGTCTCCGGCTCCGTCAACGAGCACCACCGCCCGCAGACGGGACTGCCGCCTTTCGCTTCGACCGACATAGGGAAGCACCGCCTCGAGCTCGCCGCGACCGGCGAGCAAGAGGTGCGGCCGAGTCCATAGGGCGGTGGCCGCGAAGGCGTCGGCCTGGGACTCCAGCGCCCACGGCGACTCGACCCGCAGGCTCCACGCCGCCAGGGCCGCGGTGCGGGACATGTCGAGGGAGGCGCCGGCATAGAGGATCGGCCTGATGGTGATGCCCTTCAGCACCGGACGCACCAGGGCTGCGAAATGCTCGGAATCCCGGGCGAGCTGGAGACTAAAGCGCATCCCTTCAGCGTCGCTCGGCGTCGGCGACGCGTCGGGATCCGAGCGGAACTCGGTCTCAATCACATCGAGGGTCCCCCGGCACTCGGCGAGCCAGGGGGCGTCGGTCCCTAGGGGCTCGAGACGCGGCGATCGGCCGGCGGCGAGCGCCGCGACCAGCGCCGCCACCGCGTCCGGTTCCTGGACGAGCCGCACCGCCGTCGGCTGGGCCGGGCTCGTCGCCTCCAAGGCAGCGACCGAACGCACGACCTGATCGGCGACGTGACGATGCGACCGCCAGCGCCAGTCCAGGCCGCTTCGGAAAAAGAGCCACGGCGCCTCCGGGCTCGCGGCGGCCCGCTCGAAGAGCTGCCGCGGGAGGTCCACGGCGACGCGCTAGCTGGCCGCGGCCTTGATCGCCGCGGTGATCTTCTCTTCGATCACGGCGCGCATCATGCTCGCCGGCGGCTTCAGTGTTGCCCGGCCGACGAGGTGGCCCTCTTCGAGCTGGATCGACCCGGTGGCTCCGGGCCCCGAGAGCTCGAGCACGTCGCCATTCCACGTCCGACCTAGCATGCCGCCGGGGAATTCTTTCTTCAACACGTCATCGAGCAAGGGCTTGATTTCGGCCATGCTTTGCTTCGCCGTCGGGATCTTCAATTCAACTTGTGCCATGCGCAGAAAGTACCACGGCGCGGGTCGGCTTGGGCGCTCCGCCGCGCCCAAAGACCGGCCTATCCCTTGACGGCCGGACCCAGCAAAGCCTCTGCTAGAGTGAATGAGCCGGCTTGGCTGGCGCTACTGATGGTGCGTTCCCCTTCTCTTTATTTCTCTGATCATTGGTTCTCCGACCCATGCAAGTTTCGACCCTCCGACGCCCCCGCGCCACCCCGTGGCTCGGCGCGCTCCTCGCCTTAGCCCTCGCGGCTCCGCTCATGGCCCAAACGCCGCCGGCCAAGACCCCCGAGGCCAAGTCCGTCGAGATCGAAAATCAGAAGCTCTTCAAGAAGAGCGCGCGGGCGGCCATGGCGGCCCTCTCCTTCTACGGCGTCCCCGACCCCGACGAATCCGACGATCCGGAAGAAGCCCTGCGCCTCCAGCACGAACGCCAGCGGGTGATCGATATCGGCTACCAGCTGGCCGCCCACGCCCGCTTCAGCGACTTTCCCTTCTCGTTCTTCTTCATCGACATGCCGGTGCCCAACGCCTTCGCGCTGCCCGGCGGCCATATCTTCGTCACCCGCGGCATGCTCGAGCTCGGCCTCGACGACGACATGCTGGCGTGCCTGCTGGCCCACGAAATCGCCCACGTCGTCTACGAGCACGGAACGCGGATGCGGCGCCGCGCCACGCTCCTCAATGTGCTCAGCCAAGCGGCCTTGATCGGCGTCATGATCGGCGCCGATAGCGAGCCCGAGAACCCCCGGGACCCTTACGGCATCGAGCGCTCCGGCGACCGCAAAGGCAGCCTCGTCCAAGGCACGGCCGCCGCCGGCATCGTGTTCACGGAGCTGCTGTTGCGCAAATACAGTCGCGGCTTTGAGGACCAAGCCGACGCCGAAGGGCAGCGTCTAGCCGCCGCCGCCGGCTTCGACCCCGACGGCGCCCGCGCCCTCTGGCAGCTGATGACCGAGCGCATTCCGACCGCCAATGAGTACGGCTACTGGCGCACCCACCCGTTTTCGGACCAGCGCCTGCGCGCCGCCGAGGTGCGCGCCAAAGAGCTCAAGATCCGCGAGCCCGGTCCGGTCTTCAGCTACCGTCGAGAGACGCAGCTCGCCCTGCTGGAAGCCGCCGCCGACCTCGACGAGGACGAGGCCTTGAATCGCAACCGCGACGGACGGGACGACCGGTCCGACCGCACCGATGGGCAGTCCCCCGGGGGCGAGGCGAGTCAGCCCGTGCAGCCGTGGGAGGAAGGGCTCCGCCCCTTCCTCGAGCTCAGCGCCCTCGACGCCTGGCCCACCGGCGCCGACGCCGAGCGGATCCGGATCTCCCAGCTCCACCGGCGGCGCGACCGCCTGATGGAAGAGCCGGAGATGGCGCGCAACTACGGCGCGCTGATCCGCGCCTACGGTGACCAGATCGCGCTCATCCGAGCCCTTGAGCCCCGCTCAGAAGCGCTCGCCACCCTCCAAGCGGAGCGGGACGAGCTCACCGCCCAGGTGAAGGCGACGCTGCCGAAGGCCCTCGAGATCTGGCGCGACGGCATCTTCCAGACGCCCTTCCTCGAGACTTTCCTCTCCAATCACCCCGATTCCGAGCTCACGCCGGACGTGGCGCTGGCCCTGGGTGACGCTTATAGCCGCTCGCGACTCGAAGCCGACGCCGTGGAGCAATACCTCAAGGCGATGAAGGCCGGCGCCGACTCCGAGGCCGGCGGCCGCGCGCTGCTCGGTCTGCGCAACCTGGCGCCGCACCTCGACCAGCTCGCGGCACTCCAAATGCTCTCCGACGATATAGATGACGAGGAGGTCGGGCGCCTCGCCAGCGAGCGGCTCGGCGAGCAAGCAAGCCGCTTTGAAGCGCTGGAGAACGGCTCCGATTACTTGGAGCGCTACCCCAAGGGCGCCCACCGCGAGGCGGTGAACGCGCGGATCGAAGCCCTGGCCCAAAATCTCTACGGCGAGGTCGTGCTCTACCAGAACCTCGGCGACCACGTGAAGGCCCTGGAGCGCATCCAGAAGATTCTCGAGCACGCCCCCATGACGCCGGCGGCCGAGGCGCTGCGCGAAAAGGCCGTGCTCGACAGCTAACGCGCCGCGCCGGACCGGGGCGCGCCGGATCAGGCGCAAGATATCTCGCCTTCGGCAGTCCGGGTCTCAGGGATCGCTAAACGCGTCCGTGTCCGCGTCGCCGCAGAGGTTCCCCGCCGGGTTTTCGAAGACCTGCTCGGCGCCGGTGAGGGTGTCGAGCACGCGCAGCGTGTACGCCACGTCGGAGAGCGCGCCGTAAAACACCCAGAAGCGATCATTGATCGCGCGCGCATCCAAGACCTTGACGGCGAGCTCGACGTTGGCGTCGTCGAAGAACCAGAAGAGCCCCGTTTCGTCGGTGAGCGGGATAGAAGTGCCGACGCCGTCGGCGTCGTCCGTGCGCCACTCGACGGTCACTTCGAATCGGTCGAGCAGGCAGAGCGTCGCCCCTTCCGTGGTGCAGCCGACGTCCTTGGGGGGCGCCGCGGAGTGTAGGTCCGGCGTCGACAGGGGGGCCGACAAGAACCCCGGTACCGGCTGGATGATCGATCCTTCGTCGCCGGGTCCAGGCGCGGGGAAGGCTTCAATATCCGCATCGCCGCAGATCTGTCCCGGCGGGTTGTAGTAGGTCGCAACAGCGCCGGTCTCGAGGTCCTCAACGTCGATCCAATACTCCACGTCGGTGAGCGCGCCGTAGAACACCCAGTGGTGCCCGTTGAAACCAGTGCCGTCCAGCACCTTGACGATCAGCTCGAGGTTGCCGGGGGAGAAGAACCAAAAATAAGCGCTATCGTCGGTCCCCGGCAGCGTTTGTCCCGCCCCTTCGTCACCGGTCGCCGGAATGCGCCACCGCACCGACACCGCAAACCGTCCGTCCCCCAGGCACTGCCGTTCGGCGGACGGTCGACAGCGGTCGCCGTCGACGTCGAGGCTCCAGAGCTCGCGACCGGTGGGCCCGGCGTCAGCGACGAAGTGCAGCCGCGGTCCAACCAGGGTCATCCCGGCCGGCGAAGACGAGTCGGCGCCCGGGGCGATGTCGGCCACCAACACCGGCGTCGACGCGCCGGCGTCGTAGCGCCACAGCTCCTGGCCGTGGGCCGGATCGGCGGCGGCGAAATAGAGAGCGCCGTCCGCCGCCGTCAATCGCTGCGGATAGCTGCCCCTCGGCCCGGGCCAGATATCGCCGACGGGTCCGACCGAGCCCGCGGAAGGAGATGTCGCCCAGAGTTCAGCGCCGAGCGTCAGGTCGGCGTTGACGAAGAGCCACCGATCGCCGATCACCGCGCTTTCCGGCCCCAGCACGCCGTCCCATGACGCGTAGAGGGTGGTCCCGGCGACGCTGCCGTCACTGCGACCGGCGCGGATCCTGGCCCCATCGTCTTCGAGCCATACGAAGTAGGAGCCGACGACGGCGCTTTGGGCCACTTCTCCGATCGAAACGAGCCTCGCCGGCTCGCCTGAGCCCGGCCACGCATAGAGTCCGCGCCCTGCGCCGTCCAAGAGATCGGCGGTGAAGAAAAGCACGCCGTCGACCACCGTCAGCTGCTCAGGCTCGGACCCCTCGGCCCCGGGAACCAGGTCCGCCAGCAGGGCTGTGCCAAAGGCGCTTCCATCACTGATCCACACCTCGGCGCCGGAGTCCAGCTGCCCGCCGACGAAGGCGAGGCGTCCATCTCCCAAAGACACCAGCTCGCGGGGAAAGATCGGCGTCGCCGCGATCGGCGGACCGCAGCCGCCGGTGCCGCCGCAGCCGACGTGCACGTTGCGCCACTCCGGCTCGAGATCAACGACGAGCTCGGTGCTCAGCTCCGTCCCGTCGGTCCGCCACAGATTCTGCCCGTCCGGGGTGTCCGCTAGGAAATAAAGCGCCTCGCCGATCGTGACCGGATCGCGGATTTCGCGCAGGCTCGTGCCGCCGGTCGTTCCGATCGGGCGCGATCCGGCGGCGGTGCCGTCGCTCAGCCATAGGCCTCCGCTCACCCCCGGAGCCGAGGAACGGGTGAAGAGCGCGAGCTCTTCGCCCCCCAGCACGACGTTTCCGAGGAGGTTGAAGGACACATCCTCGAAAAGGGTCTCAATATCCGCGGAGGTGCCGTCGCTGGTCAGGACGTCGCGGGTCGAGGAGTCATCATGGTGGAGTGTCCACAGGAGACGTTCCCCCGCCGCCGTCAAGTTGCCCGGCGAGCGGGTGCTTCCGAGGATCCGACCCGCGCTGACCTCGTAGGTGCCGCCGACGGTGCCGTCGGAGCGCCACAGCGTCGGGCCCGAGGGGCCGCGCACCGAAAAGAAAGCCTGTCCGCCAACGCCCACAAGGCCGGAGACTCCTCGGTGCTGGGGATCGTCGCTCAGGAGCTCCGTGCCCTCCATCGTTCCGTCGGTCCCCCAGAGCTGCGCTTGGAAAGAACCGAGGACCACGACGAGTCGCTCCCCCGTCGAGGTGACGCCGAAGAAGTCCGTGGTCGGGAGCGGCAGCCGGCCCAGCAAACGGTCGCCGTCGAATCGGTAGAGGTCCGCGCGATTGGAATGTGGATTGAAATAGAGCAGGCGCTCGCCGTTGGCGAGTTCGAACGCGCCGATCAAACGCCACGGGAGCTCCATGATGAATCGTGTGCCTTCGGTCGTGCCGTCGCTCGCGTAGAGGGCGTCCCCCGACTCTCGGCCAATCAGGAGCTCGCCGCCGAGCACGCGGATCGTCGGGGCGAGCCGGCAATAGGACGACCGGCACAGCTCAAAGACCTCCCGGAAGCTGCCGTCCGACTCGAGCGCGTAGAGCACTTCCCGCTCGACGTTCGGAATCTGATCCGCCAGCCGGACGGTGAAGTAAACCGCCCCTTGCCAGACGCGAGCGTTGGAGCTCGCCAACGCCGAACACGGCCCGTCGCAGAGCTCGGGGAGAGGTCGGAGGCCGGCGCTCTCGGTCCATTGGAACCACTCGCCGCCCCGGACCCCGTCATCCGCCTGGAAAATGGCGCCGCCGTCGAAGGGCGTAAAAACGAAACGATTCAGGCCGGCGATGACGTCTTCGAGCCCGTCGCCGAGCCGTCGAGTTCCCGCCGCCGTGCCGTCGCTCGTCCACGGTTCCGGTCCGGAAGAACCCGCGCGGGTAAAGAAAAGCCGTCCATCCGGCGCCAAAGTGAGGCCGGAGATATCGCTACCACAGCTACCGCGACAGAGATCCGAGACGAGGCGCGTCCCTTCCACGGTGCCGTCGCTGCGCCAGAGCTCGCTCCCGTGGACCGGGTCATCGGCGACAAAAAATGACACAACGCCATCGACCACGACCACGTTGTCCACACCCGCCGTGGCGCCGCAGAGGCCGGGGCACGGCTCGGCCCAGAGCTCGGCGTCCTCCGGGAAGCCTTCGGTGACCAGAAGTCGCCCGTTGTCGACGGCGTCGCGGGTTCCAAAGAGGATTTTGTCTTCGAAACCCGGCCGTGAGACTGGGGATGGCGAGATGAGATTCCGAACCCGCTCGGTGCCCTCCGCCGACTCGAGGAGCAAGGTCGGAGTCGGGGTTTGGGCCGTCACGGTCCAGGAGACCGCCAAGCAGCACAGCGCGGCTCGCCAGGTTCTCAAAAGCATTGCGTTTCTCCATAAAGCGGCTACAATGCTTGTATAGCATAAAAAAACGCCCCGTCTCAGTCCCGCATGCCCACCCTGCCCCTCGCTATCGTCTACGCTGGCTTAAGAGCCACCCTGTTCCGCGGGAACCCCCCGGTGAAAGAGCGTGGCGAGGTCGCTGATGACTTCATCGATCGCCCGGCGCGCCGACGGCAGGCCGCTCACCGCGGCGAAAGCATGCATCAACGACGGATACCGCCGGTGGTCGACGTGGACGCCGGCCGCTTTGAGCTTCTCGGCGTAAGCATCACCCTCGTCGCGCAGCACGTCGAATCCGGCCGTGGCGACTACGGTCGGCGGCAGGCGGGAGAATTCTTCGGCGGCGAGCGGGGAAACCTTCGGATCCGTCGCTCCCCCGTCGGGGCCTTGGGCCAAGCGGCGCCCCGGACCGAGGTAGTGGTCGTAGAAGTAGTCCACCAGGGCCCGCTCGAGGACGAATCCTTCGGCGAAAAGCCGGTACGACTCCGTATCCTGGGCCGCGCTGGTGACCGGGTAGATCAAGAATTGGCAATGGGGTCGGCACTCCCCGGACGCCAACTCCGCCGACACCACGGCCGCCAAGTTGCCGCCGGCGCTATCGCCGCCGATGCCGATCCGCCGGCGGTCAATGCCCAGCGCCTCCGCCTGTTCCCAAACCCAACGGAAGGCCGCTTCAGCATCCTGTACCGCCGCCGGATAAGGGTGCTCGGGCGCCAGCCGATAGTCCACCGAGATGACCCGGCACGGCGTTTGGCCCGCGATCAAGCGGCAGAAGACGTCGCTCGACTCCAGGTCGCCGAGGACCCAGCCGCCGCCGTGGAAAAAAACCAAGGCCGGCGGCGAGCGGCGAAGATCCGGCGGCGAATAAATGCGGATCGGCAATGGTCCGCCCGGGCCGGGAATCTCGCGTTCTTCAATGCGGTCCATCAGCGGGTGCACCTTCGGCAGCAGCGCCGAGAGACCGGAAGCCCGGCGGCGAGCGCAGGCCGGCTCCAGAAGGTGCATTCCGCCCTTAAGACCCGCAAACCGGCACACGGCGACCAGCGCGGGGTCCAGCCTTCGGCCGTCGATGTCCACAGCGCCGCCGGTGAGCAGGCGAAGCGTTCCTTCAGGACGGGTCAGAAACCATTCCACGGCACGCTGGCGCCAGCTGAGATTTGACCGTTGAGATCTCTTGAAACGTTTCTTCACGATTCGCCATCCTCTCACGAATGACTAATCGCTACACTGGAGCTTCGATGCCCCTCTTCGACGACTCCCCCCTCCCCGACCGCCTCGGTGCGTACCGGGTGGAGGGCCTGATCGCCACCGGCGGCATGGGCGAGGTGCTGCTCGCGTGGGACGACGGCCTCAATCGCCCCGTCGCCATCAAGCGCCTGCGGGCCGACTCCCGCGCCAACCCGAAGCGCCGCGAGCGATTTCGCCGCGAGGCCCGCTGCGCCGCGAGCTTGGACCATTCCGCCATCGTACGGATCTATGAATTCCTGGAGTCCGAGGACGGCCTGTGTATCGTCATGGAATACATCGAGGGCACCACCCTCAGGCGGGCCCTCAAAGAAGGTCCGATGCCGGTGCGACTCGCGCTTGATATGGCCATCTCCTTGGCCGACGCGCTGACCATCGCCCATGAAAACGGCATCATCCACCGGGACCTCAAGACCGAGAACGTGATGTTCACCGATGACGCGAGGGTCAAGATCACCGACTTCGGGATCGCCAAGCGCATGCTCAGGGACCAGGGCTCGTTGACCCAGTCCGCGGTCCTACTCGGCACCTGCCGCTCGATGGCGCCGGAACAGGCGCTGGGTGAGCCGGTGGGGCCGCGCAGCGATCTTTTCTCCTTCGGCGTCCTGCTCTACGAGACGCTCACCGCCGTTTCCCCTTTCGAAGACAAGAACGACCTGCTGACCCTGCGTCGGCTCACCGCCGAGCCTCACCGGCCGCTGCGCCAGCTGCGACCGGAGGTCCCCAAGCCCCTCGCGGCCCTGGTCGACGAGCTGCTGGAAAAAGACCCGGACCATCGGCCACAGCGGAGCGCCGATGTGGTGATGCGCCTCGTCGACCTCCTGCACGATTTTGACGCGACGCCTTCGGCACCACTGGCGTCGTTCTCGCGGCGCCTGCGCTCCGCCTTCGGGCGCTAAGCCGACCAAACGTAGCCGGGCGAATAGCCCTCAGAAAAAAAGGCGGCCCGCGGGCCGCCGTTTTTTTATCCCCCGCTCCAGTTTCCCTGAGGCGGGGGGACTATCGACTCCGACGTCAGTTGCCGCCGCGGCCGCTCAAGCCGCGGGAGCCTTTATCGTCGTCGCCGCCGGCGTCGCCGTCCCCGAGACCTGAGCCGCCTTGGCCCAAGCCGCCGCCGGATCCGCCGTGGCCGAGGCTACCGCCGCCGCCCGAGGACTGCCCCAAGCCGCCGCCGTAGCTGCCGCCCGAGGAGTCCGCATTGGCGCCGCCGTTATCGCCCGCTCCGCAGGCGCCGGAGTATTGGTCCTCCAGATCTTCACGGAGCGCATCGGCGAGCGAGGCGTCGCTGCCCGACGGGCTACTGCCCGGCGGGAAGCTCGAGAGGAACTGGTCGGCGTCGGCGACGGCCTGCGTCAATTCCGCATCGAAGTCACTCCCGCTCTGGAGGTTGAGCTTCACGGCCGTCAGCGCCCGGGCCAGCTGGGTGGCGGGGTCGGAACCGTCGTAGTCCAGGAAGTACATCAGGTCGTTGAAGCTATAGGCGAAGCCACCCAGGTTCAGGGCGTCCGCCGGCCACTCCGACAGGTTGTTCATCCAGTACTGCGGATCCTTCGGGCACCACGCGGCGTCGCCGCCGTCACCGCCGCCATCGCCGCCGCCGGAATCACCCGGGCAGTCGCCCGGCAGGCTGATGTTGAAATCACCCGTGCCGCTCGATTGCAGGGATTCGCCGGTGCTCGGCTGCTCCACGACCGTGTAGTTGAACCAGGCGGAGGCGCCGTACTCGGCGTTCTTGTTGCTGGCTCCGACACCGACCTGCCAAGTCGGACCCCGCGGCGTGATGGTCACGACGGCGCCGTCCCAGGCTCCTTCACCGGTGAGGGTGGCGGAGAAGTCGGTGTAGTAGTACCAGGTCGCCGGATCCGCCGGGCCATTCGGCGCGTAGGCGGAGCTCGGCAGCTGCTTCTTCGGGCTTCCCGGAGGCGGATCGTCGGTGCGGCCGCTGAGCTCGACCGTGACGTTGAAGATCTTCTCCGTATCGTCCTTATGGTGCACGCGGGCCGTCAAGCGGGCGGTGCCGTCGGCGTACTCGTCGAAGGAGCCGTTGGCGCCGTCGAAGAAGAGTAGGTCCTTGGCGATACCCGGCATGGCGATGGCGTGGTTGCCGGAGCCGGAGAACTGATCGCCCCACGCTTCGGTGACGCAGAAGCTCCCTTCGAGATCCGGCGGGCATTCCAGGCTCAGGTTGAAATCACCGTCGCCCGTCGCCTGCAGGGTGCTGCCGGTGGTGGGCTGCTGGGTGACCTCGTAAGACAGCCAGGCCGACATGCCGTTGACGGTGCTCTTATTGCCGGCTCCGTCACCGACCTGCCAAGCCGGGCCGCGCGGCGTCAGCTCTACGGTGGCCCCGGCCCATTCACCCAAACCGGTGAGGGTGCCGCGCCAGTTCGTGTAGAAGTGCCACGTGGACGGATCCACCGGGCCGGTCGGGAAGTATTGGTCCGAGCTGAGCTCGAGTTTCGGGCTACCCGCCGGCGGCGTTTCCGTGCGGCCGAAGGTCAGGACCTCGATGTCGAACATCTTGGTCGGGTCGTCTTCGACCATCACGCGACCGGTCAAAGTCGCCATGCCGTTGTCGAGGGTCGTCCAGGTGCCGTTGCTGGTGAAGAGCAGGTTCTTGGAGATACCCGGCATCCACAGGGCGTGGCCGTGGCTGTCGCTCGGAGCCGCATTTGGACGGGTGTCTTCGCTGGTGCAGTCCGTCCCGGCGACCTGCGGGCAGACCAGGCTCAGGTTGAAATCACCCTGGCCGGTGGCCTCGAGGGTCACTCCGGTGGTCGGCTGCTGGACGACCGTGTAGTAGAGCCACGCCGACGCGCCGAAGTCGAGGTTCTTGTTGTTCGCACCCACCCCCATCTGCCAGGCCGGGCCGCGCGGCGTTACATCCAGTACCGCACCTTCCCAATCGCCGACGCCGCTGAGCGTCGCGGAGAAGTCCGTGTAGTAATACCAGGTGTCCGGATCGATCGGACCGTCCGGCGCGTAGGCGCTCCAGTGCAGCTCCTGCTTGGGACTCCCGCCCGGGGCGTCGTCGGTGCGGCCCGAGAGCTGCACTTCCACTTCGAAGCCCTTGCTGAAATCACTGGCGCGGTAGGCCGTGCCGGTGATGGTCGCCGTGCCGTCGCTGAATTCGACGAATTGGCCGGCGTCGAGGAAGACCAGGTCCTTGGCGATACCCGGCAGCCACAGCGCGTGGTCACCGTTCGAGTTGTACTCGCTGGACGGCGCCAGCTGCACGCAGTACTCGTCGGTCTCCACCCGGACATCTTCGGCGCAGAGCTCGAAGTTGTCGTAGTAGCCGGTGATCGTCGACTCCGTGGAGTAAGACGTCGCCGTCATGCCGACCAGCAGGGCGTCGCCCATCGGGATGTTGATCACCGACTGCGTGCCGCCGGCGGCGCGGGTCCAGGTGAAGCCTCCGTCCTGGGAGAACTCGGCGGTATAGGTGTCGCCGTCCTTCTCGATCGCCACCCGCACCGGCAGGTTCGGGTCGACGTAGGAGGAGGCCCAGGTGCCACCGCCGTTGCCGCCTTGGGCGGTGCGGAAGCGGAACTGCAGCGAGCCGCGGGCGTCCGGCCAGATCGGCTGGTACTGAATGGTCACGCGCGGGTCGACCGAGCCGAGGCCCGAGCCCAGCACCAGGCCGGTCTTGCGGTAGATCGTCTCGCCGGCGCCGTTCGAGCCGACCAGGTCGACCTCCACGCGGAACGAGCTGTTGCTGATCTCGCGGTAGATGAAGAACCCGTTGTCCTCGGCGAAGTAGGAGCTACCGTTGCCGGTGACGTTCAGCAAACCGCCGGAGACGATCGCGTCGCCCACGGTGGCGTCGCCGATCAGCGCCGTTTTCCAGACGTCGTCGAGGACGCCGTCGTCGAAGGTGTCGTCGACGCAGCCCACCACCGGCGGCGGCGGAATGACCGGCCCCGGCTTGTAGCCGAAGTCGATGTCGAGGTTGACCTCGAACTGGCCGATGATGACCATCGACGTGTGGACCGAGCCGACGCCGTCGTAGTCGTAGGTCGGCTCATTGAGCGTCGCCGGCAGGGTCGAGGCGTCCACCTGCACGGTGTAGGTGCCGACCGGGACGTCGGTGAACAGGTAGTCACCGTCCGGACCCGTGACCGCCGTGGCCAGGATCACCAGCTCATCTTCGTCGAGCAGGTTCACCGTCACGCCGGCGATGCCGTTCTCGTTGGCGTCCTGGTTGCCGTCGCCGTCGGCGTCATTCCACACCCGGTCGCCGATGACGCCCAGGCCTTCCTCGCCGCAGTTGATGACCTGCAGCAGCTCGCTGAGCTGGAAGGTGAGGTCTTCGGCGCTCTCGGCGAGGCGGGCCTCGCCGTTCGTGTAGTACGCGGCGTACTGGTTGAGGTCGAAGCTGTAGGTGCCGAGGTTGACCCCGTCACCCTTCAGCGTCACGCCGAAGATCTGGGCGTCCGGCTGAGAGGCCGCGAACTGCTGGATACCGACCATCGTCTTGCCCAGGGGCTCGCCGCAGTAGGTGCCGGTCGAGCCGTGGTAGATGCCGGTCCAGGACACGACGCCCGGCGGCAGCCAGTCGCCGCTGCCGTCGCGGAGCGGGATGGTCTGGAGAACGTCGAGCGGGTACTCCTCGGGGCCTTCGCCCGCCATGTCGATATTCGGCAGCGAGTCGGAGATCCAGAAGACCTTGAGCTCCTTGGTCGGATCGCGCTGGTCGTTGACCATCTCCACCAGGGTTTCGAAGGCCAGCGGCAGCGGCGTCGTCGCCTGCCACGGGATATCCGTCATGTTGAGATCTTCGATGATCTCCTGGACGGCGTCGAGCTCGTTCGTCAGACCGCTGCGGACCTTCACCGATTGGTTCAGGTTGTATTCCGGATCGTTCTTGCCGCTGAAGGTGATCAGGGCAGCCCGGTTATCACCGCTCAGGGCCTGGATGGACTGGTTGAGCATCAAGAGCGAGGCCTTGGCGGCGTCGAACTTGGAGACCATGCCCGGGAATTCCCAGGTCATCGAACCCGACATATCCAGGAAGTAGACGACGTCGAATTCCTGGCCGATCTCGCACACCGGCGGCGGCGGCGGCGGCGGCGGGTCGTCGGTATCGGGCTGGCACAGCTCGAAATCGTCGAAGGCCACCGTCAGCGTCGAGTCAGCGTCATAGGACGCCGCCGCGAAGCCGACCATGGCGGTCCCGGCGAGGGCCGGGATCTCTTCGCTACCGCCCAGGCCGCCGGCCGGGATCACCCAGTTGAGGCCACCGTCGTCGGAGACCGACACGATGATCTCGGCGCCGCGGCGCTCGATAGCGACGTGGATCGGCAGGCTGATGTTCTGGCGGGTGCTCGAAAGGACCACCGGCACGCCGCCGTCGGTGAGACGGGCGTCGAACTGCACCGCCGGGTTGCCGGTGTCGGCGTAGTCTTCGACCACGGCCACCATGACGCGGGCGGCGTCGGGGTGGTTGCCGTTGCGGACCATCAAGGCGCCCTTCGCGTAGGAGCCGCCGGCCCCGGTGAAGCCCTCGAGCACCGCGGAGGCGCGGAAGTCGCCCTCCACCGCCTGGTAAAGGAACGCGCCGTTGTCGTCGCCGTGGAAGAGCTCGGTGCCGTCACCGGTCAAGAGCAGCTTTCCACCCGTTTCTTCAGCGCTCGCCTGGTCGGCGTCGCCGAGGTTGGTGAGCATCCACTGCGGACCGATGAAGTCATCGTTGAAGTCATCGTCGGTGCAGCCGATGCCGCCGCCGAGACCCATGCTGGCGTAGCCGAAGTCGACGCCGGTGACGTCGCCCTCGCCGACGACCGTCACCGTCGCCAAGTGCGGGGTGCCGATGCCGTCGGTGTCGAAGGTCGGGCGGTTGATCACGCCCGGCAGGGTCGCGTCGACCACGCGCACGGCGTAGCTGCCGTCGAGCACGCCGTCGAACATGTAGTGGCCGCCTTCGGCGGTGACGGTGGTCGCGACCACGGCGCCCGTGCTGTCGAGCAGCTCGACGGTGACGCCGTCGAGGCCGGACTCGCCGACGCCTTGGGCGGCGTTCTCGTCCATGTCGTACCAGACGCTGCCGGCGATCGTCGCGCCGCAATCCACCAGATCGACGAGGTCGCCGACGGCATTGATGATGCCGTTCGAGTCGGCCACGCTATACACGCCGCCGCTGGTATAGCCGGCGGCGAAGTTCATGAGCTCTTCGTTGAAGACCTCGTCGCTTTGGATCGCCACGCCGTAGATCACGGTGTCCGGCAGGGCGGCCTTCATCTCGATGACTTCGCGCATCACGTCGCCGAGCACCTGGCCGTCGTAGGTGTCGATGGCGCCGTTGTAATTACCGGCCCAGGCGACCGTGCCCCACGGCAGGTAGTTGCCGCCGCCGTCCAGCAGGCTGATGCCCTGGACTTCGTCAAAGCGATACGGGCTCGGGCCGAAGCCGTTGGAATCGACGTTCGGCACGGTGTCGGTGAGCAGCACCGTCAGCAGACCGCGGTTGGTGTCGTGCTCCGCCTGGAGCACCTCGGTGGCCTTCTCGAAAGCGGTCGCGAGCGGCGTCGAGGACAGCGGGTTGATGCTCGCGACGTCGATGGCCGCAGCGGCCGCGTCAACGGCTGCGAGGTCCATCGTCAGGCCGCTGCGTAGCTGGACCGAGAGATTCTTGTTGAATTCGGGATCGCGATTGCCGGCGAAAGTGATCAGGCCGGCGCGGCTGCCGGGCAGCTCGCTGGCGAGCAGCGCGTTCATCGCGTAGATGGCGTTGCGGGCGGCGTCGAGCTTCGAATCGGCGCCAGGATACGGGGAGACCATGCTGCCCGAGATGTCGAGCATGAACATCACGTCGTACGGCAAACCAGGCTCGCAGGCGATGGCCGGCGGGAAGTCCGGGGCCGGGTCGCTATTGGGCTGGCAGAGCGAGACGTTGTCGAATTCCGCCGTCAGCTCGGTCGCCGCGTCGTAGGAAGTCACCGACAGGCCGACCTGCATCTCGGGCGCACCCGGAATTTCGATCTGGCCACCGGCGGCGCCTGCCGGCACCGACCAGGTCTCGCCGCCGTTGGTCGAGTAGTAGACGGTGAAGAGATCGCCGCGACGGTCGATGGCGATATCCACCGGCAGCGGGATGTTCAAGGTCTGCGACGCGAGCTCAAAGGCGTCGCCGTTCTCATCGCGATAGTCGAATTGCAGCGCGGTGGTGTTGAAAAGCGGGTGATCCGGCACCATCTGCACGAAGATACGCGCGGCGTTCGGACTGTTGTCGAAGCGCGCCTGGATACCGCTCTTCTTGAAGTCGCCGCCGGCGTTCACCGGGAAGCCTTCGAGGGTGGCTTCAAATCGGTAGTCGCCGGTCACGCCGCGGTGCAGGAAGACCGCGTTGTCGTCGCCGTGGAAGAGGCTGGTGCCGTTGCCCGAGACCTGCACCTTGCCGCCGGTCTCCGTCGCGGAACCGAGGTTGGCGTCGCCGATGAATGACACCGTCCAGTCGGGACCGAGACTGCCGTCTTCGAAGTCATCCTCGAAGCAGCCGCCGTTGAGGTCGGCGACGGGCGTGTCGTTGCGGACCGTGAAGTCGTCCGTCGATCCCTGGGACGCACCGGCGCCCTGGGACGATCCGGCCTGGCCGCCGCGGGAGTCGCCGGCGGGGACGTCGAACGTGCGCCCCATCAGCTTCTCGACCGACATCTGCGGGGCCGCGGACCGGGCGGCGAAACCGAGCGACCGGCGGCGGACCTCGTCGGAGCCGCGCAGCTTCGGCACTTCGATCACGAGGGGCGCGATCGTGTCGCAGCCCAACGGCATGTAGAAGACGCGGCTGACGCTCGACGGGGCGCCGTTGTCGTCGACGCCGAGCTCGTAGCTCACCTCAACGCGGAAATTCGCTCCGCCGTGGACCACGAGGGTCTCCCGGCTCGAGGTGCCCGCCACCCGCGCAAGGGCCTGCGGCACAAAAGCGTCACCGTCGGCACGCGCCGCGAGGATCTGCGAGCCGTGGACCCGGACCGCCCGCCCCGACTCGGAGCGGAAGCTCACGTCGAGCACCGCGGCGCACTGTTCGCCGACGCCGGCGCGGTAGATATCCGCCGGCGCGGACTTCTCAGCCCCCAACCACCCTTCGGCGGCCAGGACGTCAAGCACCTGTGGATTGGAATTCGTAAAAGCGATGTCGCCCGCCGGCGGCGCTGCAAAAGCACTCGTCGTGAGCGCCAACGCCAAGCAGGCCCAGAGGACCGTCTTCGGTGGTAGTCGTCGTGATGTCATCGGTCTTCTCTACTCCAAAAAAAATCGGGCTGTAAGGGGGCCGGGATCAGGTGAAGCCGGTTGTTTTGGCCGTCGAGTCGCGCGAAGGGTGCCCGTCAGGGGGCGAAGCAAAGCAGAAGTGGGCCGGCAAATCGGACGTGGTGGCGGTGACTTTGCCGTACACCTTGGCAGACGAAGAACAACAGATGAAACCGCCAAAGTATAGACGAATGCCAATCGTCTCCTGCACTCTGCCAGACTTTCATTACGGCCTAAATTACAAACCAGACGTCCTCGACGGCGACATCGCGTCCCGTGTCAAAAAATCCGCAGCACGCGGGCTTTTTTGACACCTCCGACGCCTTGCCGAGCCACCCTCCACTCGGCGAGGAGAAAGATCTCTTGACGAGAGACTTGAGGGAGAAATTCCCCAAAAAATGCTCAAAGCCTTTATTGAAGGCAACTTATCGACTGGTCCCGACGCCGCGCGGCAGTGGCATGGATATCGCTCTGTCCAGGACCACAACCGAATCCCCCACAGCCGCCGAGGCGCGGCATCGACCCCGGCCACGAGTAGGAGCGCCCCATGTCTTCGAATGAGACCCCACCCTCGACTAAGACCCCGTCCTCGACTAAGACCCCGTCCCCGACGACGACCCCGCCACCCTCGCGACGCAGTGCCGACGACCGACGGCCGTCAGCCCACATCGTACGTACCCTGCTGCTCAAGCTGCGATCGGGCCCCGGGCGGCATTTTCTCCCCCGACGTGGCTCAAGTGACCAGCCACGAACCGAGTGCGGGCACCGCGAGCCCAGTCGCCACTACGACGGCCGCCGGCCCGCCGGTAGCGAGCTCGACGGGCACGACTTCGGCCGCAGCGGCCTCGGACTCCCCGCTCCCACAGCCCGGCAGAGCCTCGACCTCGACCGCGGCTTCTATGGCGCGCCGCCGTGCGGCTGGGGAGGTGAAGACTCCAGCCACCGCGTTCACCGGCCGGAGCCGGGGCGCCACATCCCAAGCCACTGCTGTCCTGAAGACGGACGCCCGCCGAGACCGCGGCTTCCCCAGAAACCTCGCGCCTTTCGGATCTTCGACACCGCCGAAGCTGCAGGCTTCGCCGACGAGCGCTACGAAGCGCCGACCGCCGTGAGCAGCGACTCTTGCGTCAGCAGCTCGCCGAAGACATGGGGCTCTTGCCCAGGCCTGAAGAGGATGTAGAACGGCACGGCGGCGCGGCCGTAGCGCGCAAGGAACTCGGTGATCGTATCGTCGCGGTTGGTCCAGTCCGCTTTCATGGCCACCACGTTTTGGTCCTTGAAAGCCTGGGCCACGGGGGCGGTCTCAATCACCGCCCGCTCCGTCGCTTTGCACGTCAAGCACCACTTCGCCGTGAAGTCGACGAAGACGTACTTGCCTTCCTCCGCGGCGAGCCGCTTGGCCTCGGTCTCATCGAAGGCGACCCACTCGATGAGCTCCGACGCTTCGACCGCCGCCTGCGACGCCGGCGGCGCCGTATGGGCCAGGGCGACGGCGCCGAAGGCCGAGAGCGCCACGCCGATGGCGGCGAGCCGCTTGAAGCCCGCGGAGCCGTCGTGGCGGAGCCAAATGAACATCGCCAGGGTCAGCAGCGCCAGCTGCAGGTAAGCCACCCGCTCGCCGCTGA
Organism: Acidobacteriota bacterium; assembly: GCA_038747035.1. GTDB lineage: Bacteria > Acidobacteriota > Thermoanaerobaculia > Multivoradales > J023 > JAUIJL01. The sequence continues at coordinate 703 of JBCDKB010000072.1, read as the reverse complement.
TCTGACCGGCGAGCACGTAGAAGAGCCACACCGCCGCCGCCGCCAAGAAGAAACCCATGACCTTGCGGAAGGTGACCATCCACCCCCCGGGCTTCGGCAGCAGGGACGCCGCCTGCGGAAAGACGGCCAGGACCAGGTACGGCAGGGCGAGGCCGACGCCGATCGCGGTGAACATCAGCAGCACGACGTAAGAAGGCTGGGAGAGTGCAAAGCCCACCGCGGTCCCGAGGAACGGGGCGGAGCACGGTGTCGCCATCAGCGTCGCGAAGAGCCCGGAGGCGAAGTGTCCGCCGAGGCCTTCCTTGGCGCCCGCGCCGCCGAGCTGGGCCAGGCTCTGGGGCAGCTGGATCTCAAAGAGACCCCACATATTGAGCGAGAAGAGCACGATGATGACGGCGAGCGCGGCGACAAAGGCCGGCTGTTGGAACTGCATGCCCCAGCCGACGGCGGCCCCCGCCTTCGACGCCACGATGGCGGCGCCGGCCAACATCCAGAAAGAGACCAAGACGCCCGCCGTCGTCGCGAGGGCGCCGACCGTCAAGTGACTGCGGCCTTGCCCGGCGCTCTTCACCAGGCCAAAAATCTTCAACGAGAGCACCGGCAAAACGCAGGGCATGGCGTTCAAGATGAGGCCGCCCAAGACCCCCAGAAGCATCATCGCCCACAAGCTGCGCGACGGCGCCGAGCCCGCGGCCGCCTTCGG
>JBCDKB010000071.1:0-25168 GCA_038747035.1 Acidobacteriota bacterium | reverse complement strand
CGACCGGCCTCGGGCCACCCCGTTCTGTCGGAGGGGGCGCGAACCCCAGCGGGAGCTGGTGAGAGCTCCCGCGGAGGGTTACTCCCCGTCCGCCCGGGAGCACCGCCAGGCGAGCCACGTGGCCCACCCCATCGGCAGAATGTGGAAGACCAGGCTCATGGCGCCGACGGCGCCAAAATGCTCGGCGAGCTCTCCGACGTAGTGCAGGGCGTTTAGCACCGTCATCACCGCGCCGACGATGGCGGTGGCGATCCACATGCGCCGGCCGCCGGCGAGAATGGCCAAGCCCGCCGGCAGCAGCGTCAGGAACGCGAAGACCGCCAGCGTCCACTCGGTGGACGGGCTGGTCATCGACTCGACATAGCCCTGCCACGTCTCGGGGTCGATCGACTCACGGCTGAAGTGCAGCGTCAGCGTCTCGAGCCCGAGGTGGGTGAGGTAGCCGAGGTAGGACAGCAGAAAAAGGCCCCGACTCTGTTGAGCCATCGCGGAAGTCGTCATATCAACCTCAATTGTCGCTAGAGGTCAGCTTAGAAGCGAAGAATCAGCTGCACGCCGGCCTGCCGCGGGTTGCCGTAGATCCCGGCCCGACCGCTCGGTCCACCTTCGAAAGACGACACCAAATAGTCTTCGTCGGTGGCGTTCTCGAGGAAGCCGAGGATCGAGTAGGTGGCGGTTTCATAGCCGGCGCGGAAGTTGAAGAGCGTGCGCTCGTCGACCATGAAGTTGGGGTCGTTGTCGACGTTGCCGAAGGCATCCGACTGGTAAGCGACGTCACCGTGGATGAACCAGCCGCCGGCGAAGCGGTAGTTGAAGCCGAGGGCTGCGGTCCATTCCGGGGCCAGCACGAAGCGGTTGCCCGTCAGGTTCCCGCGGGTGGTGTTCTCAAAGTCGGTGAATTCCGTGTGGGCGAATCCCAAAGATCCGTAGACTTCCCAGGCCGCCAGCGGACGGTAGGCGAAGTCGAATTCGAAACCGTAGATTTCCGACTCACCCGCGTTGACGATCAAGAAGTCGAAGGCGCTCGCCGACTGCTGGACGCTCACCTGCTGGTCCTTCCAGACGCCGCCGTAGATGTTGAAGTTGGCCCTCAAGCGTCGGTCGAGGGCCGTGGAGCGGAGCGAGAACTCGAGCAGATCGAGCGTTTCCGGGTCGTATTCGTTGAAGCGACCGACGAGCGTAACGGTGGCGCCACCCGCCCGGTAGCCGCGCTTGAAGAAGAGCGAAGCCGTGACGTTGTCGTTGATGTCATAGCTCACCCCGCCTTCGGGCAGCAGCTCGTCATAGGTGGTCTCGGTATCGTTGACGGACGTCCCGGCCTGGGCCAGCAAGGCCGCATTGATCGCCGCGACGAAGTCCGAGATCGGCGGCGGCAGAAATGCGGGGTTCGGCAAGGCGGCCACCGACTCGGGGGCGGGCGTCGTGATCACGGACTCGAGGGTATCGAGCTCTTCGCGGTCGTAGCGCAAGCCGGCGAAGGCGCGCCATCGATCGTTGATCTCCCAATCCCAGTGCCCGAAGGCGGCGAAATTGGTCGTCACGATGTCGAAGGGCGTATCGAGCTGAATGCCGACGGTCTCGGGGTAGAGAAAAAGCAGCGACTCGGGGACGCCGAGCTCGCGGGACGTGACGTTCACGCGCCCGGCCGTCAAACCGGCGATGTCGACTTCGGTGTAATAGAGACCGAGCACGCCGCGGCCGCGGTCGCCGTCGTACTCGAATCGGAGATCCTGCGCCCAGTTGTCGTCCACCGAGTCACGGGTTGAAAACGCGTTGCCGCCGCCGGCGCCGCGGTCGTTATCGGTGGTCTGGAGAGTGTCCGACTCCAGGACCGAGGTGATCGAGCGCATCGCCCACCGGTCGTTCAGGTCCCACCGGAGGTCTGCTGAAAGCACAATGGTGTCGTTCTCGGTGAACGAGTCGATGTTGGACTCGTTGATCCGATCGGGCCCGAAGGCCTGGTCGATCACGTCGTCACCGCGGAGTGTCTCGCCGTATTGGGCGGAGATGAGCATCGTGAAGTTGCGATCCGACACCGGCTGGTAGAGGTACTTGAGGCGCAGGGTCAAGTTTTCGCGCTGGTCATAGGCGTCGTCGCCGAGGGTCGTATTGGTCACAAAGCCGTCCGTATTCCAGGACTCGGCGGTGAAGCGAAGGCCGGAGGTGTCGCTGATCGGAAGATTGACCATGCCAGCGGCTTCCCAGGTGGCGTCTTCCGCGAGGCCGAAGCGCCACTTGCTCTCGTTGCTGACCAATGACGGATTCTTGGTCGCCAGCACGATGGCCCCCGCCAAGGCGTTGCGACCGACGTTGGTCGTCTGGGGGCCGCGCAGAATTTCGACCTGCTCGACGTCCCACAGCTGGTTGGGACCGACGCGCTTCGCGAGGCCGGTGAGCGCGACGCCGTCGATGTAGTAGCTCCCCAATTCGCCGACACCGCCGGTACCGACGCTGGTCTGATTGATGCCGCGGATGCCGAAACCTTCGCCGTTACCGATCGGATACGCATTCGCCGTTTGATTGAAGATGTCCTGGAGCTCGCCAGCACCCGAATCGGTGATCGTGTCCGAATTCCAGACGGCGACGCTTTCCGGCGTGTCTTGGAGGGTGTCCTGGATCAGGCCGCCGGTAACGACAATCTCTTCGTAGATCTCTTCCTGCGGCTCTTCGCCCTCGGCGGTCTCCTCCGCCGACGGTTCGGACTCGGAGGACTCATTCGCAGTTGAAGTCTCGGTGGCGTTCTGGGCGAAAGTTTGCGTCGGAAGGCTCAGTAGGCCACCGACGAGTAAGGTGACTAGAAGAAGGCGAATAGGCGGCATGGGGTCATCCTCGGGCCCCCGAGCTCAGGGGCGTGGCTGCTGGACGGAATTTCTCGGTGGACCGGGCCCGCCCGGTCTATTGAGATCAATTCTCGATAGTGTCCGCGGATTCTGGACGTCACCGGTCCTATTTGTCAACCGCAGCCCCGGACCGCCGTCGCCCACCCCCGATGGGCGCGGCCGTGCAAAGACACCGGGGGCCGGTCCGGTCCAGCCCCCGGCGCGGTCAACGCCTAGCGCCCTTCGTCTGGCGCGACCTCCTCGTCACCGGCTTCACCGCCGCCCGAACCGCCCCCGTCGCCGTCCGCGCGGTCGCTAGTGTCCTCACCGTGGACGGCGGCGCCGTGCACGGGGTGGATGCCGAAGTGGACGTGGACGATATCCGCCGCTTCTGCGTGGAGCTGGTTGTACCAGTTGTTGAGGTCGCCGTCGTCGACGCCGTTGGGCGTCCAGCAGAAGAAGTCCTCGCAGACAAGGTCCGGCAGGCTCGGGTCTGGCTTATAGGCGTTAAAGGCGTTGACCAAGTAGTTGAAAATCGTGATGTCGTCCATCCACGCGTCGGGGCCCGTGGTCATGCCGCACCCCACCGCCGGATCGTGGGAGTTGGTGTCCTGGATCAAACCTGGTCCGAGCGGACTCGGCATGGCGACGGTCACCGCGTCGCCGACCACCCACGTGCCTTCCCGGCTGCTGCAGACATAGTCCGTGGCGTCGACGTGGCCCAGATCCACCGTCGTGGTCCCCAGGGGCCACGTGCCCTGGGGAACGCCGAGATACTGACTCCAGAGCATGTTCTCGACGATCGGCTCGCTTTCGACGCGGATGAACATGTGACCGGAGCTGCTCTCTTCGAGCACCGAGATGCTGAATCCGCCGAGGTAGCAGCGGAATGAGTATTTCTCGGTCCAGTCTTGGCCATTGTCATTCCAGGCGAAGGCGGAGGTCGCCGGGACGAAGAGCCCGACGAGGGCCAGCAGCAGCGACAGGCGGGACAGGGACGAACTTCTGAGGTTGTGGTGTTGACGGAAAAACATAGGGCAGGATTCCTTTCGAGAGTGGGAATTTGGATTCACTGCCCCCTTTGCGCCGAAGCGCCTGAATCTCCCTCAATTTTTTTCAGCCCGTCCGTCCCTGCCCTACCGAAGTCCCCCATTCCTGGACCCCGTGGGACGCCCGCAGCCGGCGGTAGCTAGTCGCTCCGGGCATAGGACGACGAGAACTCGACCGGCAGCGAGAGCCGGCTCGTGACCATGGACATCTCAACCCGCAGGCGGTCGTCGGTCGCCGCGTAGGTGGTCGTGCGCTGGCCGCGCTGGCCGCGGACCTCAATCACCAGCCGGGGGCCGTCCATCTGGGCGCTCATCAGCGCTTTTCCACCGTCTCCCTTCACCTCGACCGCCTCGCCTCCGAGCTCGAGCTCTACCGCCTCGCGGCCCACCGTGAGCGCCACGACCTCGCCTTCGAAGTCGATCGTGACCTCGTCCCGCGGCGCGACGCGCTGGTTCAGGCGCTGGCGGGCCCGAGCCTGGACCGCCCGGCTCAGTGAGCGGGTGGCTTGGGTGATGGCCTGGGAGCGCTGCTCCTTCTCGACCTCCGTCTCCTCCAGCTGCCAAGAGCCTTCGAGCGCTTGCGCCGAGACGATCTCTGTCTCGAGGCCGCCCGGGGCAGGCGCCTCGGCCTCCGTGTCGACCTCGGCTTCGGCCCCGGCCACAGCGGCCATCGAGAGGCCCGCGCAGGCCAGAAGAATCCACATCAGTTTCTTAAATCGCATGGTGTCTTTATCCTCGGGTGTAGATGCCGCCGGCCCGCGGGCCGGATGCGGGTGTTGTTGTTTCTGAGGTTCCCATCACTCGAATCGCAAGGCTTCAATCGGGTCGAGGCTGGCCGCACGGCGGGCCGGGGCAAAACCGAAGACCACGCCCACCGCCGCTGAAAAGACGAAGGCGATGAGGTTGATCTGCGGATCGAAGACGAACGGAATGCCCATCTGCACAGCGAGCACGAAACTCGCCCCCAACGCCAGCGCCAGGCCCACGAGTCCGCCGACGACCGACAGCACCAGCGACTCCACCAGGAATTGCAGGAGCACCTCGCTCGGCAGGGCGCCGATCGACATGCGGATGCCGATTTCCCGGGTGCGCTCGGTGACGGAGACCAGCATGATGTTCATGATGCCGATGCCGCCCACCAGCAGGCTAATCGCCGCGACGGCGCCCAGGAGCAGCGTCAGGATCCGGGTCGTGGCGCTGAGCGCTTGGGAAATCTCCTTGGTGTCGAGAACGCTGAAATCGTCGTCTTCGCCGTCCCGGATCCCCCGCCGTTCGCGGAGCACGTCACCGACGTCGCGGACGATCCGGTCCGCCGACACGCCATCGCCCACCGAGATCATGAGGCGGTCGACATCGCGCGACCCGACCCGTCCCGATAGCCGACGCTGCAGGGTCGAGAGGGGCACCACGACCACGCTGTCCTGGTCCTGGCCCATGGCGCCCTGCCCCTTGCCCTCGAGCGTACCCACGACCTCGCAGGACATGCCCTTCAGCCGAATCTTTGCCCCGATCGGGGCCTGGTCGCCGAAGAGCTCCTTCACGAGCGTCGCCCCGAGCACGCACACGGGACGGGCGCCGAAGTCCTCCGCTTCGGTGAAGGCCCGGCCCTCCGCGAAGGACCAGCCGGCGGCTGCGAAATAGTCGACGGTGGTGCCGACGGCTTGGGTCGACCAGTCTTCCTGCAGGTAGACGGCATTGAGCCCGATGGTGCGAACCGGAGCGACGGCGTCGAGGCCCTGGACCGAGTCTGAAATGGCGTCGGCGTCGGCCTGCTGGAAGTTGGGGGCCGAGCCGCCGCCCGGCCCGACGCCCCGGCCAGGGATGGCCATCACCAGATTACTGCCGAGGCTTTCCACCTGCGACGTCACCGATTTGGTGGCGCCTTGGCCGAGGCTGACCATGATCACCACCGCCGCGACGCCGATCACCACGCCGATGACCGTGAGGAAGCCGCGCACGACGTTGCGACGGATTTCACGCAAAGCGATACCGAGTGCGTTGAGGAGCATCACGCCACCTCCTGGACTGCGGCGCGCGGCGCGTTGCGGCGGTCGGACTCGATGAGGCCGTCGCGCACCGTGATCACGCGCCGGGCGTAGGCCGCCATCTCCGGCTCGTGGGTCACCATCACGACCGTGATGCCCCGGGTCTGGTTGAGGCGGGTGATCAGCCCGATCACCTCCCGGCTCACCTTGGAGTCGAGGTTGCCGGTGGGCTCATCGGCGAAGAGCACCTGCGGGTCCGACGCCATCGCCCTGGCGACGGCGACGCGCTGCTGCTGGCCGCCCGAGAGCTCGTTGGAGCTATGGTCCTCCCACGGCAAGAGGCCGACGGCGTCGAGCGCCCGCCGGGCCTTGGCCCGCCGTTCCTTGCGGGACAGGCCGCGGTAGAGCAGCGGCAGCTCCACGTTCTCGAGGGCGCTCGTGCGGGCGAGCAGGTTGAATCCCTGGAACACGAAGCCCAGGTAGTGCCGACGGATCAGCGCCCGCTGCTCCTTCGACAGTCCCTCGACGGCCCGTCCGCCGAAGAGGTAGCGGCCCGCGCTCGGCACGTCGAGGCAGCCGAGGATATTCATCAACGTCGACTTACCCGAGCCGCTGGCCCCCATGATCGCCACGAATTCGCCGGCTTCGATGGACAGGTCAACGCCTTTGAGCGCTTCAAAGGACACGCCCCGTCCGCCGCCGTAGGTCTTGGTCACGCTTTCGAGCTGGATGAGTGCTGATGTGGCCATCACGTCTCCCCCAGGATTTCGATCACCACCGCGTCACCGGCGTCCAGGCCCGGCGCGGAGATTTCCGTCCAACGACCGTCGCTCAGGCCGGTCTCGACGTCGAGGCGAACCGCGTCGCCTTCGCGCAGCACGTAAATCGTCGGGCCGGTCGTTTCCGGCTCTTCGCGCACCAGATTCGGCGGACGCGGCAAGAGCGAGAACGCCGGCTTCGGCAGCTCGCTCGGCGGCCGGAAGCGGAGCGCGGCTTGGGAGACGGCGAGCACGTTCGTCCGTCCGGCGACGGCGATCGACGCCGTCGCGGTCATGCCCGGCCGCAGCTTCAAGTCGTCGTTGGCGACGTCGAGCTCCGCTTCGTAGCTCACCACATTCTCAATCGTCATCGAGCCGAAGCTCACCTTGCGAACCACCGCTTCAAAGTCGGCCTCGGGCCAGGCGTCGACCGTGAAGGTCGCCGGCTGCCCGGCGTCGACCCGGCCGACGTCCGCCTCCGAGACGTAGACCGTGAGGTTCATGCGGCTCAGGTCGTGGCCGATGGTGAACAGAATCGGCGCCTGGAACGACGCCGCGACGGTCTGCCCCGGCTCGACGCGACGGTCCAGGACTACGCCGTCGATGGGAGAGCGGATGACGCTCTTCTCGAGGTCGATCTCGCCGGAGACCACGCTCGCCTCGGATTCGGCGACGCCCGCCCTCGCCAGCTCCACCGCGGCGTCAGCCCGCAGCTGGGCCGCGCGGGCGGAGTCGAGCTCGGTCTTTGACGGCACGCGACCGTCCGACAGCCGGTGCACCTCCTCCAACCGTTCCAGGTCGGCGGCGACCTCCGCCTGGGTCGCTAGGGCCTGCGACAGATTGGCCTGCGCCGAGAGCAGCGACGCCCGGCTCCGGGCGACCTGCTGCTCGAGCTTGGTCGTGTCGATGCGGGCCAAGATCTGGCCGGCGGCGACCCGGTCGTTGGTGCTGACGGTGACGTCGGCCACGATGCCGGAAATTTCGCTGCCGACGTCCACTTGATCCGTCGGCTCGAGCTTGCCGGTGGCGGAAACGATCGCCGTCAAGTCCCGCCGCTCCACCGCTTCGGTGCCGTAGCGGCGCACGTCGTCTTGGGGACGGGCGAAGAGCACGGCGGCGAGGGCTAAGAGGCCGAAGGCGGCCAGCCAAAGCCCGCGGCGACCTCGGGGGTTCGTGGCCAGGAGGCGATCGATCTCGTCCGGATGGATCTCCGGACTGCTCGGAGAGCTCACTTCGGATCTGGTCTCGGTGCGGCCCGGGCCGTTCGAATCGTGTTGCATATCAGGCATCGGTCGTCCCTTCGGGGTCTGCGGTATCAGTATCGGTTTCCCACCCGCCGCCGAGGGCGCGGTAGAGGGTTCCAAATGCGGTCATGAGGTCACCTTTGGCGATGACCAGCTGTTCTTCACTGGTGAAAACGGTCTGCTCGGTCTCGAGCACGGAGAGCACGTCCACCAAACCCGCGGCGTAACGCTGGTCCGCGAGCTCGGCGGCTTCGGCGGCGGCGGCGGTGGCTTCTCTCAGGGAGAGGATCCTCCGGCGGGCGGTGTCGACGGCCGACAGCGACCTTTCGACCTCGGCCAGCGCGTCGAGCACCGTCCCCTCGTAAGACAGCGCCGCGCGGCGCCACTGGGCGTCGCGGACCGCGATGTTTTGGTCGATGCGTCCCGATTCAAAGATCGGCGCCGCGAGCCCGGCGATCAGGTTGCCGAAGAGCGAATCGAGGTCAAAGAGCTCGTCGACCGTCGGCGAGCGGGAGTCGAGGGACGCGGTGAGCTGAAGACGCGGGTAGCGCGCCGCCTCCGCCGAGCCGAGCCTCGCCCACGCCGCTTCGAGGCTCCGCTCCGCCGAGCGCACGTCGGGCCGACGGCGCAACGCATCCGCCGGAATGCCGACCGCGATCAGGGAAGGCGGTGCGGGGATCGGGGCCGCCGACGGTGCCGCGAGCACGGCGTCCAGCGCCCCCGGCGCCTCGCCCGCGAGCACGTCGAGGCGCAGGCGCGCCGACACCCGGGACTGTTCGATCACCGGACGTCCCGCCCGCGCCTGGTGCAGCTGACTCTTCACCTGGTTGACCTCGAGCGTCGACGCCAGGCCCGCCTGCTCCCGCCACTCGACGAGGCGCGCGCTTTCTTCCCGGCTCTCGAGACTTCGGTCCAGGACCTCTAGGCGGGCCTCCGCCACCCGCAGGTCGGCGTAGGCGACCACGGTCTCAGCCGCGATCAACGCGCGGAGGGCGCGGAGGTTCTCGACCTCCGCTTCGAGGTCGGCTTGGCGCGCGGCGAGGGCTTGGCGATTGGCGCCGAAGAGATCGACCTCCCACGCCATGTCAACGCTCGCCCCGTAGCTCTCGGTGGACGGCGCGGCGTCGCCGAGGGCTTCATTCCGGGCGCCGCTGGCGTTCGCCGAGATCGACGGTCCGAGGTCGGCCTTGGCGAGGCCCCGCAGGGCCCGCGCCTCTTCGAGTCGGGTCACGCCGATTTCGAGGTCTATATTGCCCGCGACGGCGCGCTCCACGAGCTCGTCGAGGATGGGATCGTCGAGCTGGCGCCACCAGGCGGCGAGCTCGTCGAGGCTCGGGTCCTGGCCGACGAAGGCGGCGGATCCCGCTTCCGACCAGGTGCCGGGCACTTCGACGCCTTCGATCGAGGGCCGGGGCGTTGCGAGCCCGGCGCAGCCGACGGTGCCGACGGCCACGAGGGCCGTCGCCAGCGACGCCGCGCTCCGCCGAGCGCGGCCCTTCATTTCTTGAATCGACTCTTCGGTCGTTAAATATCTCAACATGGGGTCGTTCCTTAGGTGGGAGGCCGGCGGTTTATCGCTCCAGGGGGAGCGCCGCCGCGGCCACCAACAGCCTAAGGAAGACCCGTGCTAGCTGCGGTTATGCGACTGTTAAAGCGGGTAAAGATTGTTTCATTGTGGCCCCGCAGTCTTTCGGCCTCCGACACATTGAGTTCATCCGACGCAGGACTCAATATCGGCGCCCGCGGCACTCAAGCCGCATCGACGACAGCCGGTCATTGCCCAGCCGGGTATTGCCCAGGTTCTCGACGTCGCCGGAGATCCGGGTCTCGGCGCCGCGGAAGTCCGCGTCTTGGTAGAGCCATGCGACGCAGCCGCGGGCGAGTCGGATCGAGCTCGCCCGGTCATTGCCGATCGACGTGCGCTTGAAGTCCCGGACGTCGCGGGTGAAATTCTCGCTGCGGCCGCTGAAGTCGGCGTCGGCGTAGATCACGATGCCTTCGCCCCAGCCGTAGTCGCTTCCGGTATTGCCGCCGCGGCCGGCGCACCGCACGGTGAGCGAGGACGTCCGGTCATTGCCGATCCGGGTGCGGCTGAGGGACGGTTCGTCGCGTTCGAGGGCGGAGCTATCGCCGTAGAAGCGCTCGTTCTCAAAAAGCGTCACCTGGCAACCTGGGGACACCCGAACCGAGCTGACCCGGTCGTTGCCGATCCGGCTCCTCACGAGGCTGTCGGTGTCGCGGTCGAAGAATTCCGAGCGGCCCCGGAAGCCCTCGTCTTCGTAGAGGATCACGCCGCGTCGACCCCGCCAGTCGTCCTGCTCGTCTCGCCGGTCGCGCCTGCGGTCCACCCGATCGCGGCGGCCTTCGCTCCAGCCGCCCCGGCAGTTCACTTCGATCGACGAGAGTCGGTCGTTGCCGATCGGCGTGCGACCGAGGTCGGCGACATCGCCGCGCACTTCGATGCTGCGGCCGCGGAAATCCTCGTCGGCGTAGAGGATCGCGACACAGCCACGGTCGACCCGAATCGAGCTCGCCCGGTCATTGGAAACCGGCAGACCGTTGAGGTCCCGGGCGTCGCTGCGGAGCAGGACCTGCCGACCCCGGAAGTCTTCGTGTTCGTAGAGCACAACGCCCTCGTCGCGGGCGTGGGCTGGGGCAGTCTGGAGACCCAAGATCAAGCCAAGCAGCGTCAGGCAATGGGGGGTAAACTTCATGATTCTCCGGCCTAAGTGAGGTTCGCGGATCCGAGAACGCCGACTGTCGGCTTGATCTCAGAGGATATCGAGGATACCCTCTCGACGGTTTGAATTGCCTAAGGGCCACGCCAATGCGCTTTTTCTTCAACTTCACCTAGTCCTCCGCGCAGCTCCCGAAGCCTCCACTTTTAACGGGGCGCGGGGCGGCGTGCGGCCCGTTTAGATTCCAGTCGCTCACTCGACAACCGCCCCTCCGGCGGTTCGATCGACGCTGTCCCGTGCCTTCCATTCGGAGAAGCGCACGATGACCCCCCACGCTTTCGGTTCAACGACCGGTCTAGGGACCGGCGTCCATGTCTCTCGAGGTGCAGCCGAGCTCAGCGAGCTCCGCCTCACCTCGCACCTGCTCAAGCAGCCACGCCTGCGTCTGCGGGCGCTCATCGCCCTGACCACCGCGGCGAAAGAGCTGGGCCTGTCCACCGATCCCCTCCGGTCGGAGCTCCGTGGGTGCCTGGACTCGATCCTCGCGCGGCGCAGCGCCGACGTCCTTTGGGAGATCGCCCCTCAGGTCCGGGAGCTGCTGCCGCAATGGCTCGGTTCCCGCCCCGCCGACCGGGTCCAAGACCTCGCGGCCACGCTCTCGGCTCCACGCCGACGGTCGCAGCACCTCTTCGCCCGGTCGCTGCTTGCAGGCGGCGACGTCGCTCGGGCCCGCGCCTTCGCCAAAAACTGGCGAGAGCCCTCCCGGCGCCACCACATCAGACGGCTCGTCCGACTCGGGCTCGAGGGAACCGGATCGACGCTCAAATTCGTGGCTCCCCCCTTCGACGAGAGCTTTCCCACCAGTCTTCCCCGCTATCTGGCCATGGCGGAAGGGTTCGGCCGGTCTGCGACAGACGTCGAAGACCGCTGGTCCCAAGCCGAGGCGGTGCTGGCGCAGCTCGGACGCGTCGATCGGCAGACGGCCCTCGCCCACCGGGCGGCGGCGGTCTATCGGACCCGCGGCTATGCGAACGCCGCCGGGGCGGTGCGGTCGATTCGGCACCGCAGCGAACGTCAGCTGGCCTGGCTGCGGATCCTCCTCTCGAGCGTCGAAGCGGGACGACTCGACGACGCATACCGCGCCCTCGGCACGATCGGCCGCGGAGCGCAGCACGAGCGCGGTCGTCTCTTGATCGCCCGCGAGCTCATCCGGAAGGGTCAATGCCGACAAGCGCGGCGGCTGCTCTCCGCCCCGTTCCAGGACGCCCGCCGTGAAGAGAAGCTGATCCTCCTCGCCGAGCTCGACCTTGAGATCTTCCGCCGATACCGGCCGCCGCGTCGCCACTCGAGGCCCCGCGCCCACGACGACCTGGCGACCTGGCTCCCGGGCACGCCGACCCTGGAACAGCGGTGGACCGCCCTAGGTCTCCGGTACGCCCTCGAAAAACCCCGCGGCGTCGGCGACGGACCGGCCACCTTCGACGCCCTTGGCCTGTGGCCGGAGCGACTCAGCCGACTCGTCTGCGGTCGCGACGCGTCCCGGGCTTGGCTCAGGGACCTCGACCGGCGCGGAGTCGATCCGGCGGCGGCCGTGCCCTTGATCCAGCGCATAGAACCTCGGGCTGTGGAGCCGATGTGGTGCGAGTGGCTTTCCTTGCGCGCCCGGAGGATCGGCAAGACTTCCGGTCCGCAGATCCCGGGGCGACTGTCGCAGGCATTCATCCGCGGGCTCGCCGCGGGCGGGGCGAACCCGACGGCGCCGGTGCGGTCGGAAGCCTTCCAGGACCCGCTCTCCGCCGAACGCTCCTTCTTCGACGAGGGGCTCTCCTGGTCGCCGCACGCGAAGCCGCGGCGCCGGGTGCTGCTCACGGCGATCAAGCATGTCCTGAAGGCTTGGCTGCTAGACGGCGTGCCCGCGGAGCGCCGCGTGGTGCATTCCCGCCTGCGGACCCTGTCGAACCTCGGCGGCTCCCTGGCCATCGATCGCCTGGCCCGCGTTCTCGAGGCCGCGGTGCAACCGACCGACGTCTTCGGGGAAGCCCTCGCCGTGTTGACGTCGCTGGCGCCCAGGAGGGCGGCCCGTCTGCTCTTCCAAAGTCAGCTGACGCTGCTCTTCAACCCCGCGCCGCCGATCGTTTCGGCGCTCCGCCAGCTCGAGGCGCACCGGGTGCTCGACGCCGGCTTCACGGATCTCTGGTGTCGCTTCGTTGATCGCCTCCGCCGCCACTTCACGCACAGCGACGGCGAGCGGTGGCTCGAGCAGTGGCTCGAGGCCCAGCCGGGGGCGCCGGGGGGAGTGCCGAGCGCAGGGGCGATCCGGTGCTGCCTCGGGGAAATCGCGTCCGGCATGCCGTCCACCGGCGGGCGGGCGGTCCACCACAGCCGGCGACGCCTAGACTCCATTTTGGACGGGCCGCTAGACCGCCTCCCCACCGCGCTCCTGCGGGACTCGATGGCGCTGCCGCGCCTCCACTGGCTCCACCCGCGGAGGACGGCGGCGACGCGTCCCGCCCGAGCCGACGCGGACCTCCGCCGGGCGCTCATGAGGCTCAAAGGCGGGCAGCAGGTCGACGAGCCCTGCCTGTGGCGTCTGGTGGATCGGCTGGTGCCCGAAGGCAGGGTCCGCGGCGCCCGAGCCCGCGCGCTATTTCAGAGACTGCTCGCCGGCCGCCACCCGGCTGCGGAAGCCTTCCGCACCGTCGAGCTGCCGCCCGGCGACGCCGGGGGCCGACATCGCTTAGTCCACCTCGACAAGCGTCGGGACGTGCTGACGTTTCTCAACTTCGCCGACTGCGTCAACTGCTGCTACAACAGCTCGAAGACCAGCTACCGTATCCACGACCTCGGCTGGTGGGTCCTCTACCTGTGGAAGGACCCGCTGTCTTTCTGCTTCCACGTCGAACGGCGGGAGTCCGACGGATGGAGGCCGCGCGGATTCGTTTTCGGGGGCTTCGGCCTCGGTCACGATGGACTGCCGGCGGTCCTGCTCAACGGTCTCTATCTCCGCCGCCAAACCGAAGCACTCCGCTCGGCCCTGCTCGCGGCCTTGGAAGAGACGCTATGCCGCCCCCTGGGCATCCGCCGCCTCGCGCTCGCCAATGCCCACGGCGGCCGCGGGCCGCTGCCGCCCGAGTACGTCCAGCGGTCGTGGCGGGGTTCCCGCCTCCGCGCTTTGCGCTATCGCGCGCTGGTCACCCGCGCGGACGACGATATTTCGACCGTTGTCAACCGGCCCGTCCACTTGAGTCATCTCTATTGGCGGACGCTTCCGCCCGAGCCGCGACCGCACACCGGGCGCGGCGCGGCGGATCCGACCCCGCCGGCCCCGGCTGTGTCAAAGTAGAGCCATGGATCACCATCGAACGACATCGACCGTCACCGCCCAGCCCCCGTCCGCCCGGGACGCCGCCCTCCCCTTATTGGGCTTCGGCCTGCTCGCCCTGCTGGTCGCCGGTATGGCGCCGGCCACCGCCGGGGCGCAGGAGGCGACGGCGACGGCGGCCACCTATGGCGAAGTGATCGACGTCGAGGTGGTGAACGTCAGGGTGTGGGTGACGGACCGGGACGGGAATCCGGTCACCGGGCTTCGCCCGTCGGATTTTTCGGTCGAGCTCGACGGAGAGCCGGCCCAGATCACCAACCTCTTTGAAGGCCGCGGCGGCGACACCTCAGAGGTCCCCGCGACGGTCCAGCTCCAGACTCGCCCCGAGGCGGAGATCGAATCCGTCGACGCCGCCGGTGGAGGCGTCGGTGCTTCCTCATCGTCGGCGGTGACGACGGCGGCGAGCCAGCAGAGTCGCCTCATCGTCTACATCGACGAATTGCACATGGGGACCCTCGACCGTCGGCGGGTGATCAAGGACCTGCGGGAATGGCTCGGCGACGGCGGCCTCGATCCCGAGTCGCTCTTGATCTTGCAGCAGCTCACCGACCTGCGTCAGGTGCTGCCCGTCGGCTCGAGCGCCCGGGACGTCGACCGGGCCCTCAAGAAGCTGCGCACGGCGCCCACGGGCGTCGAGCGCTCGACCGGCAGCAAGAAGCTGGTCGTCCAGCGCCTGTGGCGCCTGTGGGACGAAGGTCGGCAGCTCACCGATAGGGACCCCTGCCAATTCTTCGAAAGCAACGCCGAGCAAGAAGTCGTCACCTACGCCCAGCGCGCCTCGGCCCGCGCCCGGGTCAGCTTGAGCTATTTGGAAGAGGTGAGCTCCTTCCTGGCGGGACTCGACGGTTATAAAGCGGTGCTCTACGTCGGCGATACCCTCGAGACGCGCCCCGGCCAGGATCTGCTGGAGCTGGTGCAAGGCCTGTGCCCCAACTCCATCGACGCGCTGCCGGGCGACATCGCCTCCGAAGAGATCTCGACCACCTTCGACCAGGTGGCGGCCCGCGCCAACGCCGGCCAGGTGACGCTCTACACGCTCCAGCCGAGCGGCCTGCGGGTCGATTCGGGCTATGGCGTCGACCAAGGCACCGGCGACGTGCGGGTCAACGGCGCCTTCGACCGGGCGCTCCGCCAATCGAGCCGCGACGGCCTCGAGCAGCTGGCGCAGCAGACCGGCGGCGAGGCCTACGTCAACCGCAACCGCTTCGAGAAGGCCCTCGACTCGATGGCGGAAGACCTCGGCACGTTCTATTCACTCGGCATCACGCCGCCGGCGTCTCGCCGCGAAGGCACGATGCGCCTGAAGGTTGACGTGCGCGGCGACCGGCTCTCGGTGCGCCACCGGGACAGCCTCGAGTTGCGCTCGGTCCGCCGCCGGCTCTTCGAACAGGTGATGAGCGCCATCCACCTGGGCGAGTCGCAAAATCCCCTCCAGGTCCGCCTGGCGAGCGGCACGCCGCGGTCGGCCGGAGAGGCCGTAGAGCTGCCGCTGATCGTGCGCCTGCCCGCCGATTCCGTCACCTACCTGCCGACGGCCGAGGGCGAGCTGGCGGAGCTCGAGGTCATGGTGGTCGCCCGCAGCCCGGAATATCGGGGCGGTTCGCCGGTCACCCGCATTTACCGCACCCCGCGGCCTGCGGACCGGGACCTGCTCGACCTCGCGATGCAGCTTCAGCTCTTGCCGAGCGGCTACGTCATCGGCGTCGGGGTCTGGGATCGGGCCGCCGGGCAAGGATCCTTTGTCTCCACGTCCATCGCCGTCGGCCCGGTCGGCGATTCCTGAGTCGCCACCCGCCTCGTCGCCGGTCAACGCCTTGAAGCTCCTCTTCGTCACCACCGAGTTTCCCCCGGGACCCGGGGGCATCGGCACCCACGGCAGCCATATCTGCCTCCAGCTCGCGCGACGCGGCTGGAGGATCACGGTGCTGACGCCCCAAGCCTACGTCGGCGACGGGGAAATCGAGGCCTGGAACAATGCCCAGCCGTTTGACGTCGTGACGCTGCCGCCAATGCCCGGCCGCGCCCGGCGTGCGCTCTCCCGCGCCCGCACCCTGGCGCGCTGGGCGAAAGAGCTCAAGCCCGACGTGCTGCTGGCGAGCGGTGATCCGGCGGTCTACGTCGGCGCGTGGTGCGCCCGGAAATACGGCATCCCCTCCGTCGGCGTCGAGCACGGGCGCTTGCCGCGTCGGTGGGAACGCCCGATCAAACGTCGATTCTTCGGCGCCACCTCGGCGGTGGTCGCGGTGAGCAGCTTCTCCCTGCAAAGACTACGCGCCATGGGCGTCAAGCCCCGCCGGGAGCAGGTGATCACGAACGGCGCCGACGCCGAGCACTTCCGGCCCCTGCCGCCGGAACGCGTCGAGGCCGTCCGAGCCGACCTCGGCCTCGCGGACCGGCGCATCCTGCTGACCGTCGGCAATATGACGGAGCGCAAAGGCCAAGACATCGTGATCCGCGCCATGCCGAGGGTCCTCGCAAAAGCCCCAGACGCCCGCTATCTAGTGGTCGGCCTCCCCACCCGTCGCCCCCAGCTCGAGGCGCTGGCGGCTGAGCTCGGCGTTAAGGAGCACGTGCACTTCGTCGGCCGCGTCGACGGCGAACGCCTGCTCGAGCTCTATAACGCGTGCGACGTCTTCACGATGACTAGCCGGCACACCGCCGAAGAATTTGAAGGCTACGGCATCGGCGTCATCGAAGCGGCGCTGTGCGGCAAGCCCGCGGTGGTCTCTGCGTCGTCCGGCCTGATGGAAGCCATCGTGCACGGCGAGACGGGCGTCGGCGTGCCGCTTGAAGACCCCGACGCCACCGCCGACGCCATCGCGGAGCTCTTCCTCGACGACGGAGCCCGCCGGAAGCTCGGGGAGGCGGCCCGGCGCCGCGCGCTCTCCGAGGGCACGTGGGAACACGTCACGGACCGCTACCAAGATCTCTTCGAAGACGTCGCCCGCTCGGGCCCGTGACGCCCGGCCCATCCAGCGGCGGATCGTCTAGCGCTCCAACCACCGACGCGGAGCTCCGTCATTCGGCTCGGGGGAAGAGCTCATCCAAGGTCGAGGGGATGCGATGGAGTCGACCGGTCTCGTGATCCCACCGGAGCAGGTCAGGGGCCAGCTGGAGAGGGTCGCTGGCCGAAGGCATGAACACGAGCTTGTCGCCGCCGCCGTTGGTTCCGATCGCCACGCCTTGGGGAGGAAAGCCGGCCCATTTCTGCGAGTTTTTGGTCTCGAGCACAATGTCGTTGCAGGTCCTCTTCAGCCTTTTCTTATGGCTCGTATCCAGCACCGGAAAAAGCTCCCAGTGGTCGGGGGGCAGCGCCAGCTCGCCGCCGTTCTCCCGCATCAGCTTTTGGCGGTAGTCCTGGGGAAGCTTGACGCCCAGCTTCGTCTCCACGGCTTCGATATAGCGTTCCTGCACCGGGAATGGCATCGACTAGGCTCCGCTCCTCATCTCGGACTCCGCACCCGATTCCTCGATCAAAGGCTTGTACACGAGGCTCGCTAACACCCCGAGCAGCATACTCATGGGCAAGCCCGACGCAAACCACTTGAGCGCCAGCTCCAAGGGAATCGGATAGGTCGCGTAGGCGTGGAACACCGCCTGGAAGCCGACGAAGAAATAGGCCACGAATCCGAACCAGAGCCCTTCCTTCCAACCGCCTCCCCGGTATCCCCTGGCGAAGAGGTAGGCGTAGATGAAGCTGAAAAGCAGGGCGGTGGAATGCATGATCCAGGCTTTGGAATTCAAATCCTCCGCCGTTCGCCAGACGTCACCCATGAGGCTTGAGTACGTCGCTCCGAGCCAAAAACCGTGGACGAAGATTCCCATGACGCCGAAAGCCAGGAACACGACAATCCCGGCCAGAAAAATCCGCTTGCGGTTCAGTCGATGACTCAACGTCGTCCTCCTGGGCTCTGCAGGGGCCCCCGTTCTCTTCATCAGATTGTGAGAATCCAGGCTTGGGCATGGCCTTGCCCTCCATCCTACGCTTGAAGCCCTAGCGCGACAAAGAAGCATTGAGCTCCGTGGCCTGAGCTCGCTGGGGCGCAATCGACCACCGTAATTATCTAAATATCCGATCTAATGCTTAAAGTTGTGCTATTAATCCGACCTCCGCTCTTTCAACCGACCGACCCCGGAGGTTCCCGTGCTGAAGAAGCATTCCAGATCACCATCCCTGCTCGCCTGCGCTACCGCATTGATTGTGTTCTGCACCGTCTCGAGCGCCCAAAGCCAGTCCTTCACCGACGGTTTCTTGCGCGACGCCGAGGCCTACGCGGCCTATTTCAACGTGGACCTCGACGAAGCCAAGCGCCGCCTAGTTCTGCAACACGAAGCGGGCGCCTTGGATGAGCGGCTCACCCAAGAAGCGGCCAAGACCTTCGGCGGACTTTGGATCGACCACGAGCCTGAATTCAAGATCACCGTAAGCTCGACCGACGCGGACATGCTGCGGCCGCTGCTCCGGAAGAATCTGAGGAAGGATCTAGCGCGGCTGGTGAAGGTCGAGGCCGCCTCCGTCACCCAGGCCGAGCTGCTGGCCCAGCAAGACACGGTCCGAACCTTTCTTCAGACCACCGGCCTTAAGGCCGACCTCTCGATCGACATCCGGACGGGCGCGGTCGTCATTGAATCCGACGATTCGGCCAGGCTGGCGGCCACGATGGCCGAGCAACGGTTCACCCTGCCGGCTCGCGTGAGAACGCAGCAGGTGGAATCGCTGGCGGAGCCAGACGCACTCCTCCGCGGCGGTCGCCACTTGCGGACCTGCACCGCCGGCTTCACCGTGCGTACGCCCACGGGTCGGCTTGGCATCGCGACGGCCGGGCACTGCAACAACTCCCAACACTTCGAGAATTCATCAAATCCGCTCACCTTCCAAGCCGAACACTACGCAGGGAGCCACGACGTCCAGTGGCATTCCGGAACGTGCTCCGACACGGTGAGCAACGAGGTCTTTGACGGAACGGCCTTTCGAACCGTCACGGGTTCCGTCGGACGAGACTCCCAAGCCGTCGGAACCTTTGTCTGCAAACACGGGAACACCACCGGCCACACGTGCGGCATCATCTGGGGGCGCAACTACTGCCCGAGCTACGTGCCGAGGGGCCGAAGCACGTTCATCACCGTCATTGGGAACGGCAATCTCGCTGATTCAGGTGATAGCGGCGGACCGTGGTTTGTCGGCGACAAAGCCTACGGCATCCACAGCGGAAGTACCGGCGGCGGTGCGGCCATCTATATGGCCGCCAACTGGATGGCGACGGTTGGCTATCCTGTCCTCAACTATGCAGCCGGGAATAATCCGTGGGTCAGCCTGAGCTGCTCCGCCTCCTCATCGAGTTTCCAATGCACCGCCCGCGGCAACAGCGGAGCCTCGCCGTACACCTTTTCGAACTGGAGCTACTGGGGCCCGGCCAGCAGCTGGTCCTCCTCCGGATCCTCGATGTCCGGTTCCTTCGGTTTCCCGAATTGTTCCGCCGGCCAGTTCAATGCCGTACAAGTCCGCATCACGGACGCCTGCGGGCGGACCTCTTGGGGCGGCGCCGAGTTCTACTGCCCCGAGGAAGGCCAAGATCCGTTCTGCGACCAAACGATGATCTGCGACTCTGAGTTCTAGGTCGCGGCGGGACCGCCCCAAAGCCGGCGAACCCCGCGGATAACGAATTCCCATGATCTGGAGCTCGGGCGGGACCTCACTCCGCCCGAGCCAGCGCGGCGTGGCGGGCCGTGGCCAGAGTCCCGCTAGAGAAGTCTCCCGGTCGCCCCTCCCCCGCAACCGACCCGGCTAGCAGCGGATCGTCTTGCGCTTTTTACCGAGGCGCCCCGCCTTTTCGACCTTTTCGATATAAGCGCCGGCGAGCGGCACTTTGCAAGCGGTTCCGTTCATGTCGACCGAAACTTTGCCCAAGCGCTCCGCCGTGGCCTTCGCCACGTCAACGAGCGGCGTGACGTAGCAGCCGACGGAAATGACGAAGCCGTTCATCGTGTATTTGACCCGGTTCGGGGCGGCGTCGATCGAGTCTTCGATGCGAGCCAGCAGGGCTTTGATTTCCCCGAGGTCAAGCTCCGCGTCAGGCGTTACCGCGACGTGGCCGGTGTAGGTACACCAGCCGGATGAGGCGACCGCCTCGTCGTCGGAGTCGATCCACCCCAGGGCGATCTCCCGGGCCTCTGCGTGCTCGGTCGCCAGCCAGGCGATCGGATACTCGGAAACGGTCTGCCACGTCGAGCTCTTGGCCCAGGCGTCGAGCTCTTCTCGGCTCATCTCGGCGCCGCGCGCCACCAGGCCGGCGAGGTACATCGCATCGCCGTTGCCCGTCCCGTAGAGCGCCCCGGCGAGGTCTTGACGGCCTTTGATTTTTTTCGCGATGACCTTCAGGTCCGCGACCTTGACGCCGAACATATTGTCCGACGGTGCGCCGTGCTTGGCGAAGAGCTTGACGCGATCAGCGCTTCCTTTCGCCTCTAGTGCCTCCATGACGTCCGCGAGCGTTTCCATAGGCCGATCCTCGACATTTCCTGCGATTTAGGGATGGTTTGGTCTCGGTAGTCATTTTGACAGCTCGGCGCCGCGACCGGGAAGAGTGGCCCAGAGCTTATCTCGACGAAAAGTATCTTGACATCAAGATATTCACCGTCAAGAATCACGATATGAAGACCCCACCCAACGCTTCCCAAGATCTCGTCGACAGGTTGCAAGCTGATTGGGACCGTGAACGCCCAGACTTGGACCTCGCCGCCATGGGCATCGTCGGCCGGCTCGTCGTGCTTGGCGAGCTGCTGAAGAAGCGGGCGAATACCCTGCTTGCGCCCTACGGGCTTGGCTACTCCGACCTCGACACGCTGGCGACGCTGCGCCGATCCGGCCCGCCCTTCGAGCTCCGTCCTTCGGTGCTGCTGAAGTCGGTCCTGATCCAGTCCGGCTCGCTGACGGCGTGTCTCAAGCGCTTGGAAAAGAACGGTCTCGTCGAGCGGATCCTGATTCCTGAGGACCACCGCGGACGCGCCGTCCGGCTGACGGAAAGCGGCCGCGAGCTCATCGACCGGGCCATCGAGGCCCGTTTCCTCGACGCGGAAGCTTCGGTGTCTTCACTCCATTCTGATGAACGAAAAACCCTGGAAGACCTGCTCCGGCGGGTCCTGCTCGCCAACCGAGAAGGATAAGGACCGATGACGACCCCACGATCCCTTCCACGACTCGCACGCCCCCTACTCCTGATCCTGCCGTTCCTCGCCGCCCCCTTCCTCGGCTGTGGCGGCAGCCCCGAGCCGGCGGCCGACGGCGGGGGCGTATCCACGGACGGCGATGCACCGGCATCGACCCCGGCGTCGATTGAGCTCTTTGAAGAGTCCCTCGACCTCGAAGACGGCGGCACCCGTTCTTATGATCGCGGCGTCTTGAAAGCGCCCCTCCGCCGTGACCAGCCGTCGGGTCCAAGCGTTGACGTCGAGTTCTTCCGGTTCCGCCGCGACGCCGAAGCCTCCCCCGACACACCGCCGCTTGTCATACTCCACGGCGGACCGGGCTACGAAGGCCTCGCCCCCCGGCTCGCAGATACCGGCTATTTCGAAGATCGCCTCACCCGCTACACCCGCATCACCGACGTCATCGTCCCCGGACAGCGCGGCTTCGGTAGTTCCACACCCACGCCGTGCGAACCGTCTCGGCAACTCACCCGCGACGAGGCCCAGGATCCTCCGACGCGGAGTCGAGCCATCCAAGACGCCGCCCGCGCCTGCCGGCAGAAGTGGCGGGACGCCGGCCTGGACCCCTTTGGCTTCAACGTCCTCGAAGCCTCGGCCGACGTCGCCGACATCGTCCGGCTCCTGGGCTACGGAAAGGTCCAGCTGCGCGGCGTCAGCTTCGGCTCCCACTGGGGCATGTCCGTTATTCGTCATCACCCCGAGATCGTCGACCGTGCGGTGCTCGCCAGCCTCGAAGGCCCGGACCACACCTACGACATGCCGAGCGCCGTGCTCGCCACCCTCGAACGCATCGCCGCCGCCGCCGAAGCCTCCCCCGCCCTCGCCGATCGCATTCCGGAAGGTGGCTTTCTCGAGGCCTACCGCCGGCTGATCGAGAGGGCCGAAAAAGAGCCGATCGCGGTTGAGGTCGAAGATCCAGTCGAGGGCTCCCCCGTCGAGATCAGCCTCGGCCCCGGCGACCTCCGCCAGATGCTCGCCGGAACCCGGGGCTTGGTCTTCTTTCGTTTCCGCATGCCGCGCTGGCCGCTCGTCCTCCTCGACATGCTCGAAGGCGACCTCACGGAGGCCGCGGATCGCCACCTGTGGAACCTCATGAGCACCGACTTTGAAGACGCCGCCTATCTGCAATACGACTGCGGCTCCGGCCTCAGCGCCGCCCGCGGCGAAGTCCTCCGCCGAGACCCCGCGGCCTCGACGCTCGGCCCCACCTGGAGTCGACTCGACAACTTCTGCCGCGGCTGGGACGGCGACCTCGGCGAAGCGTTCCGCTCCCCCTTCACCACCGAAGTCCCCACAGTCCTCGTCCAAGGCACCTGGGACATCGGCACCCCCTACGAAAACGCCTTAGAGCTCCGCCCCTACTTCGCGAACCACCACTTCGTCACCGTCGAAGGCGGCTCCCACGGCGCCATCCGCGAAGCCCTGGAAGACTCCCCGGCGTTCCGCGAGGCCATGGACCGCTGGCTCGCCACCGGCGACGGGGCCAAGATCCCCGAGACCGTCGAGCTGACGCCGGTCAAGTGGCGGGGCTAGGGGCAACCGCGGAACCTCAGGACCCACGGACCTCGGGGGCCATCAGGCGAAGCGGTGCCGTTCCCTCGACGACACGCACTGGCTTGGATAGCCGACCGCTGCGTTTAGGCTTGGCCGGATTTTCAGAATTTTCTGGCCCGACCGGGAGTAGAGCACGAAAGGCGGATTCACGGTCGAGTGAGCCGCCCGGTCGCTGATAAGCGCCTCTACCCATAGACCTGATCGGGCACCGTCGGGTCTTGAGAGTCCCACCCGAGATTCCGCCCCCATGGCGCTCGCTCCAAGAGACCTCGGGGACCCTCAGAGAGCCCCCCGTCCCGATCAGGATAGAGTCGGCCCGTCCCGTCGGCTCAGCATCAGACCTGACACGACGCTGAAGCTTGCCCTACTGAGGAGAATTCTATGTCCGGTAAGACCTATTCCACGGCCGCTGACGGAGGGGTAAACGCACTAGCTCAACCCCGACCTAGCGCCGCCCCCCTTCGTCGACGATTCCGCCGCCTTCGCGGCGCCACACCACTGCTGGCGGCGGCGCTTTTCGCTATGCCTGCGGCGGCCGATGCCGGGGCGGGGGCACCGTCCGCCCCGAAGCTCTCGGATGAATTCCACGCCATTGAGAACCCGTCGGTGATCGGCACCATGGCCGCACCGGAGACGCTGACGGTCGGGCGGGCCGAGGTCCGGCCGCAGGCGCCGGCGACGCTCTGGGTCTTCGCCGTCGCGGGTGAGCCCGCCGGCTACGTGCTCGACGGTCCCGGGACCTTGACCTACCGCGTCGAGGACAAATTCTCGGTCGCGCCGGCGCGCACCAACCTCAAGGAAACAAAGGGTATCGACGTCAAAGAGGCCGGTGACGGCCTGGTGCTGACGACGCCGATCCAGGGCATGGCCGTCTGGGGACGGGATCTTGAGCTCGCCGGACCGATCGATTCGGTCGAGGGTCAGGCGCTGCCGGAGTGGCTCCGGGAGGCCCTGGAGGAGAAATACTCGTCCAATCCGGGTCGGGACTTCCTGCGCACCTCACGCCACGGCCACGCCGGCTATCGCTGGGCGCTGATCCGCGGCAAGAGCGAAGACCTCGTGCTCGACGTGGATCCCCAACCTTCGAGCCTCAACGAGTCGCTGAGCCTGCTCGATGACCCCCGCTCGCTGGGCAACAATCCGTTTTCCCGCAAGCGCTTCAGCTCCCGGCTCATCGTGCAGCCGATAGGCGTGCCGTGGTGGCAGGGCCCGATGATCGAGTTCGTGTCCACCGAGACCGATATCGATATGCGCGAAGTGGAGCGCGACCGCGCCCAGGTCACGACGAAGACGCGCCTCCAGGTCCAGGCCGAAGGTCTGCAAGTGCTGTCCCTGCGTCTCTCCAACGGCGTTTTCGACGGCAACGACTGGATGCCGTTCGAGCTCTCAAACCTGACGCTCGACGGCCGGCCGGTGGATTATCACCGCTACGGGCAGGAGATTTTCATTCCGCTGCCCCGCCCCGCCAAAGCCGGCGAGTCCTTCCTCGTGGAAGCCAAGGCCGAGGGCAATATCCTGGTGCGCCCGTCGGGGGACAACTACTGGCGCCTCGGCGGAAACGCCTGGTATTTGAAGCCGGGCATCGCCGGTGAGGAATGGGCCGAAGTCCGCACGTCGGCGGAGGTGCTCGCGCCGTACTCCGTTTTCGCCGCCGGCGAGGTGCTGGAGCATGAGAAGAACGACAAGACGAGCCGCGTCAAAACGCGCCTGAAAGCGCCGATGGGGTTTGCGATGGTGCTCGCCGGCAAGCACCAGACGCTGAGCCACGAGCACGAAACGGCCCGGGTGCACGTTTCAAGCTACGCCGCGGTGAAGGAAAAGGAAGCCGACCGCGTGGCGCAGGTGATCCTCTCATCCATGGACTGCTTGGGCGCCTGGCTCGGAGTCCCCTATCCGTTCCAGGACCTCCAGGTGATCGAGATGAATCAGTGGGGCTGGGCCCAGGCGCCGCCGGGCATGATCTTCGTCAACCAGGAAGCGTTCCTGACCCAGGCCTCCGCCCGCCTCGATAGCGAAAAGCTCATCGGCTCCTACCTGTCCCGCGGCACCAACGAACGGCTCGCCCACGAGGTCGCCCACGCCTGGTTCCCCCACGTCGCCAAGGTCGTGCGCGGGGAAGAGAATTGGCTTTCCGAAAGCCTGGCGGACTACAGCTCGGCGATCTGCATCGAACAGAAGATGTCGAATAAGCGCAAAGGGAAGCGCCTCTTCGATCGCCAGCTCCAGCAGTGGAAGAAGCTCTCGGAGCGGGTCGGCGACGCTTCGAGCGTGTACCTCGCCCACCACATCGTGGGCGCGGACCTCGGCCGGAACCACCGCTACGCCCTGCTCTACGGCCGCGGACCGCTGGTGATCCACGCCATCCGTCAGCAGCTCCAGGAGAAGCGCGGCGAAAAGGAAGGCGACCGCCTTTTCTTCACCTGGCTTCGCTCCTACATCAAGAACTTCACCTACAAGGTCGCCGAGACGCGCCACCTGATCACGATCCTCGAT
>JBCDKB010000070.1:0-25215 GCA_038747035.1 Acidobacteriota bacterium | reverse complement strand
GAGATCAAAGGCCCGGAGAAGCCGAAGATCGGCAAGCCTGAGCTCAAGAAACCGGAGCTTAAGAAACCTGAGTTCAAGAAGCCCGAGATCAAGGCGCCCAAAGTCAAGGTGCCGGAGTGGCTCAAGCCCAAGAACCTGAAGATCCCGACGGGCTTTTCGGCGATCGAGGACCTGGTGGGGGCGGACGGCGAAAAGCCGCCGGGCTACGCGGTGGCGGCGCTCGTGCAGCTGGACGTCTTGCTTCTTCTTACGCTGCTGCTCTTCAACCTACCGCTTTTGATTTCAGCGCGGCTGATCGCCAAGCTGCAGGGGTGCGTCTCATGCCTGGCTGGCCTGGTCACTGCACTCTTAGCGCTCATTACGATTTTGAAGGCGCTGGTGAGTCTGATCTTGATGGTGACTCTCTTGATGGCGATCCCATTCGGGACGCTGGCCTATTTTGCGATCTACGCCGACTTTGACACCACCAAAGGCGCCGCCTTGGTGGCGATCGTGATGTTTCTGAAAATCGTTCTTGTCATTTGCCTGGTCGTGGCCAACGAGCGTTTTCTTCTTAACCTCGGACTGATCGCTTTGGTCGGCACGTCGTTCCTCGCCATGCTTATTGTGACTTTCCTGCACAGCTTCCCGCCGACTTTCTTGGTCAGCATTACCGACAGCGTCGCGGCGATACTGATCAGCATCCTGGCGATTATTTGGGCGATCGTTTTCTTGGTCAGCGGCGTGATCGGCATCATCTCGACGATTAAGGGCACATTGCTCTAGCTTCTTCGACCGGCCCGGGCGGTTCGGAGCGACGGCACGGCGAGCGCGGAGCGGCGCGGGGTGGCCGGCGATGACGTGAAGCGAAGGTTCGTGTAGCCTACGTCCGCTAACCACCCAAAAAACCGAGAACGACTCTGGGATCCGGCGCGCTGACCGACTGAAGTCGGCGGAATGGCCCGTGGCGTTTATCGAGCGGGCTGCCTCCGGGCGAGCCCATGACGACTAACGAGCAAAGAACGGGGTCTCCATGTCGGACGCGTCGTCCATCGTGCAACTCGTGCCGCTCGATTGGATCTGGACCGGGCTCTTCATCGGCCTGATGATCCTGTGCGGCATCATTTTCTACCGCCTCGGTAAACGCAGCGAAGCTGATTTCTTCCTCGCAGGCCGCGGCCTCCCGTGGTGGCTGCCGGCGACGTCCGTCTACGCCACCCACACCGCCACGGACACGCCGATGTGGATCACCGGCACGATCTACCGTTGGGGTCTGCGCGGCATTTGGTATCCGTTCTTCTCAGCGTGGTGCGCCATCTCGCCGTTCGTCTCGACGCGCATCTTCCGCCGATCGCTGGCCATGAGCCAGGCGGAGTGGCAGAACCTGCGCTACTCAGGGATGGGCGCCGAGCTGCTGCGCGGCTGGCTCGCCGGCTGGCAGACCTTCATGAATATGTTCGTCGTCGCCTGGGTGTCGGCGGCGATGGGTAAGGTCTGTATCTATCTTTTCGGATGGCCGAGCTGGGTGGGGATCGTGCTTTTTACGTCGGTGTGCGCTGTCTACGTCCTCTTCTCCGGCTATTGGGGCGTGGTGATGGCCGATTTCCAGCAGGGACTGATCAGCTTTGCGGTGATCACCCTGGTGTCGCTGTGGGGCATCGCCGAGGCCGGCGGGCCCACCGCCATCGTCGACAAGCTCTCGGGTTTAGGGGAGGGCTGGCGAACGAACCCCTTCCACTTCGACGCCTTCATGGGACTTGATCCGAATCAGTTCTACGCCCTCGATGTGATCACGCTGCTGGTGATGGCGCTGCTCGGCGGCCTCGGCATGGGCAACTTCATCGACTGGTACCCCGAGGCGCAGCGTATCCAAAGCGCCCGGACCGTGCGCGACGCCTCCTACTCGATCTGGGCCGGCGGCCTAGCGGCGATCTTCCGCAACTCTTTCTGGGCGGTGTCGATCCTCGCTTTTTTCGTGCTTTTCCCGGCGATCCCGGAGCAGAGCGAGTATGAGTTCGGATGGTTCCGACTCGGCTTCGACTACCTGCCGGCGGGCTTGGTGGGCATGCTCTTCGCGGCGATTATCGCCATCCACCTCTCGACGATCTCGACCCACCTCAACCTCGGCGCGCTCTACGCGACGCGGGACCTCTACCACCACTACATCAATCCCAAAGCCAGCGAGTCGAAGCTGGTCACGGTCGGCCGCTGGAATACGTTCTTTATTCTGGCGGGCAGCTTCGTCCTGGGCCTCACCATGCAGGACATCACCAAGTGGCTGATCTTTGCCCTATGGCTCCAGGCGGCGGGCATCTGGGTGCCGTCGATCCTGCAGGTCCTGTGGTGGCGGTTCAACTCCTGGGCCTACCTTTCGAGCTGGATCGCCAATTTGGTGATGAGCTGGCTGGTGGTTTTTGTGCTGCCGGCCCTGGGCGTCTTGCCGGCGCTGCCGGACTGGGCGAATTTCTGGCTGCTCGCGTTCCTGGTTGGGCTGGTCTACGTGCCGGTTTGTTTCCTCACCGAGCCCGACGACCTGGACCACCTGGTTGACTATTACGTCCAGGCGCGGCCGGCCGGCTTCTGGGGGCCGGTGCGGGCGGAGGCGATCCGGCAGGGGAGGGTTCCCGAGACGGAGAGTCATAAGTCGCACGGTCTCTTCCACAAAGAGTGGACGCCCGAAGAGGCGGATATGTGGACGCGCCACGACGTCATCGCCTCCGCGTTTTCCGCGGCCTGCTACGTGCTGGTGGCGATCGGCGTCGCCGGGGCGCTGTTGATGAGGCCTTGGGGCTTCGCTTGCCTGCTGGGGGCGATGATCTGCGGCGCCTTGACGTTTAAAGTGATCGATCCGAAGCTGAAAGCGATGTCGCTCGCCTTCGAGCAAGGCCAGGCGGAGTATCTCGAGCGCGTGAATCGCAAGACCGGCTGGCAGGAGGAAGCACGATGAGCGAAGCGATGGGCAAGATCGTGGGCATGCTGATGGCCTACGGAGTGAGCTCCCTGGGCCTCTTCCTGGCCTATGCCAACTACCGCCGGAGGACCGTCGGCGCCGATCGCATCATGACCCCGAGGGCCTGGATGGTCATCGCCGCGGTCTTCGCGGCCCTGGCCGCCGGCGGCCTGGTGGTGAGTCAGCTGGCGGAGATGCCGCAGGATCCGGTGGCTCGAGAGGCGGCGGTCGCCGACCCCCAGGCGACCGAGGCACCGCCGTCGATCGCAGAGTCGGCGGCGCCGGATTCGACGGCAGCGACGAGTCCGGGGGCGCCGACGGAGGGCGAAGAGAGACCCCGGTGGCCGGTGATCGGCATCGTCGTGCCGGCGTCGATCTTTCTCTTCGCCACCTGGGTCACCACGGCGCTTCACCAGCACTTCACCGGCGACGGTCAGCCCGGCCGCTGAGGCCGACAGACCCGCTGAACGTGAAAAGGCCCCGGCATAGCGCCGGGGCCCCTTCTTTTCCAAGCCGGGCGGGTCAGCCTACGGGCCGCCGACCGGCTCGATGTCGATGGGCTCGCCGGTTTTCTTGCAGATGCACGTGCCGGTGAAGGTCGGGAAATTGCTGCACAGGGGGGCGATGAAGCAGGTGCCGGTGGTTTCTTCGTTGTCGTCGCCGCCGCACCTGGATTTGCAGTCGCTATCCTGATTGCAGTTGCAGCGGATCATGGCGGCCTGGGTGGCGACGGCGGTGAGGGGGACGCCGGCGGCGTTGAGCGCGGCTTCCGCGGCGCCGCAGCTGGCCGCCGGGTTTTCGGCGGCGGGCGGAGCTTCAGACGCGGGGAGGGCGATCGCCGCCTGGACGTCGGCCGCTGGCGCCGCGCTCTCCGCGGCGAAAGCTGGGACGGCGACCAGGGCAGTGAAGAGCAGGGCGAGCACGGCGAGACGGGAACGTGTCATGAAGGGATCCTTTCCATGGGCGTCCCCAAATGAATAGGGGAATTCGCCCCGGATTGAGTCAAATCACCCGGCCTATTCGTGGAGACGATGCATTTATGGCCAGTGCATTCTATCGATCCGGGTTTCGGTGTCGAAAGCACTGGTCCCTGGATCTGTCCAGGGTCCTCCAGCGAGGGACTGCTCGAGCGAAAACCGTCGGCGGCCCCGGGGCTGGCCGCCGACGGGGGCGTTCACTCGGACGGTGAGCGCTGCCAGGAGACGTAGTCGTCGATCTCGAGGGTGCCGAAGGTGCCGTCGTCGACCCCCAGGGCGCCGAGCCTCAAGGCTTCGATGACCGCCGCCGGATTTTCGATGCCGAGGGCTTCGCCGGCGAAGGCGCCGTCGACGAAGAGGCGCACGTAGCCGTCCGCGACGCCGGTCTCCGTGGCGGCGCGCCAGCGGATCTCGAGCAGATGGTCGCCGCGGGGGGTGCTGTGCCACGGGGTGGCGTGCACCGCACCGAGGTCATCCTTGGCGTCAAGCCGGACCTCGAAGTCTTGGCCATCCGGGCGCAGTCGCAGCTGCAGATGATTGTTGGCGACCGGATCGCCCGGGTAGCCGACCAGCAGGAAAAGCTGCTCGCCGGCGCCCATGGTCAGGGACGACGTATCGAATCGAAAGCGGACGGAGACGTCGCCGGCGGCCGCGAGCTCCGAGTCCCGGACGTAGGATCCCCAGCCGAGGGTGCCGTCGAGGTGGAGCCGCAGGCGCTGGGCGGACCGGGTGAGCTCCACGGTGCCCGCGCCCTCAGAGAGCTGCGCCCACTGGCTGAAATCCACCTCGAAGTCGTCGGCGAGCCCGAGTTGCCAGACCGCGCGCTCAGACCCGGTGTAGGTCACGAGCTGGTCGATCTTGAGGGTGTGCGGCCGGTCGACGATGCCGTCCAAGTAGCCGAATGAAAGGCCCGCGGTGCTTTTGAAGATAGAAGGGTCGCTGAGCTCGGTTGTCGCGCGGTCGTCGATCCAGAGGCGCAAGCCGCCGTTCCTGAGCTCGAATCGCACCCGGTGGAGGCCCGGCGCCAGCGGCGCCGCCCATGGGTCGGTCTTAAGGTCCACGCCGTTGCCGGTGAACCGGGCCCGGAGCAGATTGGCGCCAGTGCTGGCGTCGTGGCCGACGCGCACGCTCGCGGCGACGGGCGATGCCGCGCCGAAAGTGCTGAAGAGCGTCCAGAAATTGGGGACCGGTCCCGGGTTCTGCCCCGGAGGGTCATCGGGAGGCGTATCGATCGTGATGTGGATCTCACCGCTCGCCGCGTTGCCGGTGGGGTCGGTATTCGGCGAATCGAAGCCGAGCTCTTGCCAGCCGAAGATGCCGAATCCCGGCGGCTGGCCGCTGGCTAGATCGCGGTAAATGCCGCGGGCGCCGAGGAGAGCGCCGGCGGCGCTGATGTCGATCGGATCTCCGCCGTCGACGGGTTCCAGGTCTCCAATCTCGAAGCCTGAGACCTTGACGGGGGCCTCGTCGATGGCGACCACCAAGGCGGTGATGGACTCCGGCGCCGACAGGCCGCTGTGTTCGACCTCGAAGCGGTCGTGCTCGAGGGTCCAAAATTCAAGGTCGGGTTGAAACTCAATCGTCCGCGCCGCGGCGTTGACCGATAGCGACCCGTGGGCGGGCCCGTCGACGATCGTCAGCTGGTGGGACGTCGCGGGAATGCCGAGGGCGGACCAGGGCGCGGTGTTGGCATCGAGGCGCTCGATCTCTAGTGTCACCGTGTCGGCGGCGGCCTGGCTGCCGGTGACCAGGAAAGCCGCAAGTATCAGTGTGCTCGAACAAGTCTTCTTGACAATGGATCTTAAAAACATGATTTCTCCTATGCCCCAAGTGGCCTTCGCCGCCTGAGGTGTTCTTTCTAAGATAGGCGAGAAAAGAGCGGCGACCTTCCAGAGGTTCGGGGAATTTCTGGAATTTATAATGCGGCGTCGCGCGGCAGGTGCCGATCTGACGTCTAAAGGGAATGCATGGACTCCTCAGAAGTGGATAAAGCCCCCGATCCGCGGCCGCCGGCGGATGTCACAGACCTCCTCTTAGCCTGGGGTGAAGGGGACGCGGCGGCTCGGGACCGGTTGATGGGGGTGGTGCACGGCCACCTCCGGGATCAGGCGCGGGGCCAGCTCGCCCGGGAGCGTAGCGGCCACACCTTGCAGCCCACCGCGCTGGTGAACGAGGTTTACCTGCGACTGGTGGACCGACGTCGCGTGCAGTGGCGGAATCGGGCCCATTTCTTCGGCTTCGCGGCCCAGACGATGCGCCGGATCCTGGTCGACCACGCCCGGGGTAAGAACGCCCAGAAGCGCGGCGACGGCGTCATCCCCGTGGCGCTCGAGGACCTGGGGGACGTCGCGGCGGCGGGAGGGGTCGACCTGATCGCGCTCGATGATCTGCTGGAAGAGCTGGCGCGCCGCAGCCCGCGGCAGGCCCGGATCGTGGAGCTGCGATATTTCGGCGGCCTGACGATCGGAGAAACCGCCGAGATTCTGGAGATCAGCGAGTCGCTGGTGAGCGCCGACTGGGCGCTGGCGCGCTCGTGGCTCTACCGGGAGCTGCGTGGCCCGTCGTGAGTCCGGAGCGTTGGCAGGAGGTGCAGCGCCTATTCTGCGCGGCGCTTGAGGTCGAAGCCGGCGAGCGCCGGGGGCTCGTCGCGGAGCGGGCCGGGGACGACGCGGAGCTGCTCGACGAAGTGCTGTCGCTGCTCGGCGCCCACGGCGAGGCGGCTGAGGAGACTTTCCTCGCCGCCGGCGGCGCCGGTGCGACCGTCGGCTGGACGGATCTGCCGGCGACGCTGCCGCAGCTCGAGAAATACCACTGGCTCGGCCCCCTGGGCGCCGGCGGCATGGGCTCGGTTTACCTGGCGGTGCGCGCCGACCAGGTGTACCAGCAGCGGGTTGCGATCAAGCTCGTCCGCCTCGACCTCGACGGCCCGGCGGTGGTCCGTCGCTTCGAGCGCGAGCGC
This sequence comes from Acidobacteriota bacterium, assembly GCA_038747035.1. GTDB lineage: Bacteria > Acidobacteriota > Thermoanaerobaculia > Multivoradales > J023 > JAUIJL01. The sequence goes on along the minus strand of JBCDKB010000070.1, from coordinate 18,350 downwards.
CAGATCCTCGCCGAGCTCGACCATCCCAATATCGCCCGGCTGCTCGACGGCGGCGAAGCCCCGGACGGTCGACCATATTTGGTGATGGAGCACATCGAAGGCGTGCCCATCGACGTCTTTTGCCGTCGGTACGGCCTCGATATCCGAGCTCGGCTTCGCCTGATGATCAAAGTGTGTGATGCGGTCCACGCCGCCCACCAGCGCTTGGTGGTGCACCGCGACCTCAAGCCCGGCAATATTCTGGTCACCGACGCCGGCGAGCCGAAGCTGCTCGATTTCGGCATCGCCAAGCCCCTCGGGCCCGAGCACGTCGACGGCCTCGGCGCCACGGCGATGACGGCTCCGGGCCAGGCGCCGATGACGCGGGAATACGCCAGCCCCGAGCAGGTCCAGGGCCTTTCCGTGACCACGGCGAGCGACATTTACTCGCTCGGCGTTCTGCTCTACGAGCTGCTCGCCGGCCGGCGGCCGCTGGTCGTCTCGCACCTGCCGACGGACCGGGCCTTGCGGCGCCTGGTCGAGGAGATCCCTCAGCTCCCGTCGTCGTCGATCGTCGAGCTGGAGGATCCGGAGTCCGGCGTCGAATTTGGAGAGCCCGGGTCGCGGGGACGCCTCCAGTGGTCCCGAAGTCTGCGCGGCGACCTCGACAGCATCGTCGCCACCGCGTTGGCGAAGGAGCCGGAGCGACGCTACGGATCCGCCGAGGCCCTCGCCCAAGACCTCACCCGCCACCTCGATGGCCTGCCGGTGCTGGCGCGGGGGGACTCGGCGCTCTACCTCGCCGGACGATTCGTGCGTCGCCACCGCCTGCCGGTCACGATCGCGCTCATCGCCTTCATCGGGCAAGCCGTCTTGATCCTCGGCTTGGTCCTACAGCGGGCCGAAACCCTGCGCGAGCGGGACCGCGCGACGGCGGTGACGGAGACCCTCGTTGAGATTTTCGAGAACGCGGATCCGGGCCGCTCCCGGGGCGACGACCTGCCGGCGCGGGAGGTGCTGGATAGCGGCCGTGACCGCATCGCCGGGCTCGCCGACCAGCCCGAGCTCCAGGCCGACCTGGAGGTCACGATGGGCCGGGTCTACACCAGCCTCGGCCTGTCGCCGCTGGCGTCGGAGCTGCTCGAGAGCGCCCTCGAGACGCGGCGGAGTCTGCACCGCGGCGACCACCCGGAGGTTGCGGAGGCGATGGAGCTTTGGGCCCAGGCGCTGCACGACGCCGACCGTCCGGCCGAGGCGACGGGGCTGCTGGAGGACGCGGTCTCGATGCGTCGGCGGCTGCACGGCGCTAACGCCCCCGAGGTCGCGGCGGCGCTCGACCAGCTGGCGTCGGCGGTGCACCGCGGCAATGATTTCGAGCGCGCCCGGCGGCATTACGAAGAGGCCTTGGGGATTCGCCGCCTGGCCGGCGAGGCGCGGCCACTGGCCGCCGTATTGAATTCCCTCGGCACCCTGGAGCGGGACCTCGGACGCCTCGATGCGGCCGTCGACCTGCACCGGGAAAGCGTGTCTCTCCTGCGGGGCCTCGCAGACCCCGGTGTCCACCCGGAACTGGCGTGGTCGCTCACCAACCTCGGCGTCGCGCTGCGTCGACGGGCCGACTTTTCGGACGCGGAGGCCTCTTACCTCGAAGCGGAGGCGCTCCAGCGCCGCCTCTACCCGCAGCCCCACCCGCTGCTCGCCTACACCCTCGACCAGATCGGGCTGCTCCGGCTGCGCCAGGAGCGGCTGGAGGACGCGGAAGCGTATTTCGCCGAGGCGCTTGCGATGCGCACCGCCGTCTTCGGCGCCGAGGACGCCCGGGTCGCCGAAGCGCGGGCCAACCTCGCCAAGGTGGCCTTCGAACGCGGAGATCTCGAACGGGCCGAGGCCGAGTTTGCGGCCGTGCTCGACACCCTGCGGGCGGTGCTGCCGCCCGGGCACATCGACTTGGCGACGGCGATGAACCACCGGGCGGAGCTGCTGGTACGCCGCGGCGACCTCGCCGCCGCCGAAGCGCTCTTCGAGGAGGTGCTCGAGATCCAGCGCGGCCACTTCGGCGACCGGCACCCGTCCGTCGCCGTGGTGCTCAACAACCTGGCGCGCTGCGTCGCCGCGCGGCAAGACCACCGGCGCGCCATCGAGCTGCGGCGGGACGCGGTGTCGATCATGCGCGGGGAGCTCGGCGATCAGCACCCGGACCTGGCGGCCATGCTCTTCAACCTGGCGGTCTCCCACCACCACGCCGGCGAGCGGGGGCGGGCCCGGGAGCTCTACGGCGAGGCCCTGGGCATCGCCGAACCGAGCCTGGGCGACGACCATTCCTTGGTCATCGCCCTGCGGCAGGTGCTCGGGCGACTCGCCGACGACGTCGCGTCACCGTAGACCTTCGGGGCCGGTGGCCCGGACCGAGTCCAGGCCGCCGGACCCCCGAGCCCCCGACCTACTTGCTCTCCCTCCTCTCTTTCCGCTTGATCTCCTTGAGCAGGTTGATCGCCCGGTCCTGCGAGTTCTTGTCGAAAATGGCCTCGATGATCACCTTGTCTCCGACGATGCGGAAGGCGACCCGGGCGCCGTTGCGGGCGCGGGCCTCGGTCATGCCGTGGCCGATGGGCGTGTTGCGGATCCCCGGACTATTGTTGCCTTTCAGCAGTTGTCTGATCAGGTTGTGCGCGGCCCGCTTTTGCTCATGTCCGATCTTTGCGGAGATTTTCTGGAGCGTTTTAGTGCTCCCGATCGCCCCGTCGACGGCAGTCCGTAGGAAGTTGTCGCCTTTCTTGAGGGTAAAGGCGGTGAAACCGACCGCGGCGCCGACGTCGCGGGCGCTGATCGGCGATGCGACTTCGGTGAGCAGGGAGACGCCGGCGAGGACCCGCCTGCCGAGGCTCGCCTCGGAGTCGGTGACGGTGTTGAAGTCGTCGATGACGCCCGCGAAGGTCGCCGCCAGGTCGCCCCCGTGGAATGCGACTTTGATCCCTTTCTTCAGCAGGCCGAGGCCGGCCTCGCCGTCCGGATCGATGGCGCCGAGGGGGTCATTGCCGGCGTAGCTGTAGCGGTTCCATAGCTGGGACGGCGACGCCTCGGTGAGGATCACCGGATCGACGCTCAGGAAGCGTCCGAAGTACGGCGCGTAATACCTGGCGTGCATATAGTCGAGCGCGAGCCGTGCGTCGGCGCCGTGGGCGTCCCGCTCGTGGCCGGTGAATTGCAGCGCCTGGTCGCCGGGCTGCGGCGGACGCAGGGCGCCGCCCAGGGGCAGGTATTTGTGGCTCTCCACGACCTCGACGCCGGCGGGCGTCGCCCGCGTCACCAGCCGGGTGGATCCGAGGTGATCGACGTGGAGGTGGGTCACCTCGCCGTCGGCGTCGATCGACGCCACGGCCCGCCCGGCGGCGTGCACGTAGTCCTCCTCGATGGAAAACTCGCCGCCGACGGACCGATAGCGCCGCAGGACTTGGTGGTCCGCTGCCCTCGGGGTGTAGCCGACCTCGCCGCTCGTCCGGTCGACGGTGGCGAAGCGCTCGCCGCCGGCGGTGTAGAGGTAGCCCTCGTCGACGCCGGCGCTCTGCAGACTCTGCTGACGATCGAACGGGTCGAAGGTCGCCGTGAACTCGACGCCGCCGAGCGGCCAGCGGATGGCGTTGCCGTGGCTGTCGTATTCGAAGCTGGCCCCCGTGACGCGGTTCGTCGACGGCGAGAGCAGCAGCGTGCCCGGACCCGGGGGGGCGGCGCCGCCGTTCACCAGCGAGCTGATGTTTGCGAAGTTGTCGTAGCCCACGGTCTGGCTGGCGGTCTCGCCTTCAAAGTGAAGGTCCGCGCGCACCAGGCGACCGAGCAGGTCGTAGGCGAAGACGTCGGCGCCGATCTGTCGGAGGTTTCCCGCCGGGTCATAGCCGTAGTCACCGGTGTCCCAAAGGGTCGCGCCGCCGTCGGTCACCGAAATGCCCCGGAGACGCCACCCGGACGCGTCGAGCCGGGTGGACTCGACGGCGCCATTCGAGTGCAGGAGCCGGTCGAGGTCGCCGTTCCAGTGGTAGCTGATGTCGTCGACGAAGCCGGGCGCCGCGGTGACCAGACCGTCGGCGTACGTGAAGTCGACGAGGCGTTCCCCCGCCGTGCCCGGCGGGCCGCCGAGGCCTTCGCACGGCGGCCGGTCGCAGCGGGGGTAGGCCAACCGTTCGATGTCGAATCGGGGGTCGAGCCGGTCGATGCGCGATTCAAAGCTCGGCCCGTCGCTGCTCCGCACCCGGTAGGCGGAGACCTCGCCGCCGCGCTGGTTGTAGAAGAAGGTCTCCGTCACCACCGGCTCGGAGGCCGAAGGTCCGCCCGCGGCGGCGCCGTGGTGGCGCTTGGTTTGGAAGAGCCGGCCGGCCCCGGGCAGCCGTGTACCGGGGCCCGGAACCGCGTCCCCGCGGGTGAAGAAATACTCTTTCCACGGCGCGTTCGACCCGTCCGGTAGGACCTGGGTCAGCCGCCGGGCCGGGTCGTAGCGGTAGGTGAGGTCGAAGGCCTGCTCGTCAAAGTCGCTCCAGATTACCTGGCCACCGGCGTCGTAGCCGTGGCGGGCGCTCCAGACCCCGGCGGGGCTAGAGAATCGATCCCGCTCGGGCTGGCGGTGGCCGACCCGGAACCCGCGCCCGTCGATATCGAAGGACCGGCGTTGGCCCACCGGCTCGGGGCAGCTGCCGGCCCAGTCGTCGCCGTCGAGGTCGTTGATGCAGACGTCGGTCAGGAGCCCGGCGGGGTCGTAGGCGAAGGTGGTCGGCATGCGCACACCGGGCGCCCGGGACTCTTCGATCTTGACGATGCGGCCGAGGCCGTTTCGGAACTCGCGGCGCACGCTCGTCTCGGTTCCGGCTCCGCCGGTCCCGGTGGCGACGTCCTCCCGCGTCTCGATCCAGCGATCGCCGAAGAAGGAGGTCGAGGTCACGCCGCCGTCCGGCCGGCGAACCGCCGCCGCCCGGCCGAAGGCGTCATAGTCGAGAAAATCGGTGCGGTCGGTCGGCGCCGAGCTCGATGCATTTGTCCACAGACCTAGGGTGAGCTGGCGGCCGAGGATGTCGTGGGTGTGCTCGCGCGTGGCGAGGGCGGAACCGCCGGCGGTGGGCAGCCTCAGGTCCTCCCGGGCCAAACGGCCGAGCCCGTCGTAGACCTGCCGTGCGAAGGTCATGGCGGCGCCGCCCGCGGCGCAGTTGGCGGCGCTTGGGGCCCGTTCCTCCACCGTCACGGTGTGGCCGGCGGGCAGGTCGGCGAGGTAGCTGCGACACTCCGTCGCCCCTTCGTCCCGCCAGCGGGAGACCAGGCGCCCGCGGGCGTCGTAGCGGCTGTTGACGCCGAAGCCGTCGGGCCCCGTCTCTCGGCTCGGCAGACCGGTCCCAGGGTCGAGGGTGCGGTCGGTGAGCAGCAAGAAAGGCTGGCCGTCGGGGGCGAGGTCAAAGCTGCGCTCAAGAACGCCGCCGGAATAGCTGTGGGAGCGCGCGTAAACCGGCGTCAGGCCGCCCGCTGGACAACCGTCGACGCCGCCGACGTCTTGGCCGTCTCCGCCGTAGTGGCGTTCGAAGATCGGGTGCCCCGACGGGTCCGCGGTGAAGCAGCGGAGCACGTCGTGGTCGCCGGCGCCCGACGCGTCGGCGAGCAGTCGCTGACCCTCCAGGAAGCCGGTGGCCGCGTCGAAGTCGGTCAGTATCGCCCGACTCCGCCGGCGGCCGGGGAGGTCCGGGTCCTGGGTGACGAGCGACCATCGGGAGGTCTCGAGGACCCACGGGTCATCGGTGTCGAGAACCCGGCGCTGGTCCGCGGGGCACGGATCGCCGTAGGTGGTGCAGCCGACCGGATTGTAGTTCGTGAACAGGTCCTGGTCGCCGCCTGCTCCGAAGGTCGAACGACGCTCTTCATGCCGGAAGTGGCCGAAGCCGTCGAAGTCGCTCCAGTGCATCCAGGTCTCGTGGGGCGGACCGCTGGAGCCGTTTTCAGAGCCTTGGAGATCGTCCCAATACTCCGTGCGCTTGCGCGCGATTCTGGGGTTGTAGTCCCGGGTCTTCGGGCTGTTGAAGCCGTGGGGCGGCACCCCCGGAAACGGGTCGTATTCGTAGCGCAGCAATTCCCGCCGCAGCCTCGTGCCGTCGGCGGCGAAGACCTCCTTGGACAGGAAATACTCTGGCGGATCGGTGTCTTCGACCAGGGGATGTGAATCGGGGTTGAACGGGACATCGGACGTGCCGTCGTCATCGACGTCGAAGAGCTTGCCGCTGGTCGGCCCACAGGGTGTGAAGGGGAGCGACCCCGCCCGGTGGAAGCCTTCCCGGGCGCCCACGAAGTAGCTCTTGACCGCGGTTCCCGCCGGGTCGACCACGGTGGTGGCGTAGAAGCACGGCCGCGTCCAATTCGCGCTATTCGGGCTGCCGCCGTCCCACGGACTAATGGCGAGGCTCCGCTCGTGGCTGTAGGTCCAGACGCCGTCCGCCGCCGCCGCATCCAGGGGTGGGTTGACGACGCCGCTGGATGTGTCGGCGGCGGGGATGTCGCCGGCGTCGAGGAAGATCATCTTTTCCCGCACGCCGACGGTGATGTTCTCCGGGTTGGTGGCGCCGGCGCTCTCCAGGAAGCCGAAGAGGCCATAGGTCCAGGCGAAGCCCCCGCCGGTGGGCAGCCGCAGGTTGCGCAGGCTCCCCGATTTCGCGCCGTCCGGATCGTCCGACACGTAGTAGCCGAAGGCCCAGTCGTCGTCGCCCGCCGGTTGATCGATGGCGACGAGATGGGGCACCGTGAAAACGGCGTCGGTTCTGACGCCGCCCTGGGCCGGCGTGCACTCATATTGCCGGTTGTGGCGCGCCACCGGGACCTCGGCGTGGATCAGCCGGTACTCGGCGGCGCCGCCGCCGAAGGCCTCCATCTTGATCGACGAGATCTGGGGCAGATCGTCGCCGTTGAAGGCGAGCTGCGCCACCGTGCGCGTCGGAACGAGGGGGAGGTCGTGACGCCCGTCGGCGAACTCGACTTCATGGACCCGGCCGAAGCCGTCGGAGACGGTCCACCGCGACGACGAGTCGACGGGCTGCGTGCCCGGCCGGTAGTCGATGTGGACCGCGTTGCCGAAGCGATCTTCGATCGACACGGTTCGGAAGTCCGGGAAAGGCTGATCCGGGTAGACGTCACGCAGGGTGTGGACCGTGCCGTCGGCGAATTCGAGCTCGACCTCACACCCGTCCGTCGGCTGATCCGGCAGGTCGAAGCAGCCCGCCGGGCTCTCCTGCCACCGGATGTAGGTGCCGTCGCGGGTGTAGCGGCCGCCCGGCGCATAGCCCGGGCGGAGCTCGTCGTAGAACGCGTGGCGGCTGCCGTCGGGCGCCACGTAGGTGAGTCGCCGGCCGGGGTTGGCGAGGTCGAATTGCGGAGTGAGGATGCGGCCGAAGTGCAGACTCCAGCCCATGCCCGCGTTCGACATGCGGTCCGGGACGCCGTCCCAGATTGTGCGCCCCGGGGGCGGCCCCTGGCCGCCCGGGTCGACGGTGGTGACGCAATTCTCCATCCAGTCCCAGGCGTTGGCGTTGTAGCGCAGCTCGAAGCCATAGCTCAACTCGCCGCCGGCCGGATAAGTGGCGCCGAGGGGGATGGCGAGGGTCAGGTTGCCGTTCATCAGGTTGACGGCGTCGACGTCGCTGAAGTCGAAGGCGTTCTCGTCGCTCGATCCCCGGACCTGGGGCGCGGGGGCGCTGCCCGCCGCGTCCTGGGCTCGGAGCGCAGAGCCGGGGATTGAAAGGACCAGGAGAAACAGGCCGAGGAGGGCGAGGCCCGGGCCGCCGGGCCCCCGGCGTCGGCGGTCGGCGCGGGGCCGTCCGGACGCCGGGGACTGCGGTCGACGGATTTCGGTGTTTGGGAGCATGCGAGTGTCCTTAGGTTTGGAAGTCCGGGTCACGGCGTGGTCCAGGACTGGATGTCGTCGTAGAGCAGGTGGCCCGAGGCCCCCGCCGGCATGCCGGTGATCGCGCCGTAGCGCACGAGGTCGACGCGCTTCGAGCTCGTCGCCAGGCCGTCGAGCTCGGTGACGGGGGCGCCGTCGATCCACAGCCGGGCGTGCCCGAGCGCGCCGCCCGAAAGACCGGCCTCCGCCGATCGCCACTCGACCTGGAGGTCGTGGGCGGCGTCCGTGATGTCGACCCACGGTCCGAAGACCCAGGCGCCGCTGTCTTGGCGGGCCCGCAGCTGGAGCTGGAAGCCCGCGGGGCTGTGGCCGAGGTGGATCGCATAGGCCAGGTTGCCCGGCGCGAGGGCGGCGACCATGCGGAAGCTGCCGTCCCGCGGTAGGGGGAAGCCGTCGGGGTCGAAGGCGAAGCGCGTCCAGTGGTGGACGGCGCCGCCGCCCTGGCCGTCTTCGAGGTAAACGGCGCGTCCCGACCCGTCGAGGGCCGCGTCGAGTCCGAGCTGACCCCCGAGGGCCGCCGCGGCGTTCACCGTCAGGCTGCCGCCGCCGGCGACGGCGGCATTCCAGCCCGCGAGGTCGCCGTCCTCGAAGTCGTCACTCCACAGGAGCACCGGTTCCCGGGCCCCGGCGCACGAGCTCACGTCGTCGAAGAGCAGACGACCCGCGGTCCCGAGGTCGACGTCGAGCACGGCGCCCAGGCGCAGCTGGGAGACCCGGCGCTGGTCGTTGTCGACGCCGCCGACGGCGGAGGCGAGCCAGCCGTCGAGGAAGAGGCGGGCGCCGCCGTCGTCGAGACCCGGCGCGGCGGCGGCCCACCAGTCGACGAAGACCGTCCGCGATCCTGCGGGCAGAGGTGCCCACGGCGACGGCACCTTGGCGCCGCCGTCGCGCACGGCGAGCACGCGGATCTGTAGGCCCCCGAGGCGGCGGACTTCCACCTGGAAGCCGTTGCCCGTGCCGGCCGCCCGGCCCTGGGCGAGGCTGAAGCTCTCGCCGTCGGCGAGCGCCAGGTCGTCGGCGTTGAGCAGGAAGCTCCAGCCGGCGTGGGAGCGCGCGGGGCCGGCGGGGCTGGTCATGCGCGCGCGCTGGGAGAAGACCGCGAGGTTGACCTCGGCGGCGAATCGTCCTTCGAGCAGACCGTCGGCGTTCACCGTGACGCTAGCGCCGCCGTCGGCTTCGACGGCCCATCCAAGCAGGTCGCCGTCCTCGAAATCGTCCGCGAAGTCCCCGGAGCAGCCGGTGAAAGCTTCGAGTCGTACGGTCGCTTCGTCCATCGGCGGGGCGCCGCTCTCGAGCACGGCGCTATAGGTGAACCGGTCCTCGCCGACGGCGGCGAAGCCGGCGTCCGGCTCGAAGACCAGCGCCGAGCCGAAATCCAGCAGCGCGCCGTGGTCGGGCTGGGTGACGGCGTCGAGCCATACCGAGCCCGGTCCACCGCGGTCGTTGGCGAGGAGGTCGGCGATATCGATCGCCACCGACGGGGCCGACGGGTCGACGAGCCGCGTGTCGTCGACGGCGTCGACGAAACGCTCGAGGACCACGTCCACGGTCGCCGGCGCCGAGCGGCGGCCGGTGACCGGGTCGACCGCGACGTAGCGGAAGAAATCGATCCCCGAGAAGCCGCCGGCGGGGCGGTAGGTCCAGGCGTCGCCGCCGGTGGTGAGCTGGCCGTGGACCGGGGGCTGCACCACCTCGACGGCCGAGGCCGGGCCGACGTCGTTGGCGAGCACCGACGCGAAGGTGATCTCAAGATCGCCGCCGGCGCCGGCGGTCACCAGGTCGTCCACCGCGAGGAGCGGCGGCGCGGCGCCGGTGTAGAGGTAAACGAAGCCCGTGCGCACGACGGCGGGTGCCGTCGTCAAGCGGACCTGGAATTCCGCGCGGTCAAAGCCCGCGGGCAGACCGCCGGCCGGTGGCGTGTATTCGTACTTGCCGCAGAAAACGCCGAAGCCGCATTCCACCTCCCGGAGTCCGCCGCCGGCGAGGGTCGTGGCGGCGAATCCCGCCACTTCCATCTGGCCGGCCGGCCGGTCGTTGTGCTCCAGCTGGTCGGCGAAGAAATGGAAGAGGCCCTGGCTGTCGTATTGGAGCCGGAAGGCGTCATCCACCGCCACCAGGGACGTCGCCGTGTGGAAAGTCCAGGTCGCCGTCGCGTCGGCGTCCGGGTCCGCCTGGTCGTTCTCCGGCTGATACCAGATGGAGTACGTGAGGGTGTCTTGACCGTGGCGCCAGAAGTCGTCCCGCGGTCGGTAGACGACGTGCCCATCGCGCACCAGGGCGTCGCCGCGGGCGCCGTTTTCGACGCCGAAGAGACCGATCACCGCCGGCGTCAGCTGGGGACCGTCGTTGGCGAGCAGAATCGCCTCCGAGACGGTGATCTCCCCGGCGAAGGGGGTGAACGGCGTCACGCTCACGTCCTCGTCCGCCGTCGGACGGGCGGTGATGCGTACCGTGGCCGTATCCGTCGAGCCGCCGCCGTCGATCGCGGCTGTATAGGTGGCCTCGTCCCAGCCGCGGGCCCAGAATTGGGCGTCGGGTTCGTAGCGGTGGCTGCCGGCTTCCGGGGTGAGCGTTCCGCCGAAAGTCGAGCTCGCCGCCATGTCGAGGACGCTGACGAGGCCGGTCGGCGCGTCGTTCTCGAGCAGCGATTCGTATCCGATGTCGAGGGTCGTGGTGAAGCTCTCGAAGAGGAAATCCACCTCGTCGTCGAGGGCGACCACCGGATTAGCGCCGTACACCCGAACCGTGCCGATCGCCGAGTAGGTCGGATCGTCGATTAACTCCACGCGATAGGTGAACGCGTGCGGTCCGCCGCCGCAGAAGCTGGCGCCGGGATCGAACGTGAAAGCCTGGGCGGCGGGGTTCCAGGTCACCTGGGCCACCGCGGCGGGCGGCGTGTCGACGGCGCCGGTGATGCGCACCAGGTCCGTGGACGACGGCCGGTCGTTCCCGAGCAGCTGATCGGCGGTTAGGGTCAGCGTCGGCGCACCCTGCGAACACAGGCTCACGGCGGAATCGTCGCCGGCGAGCAGGCCGCCGGCGAGCAGCAGGACCTCGGCCTCGGCGGTGTTGTCCGGATCGTCGACGTGGGCGGCGAGGTAGGTGAACGTGTCCCAGCGGCGGCTCCAGAAGCTCTGCTGGGGGAAGTAGGTGATGGTGTCGCCGTTGAACTGGACCTTCGGCCCCGGCGTATCGACGATCCGCACTTCGCCCTGCGGCAGATCCCCGACGAGCAGCGGATCCGAGGAGAAGACCAGCTCGGTCGCGGTGGTGTCGAACGGCAGCACCACGACGTCATCGTCGGGCCCGATCGCCGCCGAGGCGACGTCCAGCCGAAATCGAACGAGCTCGAGCTCGCCTGATTCGACCCGGAGGCGGAGCGCCGGGCCGCCGCCCATAAGCTGCGGCAGCGTGACGTCATCACCGACGGTGACCTGGCTCACTTCGCCGGAGGCCGGGATCGTCCAGGGGCCGCCGAGCGGGGCGCCGTCGCCGAGGGCGAGGCTGACGGAGGCGCCGGTCGGCGAGATCGACTCGATCGTCAAGCGATAGTCGCCCGCCGAGGCCGAGGCGGTGTATTCGAGCCATTCCGTGGTTTCGAAGGAGCGGACGGTGACCTGGTCAGAGCCGGGGTAGCGCCACAGGTCGACGCCTTCGAGGCCGCCGCCTTCGCGCTCGACGTTGCCTTCGTTGACGGCGTCGACGTCGTGGTATCCCACGCCTTCGCCGCCGAGGTCGAAGTGCCAGCCTTCGACCGCGCCCGGTAGCGAGGCCCCCTGGCCGACGAACGGACTCCGCGTGACGCCGGCGCTGTCTTTGGCTTCGAGCTCGAAGCGGGAGACGGTGGGGGCGCCCGGGGCCGCCGGGCTGATGAGTCGGAGCTGGAGGGCGCCGTGGGTGGGCTGGAACCAGCCGTCGGCGAAGTCGGGGAGGTACGAGCGGTAAAGCACCTGCTGGGAGTTGACGAAGGCCGAGACCGTGCCTTGGATCAGCTCGACTTCGAGCCGCACGGTGTTGACGCCGCCCGCGGAGAAGTCCGTCGCTACACCCGAGGCGAGCGGCGGGTCCGCGGTGCCGCGGGTGCGCACCGCATAGTTGCCGTTGGGGCCGAGGAACATCCAGACCTGTCCCTGTCCCCACAGCCCGTTCAGCGGTCCGGCGCCGAAACCGACGGCGGCCCATTCGCCGGCGCGTCCGGAGGTGACGTCGGCGCTGACTTCGAGGGCGCGGCGACTCGGGAAGTCGGCGGGGTCGAATTCAACCCCGGCGGAGTAGTGGCTCGGCGAGGCGCCGGTCTCGACCGCCAGGCCGCCGGCCGGGCCGAAGACCAGGGGCGGGTGGGCATCCCACTGGCGGGCGCCGGTCTCGGTCAAGGTGCCGTCGAGGGGAGCTCCAGGCACCCGGTCGACGCCGTTCAGCTGGAAGCGGTCGTCAACCACGTCGCCCGTGCCCTCAGTCACGGTCAAGGCCGAGGGGAGGGAGGTGACGGTGCAGCCCGGCAGGTCGGTCTGCTCGGCGGTGAGGGCGTAGGCGCCGGCGTCTTCAAGGCGCACCGGATCGAGGGTGAGGACGGTCGAGGTCGCGCCGGTGACGCGCGGCGGCGCGTCCTGGACGGGGGCGCCGTTCTTGAACCATTGATAGGCGGTGAGCCCATCGGCGCCGGTGACGGCGGCGGTCAAAGTCACCGCCTCGCCGACCTGGGCGCCGCCGGCGGCCGGGCCGGTCACCTGGAGGTCGCAGGTCGGCTGGGCCGCGTCGTCGACGGCGAGCCACGCGCCCTTCGACAGCACCGGGAAGCTGACGTTGGCGGCGGAAATCCGCACGCGGTAGGACGCCTGGTCGTCGGCGTTGACGCCCGTCAAAGTGAGGGTCGAAAGGCCGGTGCCGGCGGGCGAATCGATACTGACGCCGGCGCCGGGGACGATCGGCTGACCGTCCTTGAGCCACTCGAAACCCATCGGCAGGCTCGGCGCGCTCGCCGCCACGGAGAAGCTAACGGTCTGCCCGGGCGCCGCCGCCGTCGACGCCGGGTGGTCGTTGATGAGGATACCGGTCGGCGGAATGCTGCTGATCAGGTCGGGGGCCTGGCCGTTGCGCCAGCGGATCTCGTAGATCAGGTCTCCGCCGAGGCGCTGGATGCAGGTGGAGCCGACGCAGAGGTTGTCGGTGTTGGGTTGACGGGCCGAAGGCGCGGACACGGCGGGCGAGAGATAGGTGGCGGCGGCGCCGCCGTCCGCGACGGTGACCGCCGCATGGGGCCAGCCGTTAACGTTGCAGCGGCCCTGGCCGACGGTGTCATCGCCGAACCACACCGACGTGCCGCCTTGGGTTCGCCGGATCGTCATCGAGCAGCGGGCTCGGGGATCGAGCTGGTCCAGGTTGTTAACGATCAGGTTGAGCTGGTTGAGGTCCCGGCCCGAGCCGTCGATGAAGTCCCGCAGCAGCGCCTGCTCCGACGCGTCGAGGCCGAAGGTCGCCGGATCGACGTCGATCTCGTCCATAAAGATGCGGCCGCCGTCGAGGGCGTAGACGTCGGCGTCATTGAACACGGCGGCGACGAAGAGCGGCGCGAAGAAATAGTCCTGCATCATGTTGTCGAGCTCGAACGAGCGGGACCGCCAGTCGAGGGCGAGCGCGTTCAGCATGTGGCCGACCTGCGTCCGTCCGAAGAGCGCGCGCGCCAGCACGGCGCCGGGGTCGCCGCATCCCGCTTCGGCGCCGGCGAAGCCGAGCTCCTGCGGGATCGCGCACCCGGCGTTGCCGCCGCGGCTGCCGGCGAGGCCCAGGGACAGGCCGCTCCACCCGAGGTCAGTGTCATGGGTCCAGATGCGCTCGCCCCCGTTGTCGCCTTCGGTCAAGGTCTCAGCGCGTTGGATCGGCAGCGGCGAGGCGGCGAGGGCGTTGAAATGCCAATAGGTGCGCAGCCAGTTGCGGGCCTTGTTGCGCAGGTCGACGTGGCCGGGGACGCCCTGGGCGGTGAGCTGCTCGGCGTGGTTGTACACGACCAGCCACACCGACGCCAGCCAGCCCTGGTAGACCGGCGAGAAGATTTCGCTGCCCATCCAGTCGGCACCGGGCGGCGAGGCTTGATTTTGGGCGTCGAGCAGGCTCTCGAGCAGCGCCACGTGGGCGGCGGCGGTCTGGGCCGGGAGGTCCTCGGTCCACACGTACTTCGCCGCGGCGCAGAGCGGACCGTGGTTTTCGGAACCCGAGTTGTCGTAGACATCGCTCGCCGGCGTATTGCCCCACTGATTGATCACCTCCAGCGACTCGGCGAAGCCCGGGAAGGTGCCGGCCTGCCCCTGGCGGTACTTCCAGTCGACGGCCCGGACGATCTCTTGCCAGCAGCAGTTCTCAGCCGAGCTGCCGCCGGTCCGGCAGGCCTGGGAGAAAACCTCGTCGGGCGCCGGCCACGGATCCAGGTCCCCCGGGGGGCCTCCGCTCGAAGCGCTCACCACCACGGTGGCGGTGGCCGACTCGGCCCTCGACCGGCCGTCGGAGAGCGTATAAGGCACCGTGCAGGTGCCGAAGCCACCCTCGACCGGCCTGAACGTCACGCTGCCGTCGCCGTGGTCGGTCACCGTCGGCGTGAAGCCGCCGGTGCACGACACCGCCCCCACCGAAACCGTCAGCCGATCGCCGTCCGGGTCCGAGTCATTGGCGAGCAAGTCGATGGCAATCGGGGTCACGTCATCCGTCGTCGCCGAGTCGTCGACCGCCACGGGACTGTTATCAAAGGACACGGTGGCGATGACTTGCCCCGTGAGCAAGACAAGCAGCACGGGGAGGATCGCCGATTTAAAGGTTCGCAGGCGTGCGCGTGGCATGGTGCCTCCGAAGCAAGCAAGGGTGAATATGCGTTTGTTCACGACGGCCGCAGCCGTTCATGGGCAAACGCGAAACATCACCCGCGACCCTCCAAAAAAAGTTCAGAACAGCACTCGACGAAGCGCGATTCGAGCCGCTCAAGCGGCTTGAATCGCCCGATGGACTCGCTATCTACGGGCCGGTGCCGGCTATCTCAGCCCAGCCCTAGGGGCTGAGGATGCGTGCGCTCGCCGAACTCAAGGAGCCCACGTCGGAGCCGGGACTTCGAAGGCGACCCGTTCGCGGGTCTTGGGATGGACGAATTCGAGGCGCTGGGCGTGGAGGCATAGCGTCGGCCCGTTCGCTGGGGCCGGGGCCTTGGGCCCGTAGAGCGGGTCGCCGAGGATCGGGTGGCCGAGGTGCTGGAGGTGGAGGCGAATCTGGTGGGTGCGGCCGGTCCGCGGCAGGGCCTTGACGATGGCGGTGCCGTCTTGGTGACGGGTCACGACTTCGAAGCGGGTGTGTGACGGCAGGCCCGCCGGGTCGATGGCGCGGGCGCCGCCGTGGATCGCGCGCTTGGTGATGGGGGCGGTGCACTCGAACGCGTCGCTGTCGGGGTGGCCGTGGACCCGGGCGAGGTAGGTCTTCTCGACCTGGCCGCGCTCGAATTGGGGCTGGAGCGCGGCCGCGTAGCGGCGGGACTTGGTGAAGACCACGACCCCGGAGGTGTGGGCGTCGAGGCGGTGGGCCGGCCGCGGCACGGCGGGGGAGAGCACGCGCCCGAGGATGTGGGAGAGCGTATTGCGGTTGAAGCGACCGCCGGGGTGCATGGGCAGCGGCGCGGGCTTGGCGATGACCAGGATCGCCGAGTCTTCGAAGAGAAACTCGATGTCAGGATCGACGTCGGGCTCGACGGTGTCGGGGAGGAGATGGTCGATGCGCTGGCCGGCGCGGACTTCGGCGTCGGCGGCGAGCGGCGCGCCGTTGCGCTGGAGGTGTCCGGCTTGGAAGAGCTCCCGCCAGAAGGCGCGCCCTTTATGGGGCAGCAGGTGGTCGAGGGCATCGAGGGCGGTATACCGGTCGCAGCGCTGCGGGACGTTGATCGGTCTGACGTTGGTATAGGGCTGGGCGCCGGGGAGAGGCGCCGTGACCTCCTTCAGCCGCTCTCGCCGCTCCGCGAGCCGCGTTTCCAGGACCTCGTCCGGCTGGGAGTAGCACCGCGGGCAGTACTCGCCGACGACGTAGCGCGGCGACGCTTGCTGCTCGACCGTCACCGGCGCTTGGCAGGCGAAGCACTGCTCGGTGTCGGTTTCCGAAAGGGACGCGTCGAGGGTGACGCGCCGGTCGAAGACAAAGCAGTCGCCCGAGTAGTGGGCGTCGCCGCACTCTTCGAAATATTTGAGGATGCCGCCGTCGAGCTGGTAAACCTCGCCGAAACCCTCGCGCTCCATGAACGGGCCGGCTTTTTCGCAGCGGATACCGCCGGTACAGAACATGACGACGGGCTGCTTTTTGAGCGCCGCCGGCAGGGCTCCGACGGCGTCCGGAAAGTCTCGGAAGTTCTCGACGCCGATCGGGACGGCGCCGTCGAAGGTCCCGAGCTCAACTTCGAAATTGTTGCGCACGTCGAGCAGGGTCAGCGGACGTCCTTCGTCGAGCCAGGTCTTGAGATCCCGGGCCGAGAGTTTCGGAGACGTCCGGTGCTCTGGCTCGATGCCGTCGACGCCAAAGGCGATGATCTCGTGCTTGACCCGCACCAGCATGCGGTGAAACGGCTGGTATTCACCGGGGCTGCGTTTGACGTCGAGATCCGTGAAGCGCGGATCGGTCCGCAGCTCGTCGACGAAGGTCTCGATCTTGCGAGCCTCCCCGGCGACGAAGAGGTTGAGGCCTTCGGTCGCCAGCAGGATCGTGCCCTTGAGGCCGAGGTCCCGGCATCGGCGGCGCAGCCGTTCCCGCAGCTCGGGCAAGTCGTCGAGATGGACGAATTTGTAGGCGGCGATATTGGTGATCGGCTCGCGGACGGTCGCAGTCATGGGGGACTCAGCAGCAGCCCTCAGCGCCGCAGGTCGCCCCGTCGGGGGACCCGGCGGACGACTCGTCCTCGGCTTGCCCGGCGCGGTGGGCCCTCTGCAAGGCGTCGAGCAGCACGGACGGCGGCTGCGCCCCGGAGGCGGCCAGTCCGCGCCCGAAGACGAAGAATGGCACGCCCGTAATACCGAGCTGGCGGGCCAGGGCCTGGTCCATCCGGACTTCCTTGCCGAAGGAGTCGCCGGCTAGAACCGCGAGCGCGCCGTCGGCGTCGAGGCCGACGTCCGTGGCGAGCTCGCGCAGGGTGTCCGAGTGATTGAGGTCTCGGCCCTCGTTGAGGTAGGCCCGAAAGAGCCTTTCCTTCAGGTCAACCCGGTGACCGGAGGTCTTGGCCCAGGCCAGCAAGCGGTGGGCGTTGAAGGTGTTGCACGGCCGGATGCGGTCGAACCGCATCTCGACGCCGGCGTCGCGGCCCGCCCCGGTCATACGATCGATGAATCCTTCGGCGTCCCGGCGGCCCATGCCGTATTTCGCGGCGAGCCGCTGCGCGTAGTCGACGGGTTCAGGGGCCGTCGCCGGGGCCTCCGGATTGAGCTCGAAGGCGCGCCAGACGATGTCGACGTCCGGCCCAAAGTCCGCGAGGGCCATTTCGAGGTGTTTCTTGCCGACCCAGCACCACGGGCACGCGATATCCGACCAGATTTGCAATTCCATGGCCGGAGTCGACCAGAGCCCGGCGGCGGTGTCAACGACCCCCATCGGGAACCTGCGATCCGCTTCGGGAATCCGCGTCGAGCCGTGAACCCTCGCTCGTCGGGGCGAAGTATCCCTGCATAAGTCAGGTCTAACCCTAAGGTGTTCCGAAAAGTAGAGGGATAACGCCTAGGATAGTGTGATGACTGACGCGCAAAAGCCCCACTATCGCTTGTCTGGTCTTTTTGACGGGAGATCGCTCTGTTTCGATCTGCCCGAAGGCGAGCACTCGGTGGGGAGCGCCCCGGACAATTCGATCCGGCTGCCGATGGTCGGCGTCTCCCGGCAGCACGCGGCCCTCGACGTGAGCTCGGCGGGGCTACGGGTCCACGACCTGGGGAGCAAGAACGGCACCTTCATCGACGGGGCCCGGGTGCAGCGGGCGGCGGCGGGGGACGGTGCTCGCCTCGCCTTCGGCCCGGTGGAGCTCTCCGCGTCGTCCATCGAGCCCGGGGCCGCCCTCGCCATCCGTTTCGAGCCGCCGTCGCCCGAGGCCAGCTCGTGGGCCGACCTGCCGCCGTCGGAGACGATCTTGGTCGAGACCTTGGCGGCTTCGGTTCCTTCTGGGGCCGAGCCCCGGACCGGGGAGGCGGGGGCGATGGATCTGGTCGATGTCCTGGGTGCGACGCTGGCTGACGGAACCGTCGGCGCGGCTTTGCAAATGCTGGTCGAGCACCTCGGCGCCCGCGGCGCCTGCGTCGTCGAATGGAGCCCGGCGGGGGAGCCCCTGGCGGTCGATAGTGGCGGCGACCCCGGGGAGGTGCCGACCCTCGATCAGCTGCGTCGCCGTCTTGGGGCCGAGGAGCCGGTGGGCGGCTGGTGCGCCGGCGCGTGGCGTTCGGAGAGGGCTCCGGAATCAGTG
>JBCDKB010000069.1:0-25248 GCA_038747035.1 Acidobacteriota bacterium | reverse complement strand
GTCCGTAGTCCCCGAACACCGCGCGCCGCACCTCCGGATCTCGGTAATCGACGTCGCGGCGCCGGGCGATGATGCCCTTGCCGCCGCCCCACCACAGGCCCGCCAGCGCGTTCTTATGTCCCATACCGCGGGACAGCCGCAGGCCGTCGCGCGTCAGCTCTTCGAAAGTCTCGTATGACCAATAACGCAGTCCGCCGGCCCCCTGGCCGCGGGTCGTCTTGTGGACAAAAGCCGCCAGCAAGTGAGAGCTCTCGCGGCCGATCTCAAAAAAAAGCCCTTCATGGGCGTCGAAATCGCGATCCCCGGCCGACAAGACGTCGGCCGTACCGCGCAAAAAGTCGTGACTGATCTGTAGCTCCGGGCCGGAGCCCAAGAGATAAGCGCGACGGTCGCCCGTCTGCGCGAGGGTTTCAATCCAGGTTTCGAGTGATGCGTTCCATAAATTCATGGGGTCCTCCGAAAGGCGGAGCGTAGGCCCCCGTGCGGCGACAGTCAATCGCGGATGCGAAAAGCCCGTGCCGCGCCGAAAGTTCACGAGATCCGACGGCGCCGCCGATGACTCCATCCGTCCCGATGGCGCGAAATCATGGTGAATCCAACGCCGTTAGCCCTTGAAAAAATGCGAAAAAACCCGCGTTCGGCGCCCCCATAGACGGCCGGCCGAAGGAGCTCCAGAGGCCGATTTACGGCCTATTTACAGCCGCAGACGGACCTCCGCCGAAGCCTTCCGTAATGATGTTGGACGAGTTCCCGAATTCATGCGCCGCCCCGGAGAGGACACCGATCGGCGCCGGCCCTGGGCCAAATCCATTCCATGAGCCATATCCATTCCATGACCGCATCGTGAGGAAACGGATGCCGATTTTGAATGAAACCCCTACCGCCCGGAGCCTCCCCCTCCAGGCCCTGATTCTCCTGCTCGCCGCTTTGATGCTGACTCCGGCCCTCATGGCCGATGAATGGGGCCACTGGCGCGGCCCCCACCAGACCGGCATCTCCGATGAGACCGGCCTGATCGGCACCTGGTCCCTCGACGGCGAAAATCTCATTTGGCGCCAAGACTTCGTCGGTCGCTCGACGCCGGTCGTCGTCGACGGTCGCGTGTGCGCCAATGGTCGCGTCGGCGAAGACATCACCCGCCAAGAGACCATCGCCTGCTGGAGCGCCGAAACCGGCGACCTGCTCTGGCAGCGCAACTTCAACGTTTACGCCACCTTCGTGCCGTGGAACCGCGTCGGCTGGGGCTCACCCGCCGCCGACGCCGAGACCGGCTATGTCTACCTGCAATTCGTCGACGGTCGCTTCGGCGCCTTCGATAAAGACGGCAACACCGTCTGGATGTGGCGCCTCGGCGAAGACTTCGGCCGCTCCTCCGGCTACGGCGGGCGCACCAATACCCCCGTCATCGATGAAGACCGCATCATCGCCCACGTCATCGGTTCCTCATTCGGCTCCAACGTCGGCCTGGGCGATCGCTGGGTGGCCTTCGACAAGAAAACCGGCGAAGTCATCTGGGTGTCCGAACGCTTCGCGCCCCCGAAGGACCTCAATACCTACTCCTCGCCCGTGATCACCGTCGTCGACGGTCGTCGCCAAATGATCGGCGGCGGCGCCAGCGGCAAGATCGTCAGCCTCGACGCCCGCACCGGCGAAACCCTATGGACCCTCCACCTCTCCCAGCGCGGCCTCAACAGCTCCGTCGCCGTCGAAGGTCCGATCGTCGTCGCCTCCCACAGTGAAGAAAACCTCGACTCCGGCGTCATGGGCCGCGTCATCGCCCTCGACATCCGCGGCGCCAAGGGCGACATCACCGGCAAAGAGCTGTGGCGCAAAGAAGCGCTCCAGGCCGGCTACGTCTCGCCGGCGATCCACAACAACACCGTCTTCATCGCCGATAACTCGGCCAACCTGCACGCCATCGACCTGAAGACGGGCGAAGACAAGTGGGAAGCCAATTACGGCACCGTCGGCAAAGCGTCGCCGGTCATCGCCGACGGCAAGATCTACCTCACCGAAGTCAACGGCAACGTCGTCATCCTCAGCCAGACCCAAGGCGAGGAGCTCTCGAAGGTCCACCTCGAAGTGCCGGACGGCCGCTACGCCGAGATCTACGGCTCCTTCGCCATCTCCGGCGGCCGCCTCTTCTTCACCACCGAAGAAGGCATCTACGCCCTCGGCGATAAGACCAAATCTTACACGCCGCGCTCCTTCATCGTGCGGAAATTCGACCAGCAACCCGCCCCCGAAGGCAGCACGCCGAGCTCCCTACAGATCGTGCCCGACGCGGTGGTCGCCACCCACGGTGAAACCGTCGACTTCCGCGTCCATGCCTTCGATGACATGGGCCGCTCCCTCGGCGAAGTGACCGACGTCAAGTGGTCGGTCGACGGCGTCGCCGGCACCATCGACAAAGACGGCGTGCTCAGCTTCGACGGCTCCAAGATCGCCGGCACCCGCAACGGCAAAGTCCACGCCTCCATGGGCGAGCTCGCCGGCATGGCCGACGTCCGCGTCGCCGGCCCGCTGCCCTGGACGTGGAACTTCGACGATATTGAAGACGGCAAGCCGCCCCACGGCTGGTTCGGCGTCGGCAAGGGCGCCAAGGTGCGCACCGAGGAAGCCAGCGAGAACAAGATCCTCGTGCAGCCCAAGGCGCCGCGCGGCGCACCGCGCGCGTTCATGTACTTCGGCCCGACCACGATGAGCGGCTACACCGTCCAGGCCGACATCAAGGGCAACCGGAAGGGCCGCCGCCTGACCGACGCCGGCGTCGTCAACAACGGCTACTACATGGACCTCCAGGGCGCCCACCAGCGTATCCAGGTTCTGTCCTGGGGCTCCGAGCGCCGCATGATGCAGCAGTTCCCCTTCGAGTGGGAGCACGGCGTTTGGTACACCTTGAAACTCCGGGTCGACCACAAGGGCGAAGGCGCTGATCGCAAGGCCATCATCCGCGGCAAGATCTGGAAGCGCGGCGAAGCCGAGCCCGAAGCCTGGACCGTCGAAGCGGAGGACCCGCTGCCGATTGAGACCGGCGCCCCCGGCATCTACACCTTCGCGCCGATCGAGTCCTATTTCGACAACGTGATGGTTACGGCGTCGGAATAAGCCCTCATTCCCGCATCCATAGTTTTTATCCACCGATCTCAAATCAGCGAGAAAACGATGATTAAGAAATTGACCTCCCCGGCAGCGGCTTCAGCCGCCGGCCTCCTGACGCTGGGCGCCCTCGCTTTGGGCCTCGCCGCCCCGGCCTTCGCCGAAGACTTCGTGCAATTCGGCTACGACCGCACCCGCAACATGGTTTCTGACGAGTCCGGCCTGCCGGCGGAGTGGGACGCCAAGAAGGGCACCAACATTCTGTGGTCCCAGCCCGTGGGCTCCCAGAGCTACGCCGGCCCCATCATCTCCGACGGCATCGTGCTCATCGGCACCAACAACGAAGGCGCCCGCAACCCCGACGTCAAAGGCGACAAGGGCGTGATCATGGCCTTCGACGAAAAATCCGGTGAGTTCCTGTGGCAGATCATCCACCACAAGCTGCCGGAATCGAAGCTCCACGACTGGCCGCTCCAGGGCGTGTGCTCGACGCCGGTCATCGAAGGCGACATCTTCTACTACGTCTCCAACCGCGCCGAAGTCGTCGCCGCCGACATGAAAGGCTTCCGCGACGGCGAGAACGACGGCCCGTTCACCGACGAAGAATTCACCGGTGAATTCGCCGGCGACATCCTGTGGAAGTACGACACCATGGGTGAGCTCGACGTCTTCCCCCACAACCTGGCCGTCAGCTCGCCGATCATCGTCGGCGACCTGATCTTCATCACGACCGGCAACGGCGTCGACGAAGGCCATATCCAGGTCCCGTCGCCCCTGGCGCCGAGCTTCATCGCCATCAACAAGAAGACCGGTGAGCTGGCGTGGGAGAACGCGGATCCGGGCGAAGCCATCCTCCACGGCACCTGGTCCAACCCGTCCTACGCCGAGATCAAAGGCCAAGGCCAGGTGATCATGCCCGGCGGCGACGGCTGGGTCTATTCCTTCAAGCCCGAAGACGGCGAGCTGCTCTGGAAGTTCGACGCCAACCCCAAAGACTCCAAGTGGCGCCTCGGCGGCTCCGGCACGCGCAACAACATCATCTCGATGGGCGTGATCTACGACGACAAGGTCTACATCGGCGTCGGCCAGGATCCGGAACACGGTGAAGGCCCGGGCCACTTCTACGCCATCGACGCTACGAAACGCGGTGACATCACCGAAAGCGGCGTCGTCTGGCGCCGGAGCGGTGAAGAATTCAACCGCACCATTTCGACCGCCGCCATCGAAGACGACATCGTCTACATCGCCGATCTTTCCGGATTTCTCTACGCCCTCGACGCGCAGACCGGCGGGCACCACTGGACCTACGACGCCTTCGCGGCGGTCTGGGGTTCGGCCTACGCCGCCGACGGCAAGATCTACATGGGCGACGAAGACGGCGACATCGCCGTGCTCGAGACCGGCAAAGAGATGAAAGTGCTCGGCGAGCACAACCTGGGCTCCGCCGTCTACACGACGCCGGTCGCCCACGACGGCGTGCTTTTCATCCTCGGCAGAAACCGTCTCTTCGCGATCGCCGAAGGAGCCGGAAAGGCCGAGGCTGAGGCGAAGGCCGAGCCGAAGAAGGGTCCCTGACCCGACCCCCTAGCGGGACCGCCCCCCGGGCGGCCCCGCTTCCTCCCGGCGCCCGATTCAACGTCGCCTGCCCGCGACGCCGAGGCGCCGGGCCCCCGCCTCCCCGAGGCGACCTCCTCCCCGAATGACGAGATGCTCGCCTCCCCACCCGCGAGCGAGGATTGAAACACCATGAGCCATGCCACCGTTTTGGAAGACACCGCCGCCGTCACCCAGGATCAGCAGCTTGACGAAGCCGTCAATGCCGCCCGCGAGCGCCTCGACGCCCACGTGCGCGAGATCGTCCACTGGCACTTCAGCCCCGAGACCGGCTGCCAGTTTTGGCTGGACCGGGCGAAGAGCTTTGACTTCAATCCGCTCACGGACGTCAACTCCTACGACGACCTCAAACTCTTCGGCCACTTCGAAGACGAGTGGCTGCGCGGCGGCCCCGCCCGCCGCTGGGTGCCCAAGGGCCTGGCCAAGGAGCCGGTCTACATCTTCGAGACCGGCGGCACCACCGGCGTCCCGAAGAGCCGGATCAACCTCCACGACTTCGAGACCGACTACGAAATTTTCGGTGACGGCCTCGACAACGCCACCTTCCCGATGGGCTCCGACTGGCTGATGCTCGGCCCCACCGGTCCGCGCCGCCTGCGCCTGGCCATCGAGCACCTCGCCCACCACCGCGATGGCATCGCCTTCCACGTTGACCTCGACCCGCGCTGGGTCAAGCAGCTGGTCAAGACCAAGCAGTGGGATCAGCTCGAGGCCTACAAAGAGCACGTCACCATGCAGGCCCTCAAAGTGCTGCGTGCCCACGACATCAAGTGCCTCTTCACCACGCCGAAGCTGCTCGAGCACCTGGCCGGCAAAGTCGACCTGGTGCGCTACGGCATCACCGGCATCTTCTGCGGCGGCACCGAGATGAACGCCGAATTCAACCGCTTCGCCCGCGAAGAGCTGGTCCCCGGCGCCGACTTCGTGCCGGTCTACGGCAATACGCTCATGGGCCTCGCCCGCGCCAAACCCTTCGACCCGGCGGACGGCGACTACACGATCTCCTACTACCCGCCGGCGCCGCGCGCGCTCTTCGAGATCGTCGACCCGGACGACCTCGACCGCACCGTCGGCTACGACGAGACCGGCCGCGTGCTGCTCACCACGCTCACCAAGGAATTCTTCATGCCGCGCTTCGCCGAGCGTGACGAAGGCGAGCGCGCCCGGCCGACGCTCGAAACGCCCTACGACGGCGTTTCGAACCTGCGGCTCTTCTCCCGTTTCGAGACCCAGGTCGCGGTCGGCGTCTACTGACGCCACGCGCGACGCCGACGACCCGGCGACAGACGCGGCTTTCCCCGGCCGCTTCTATTTAAAACGGGTCGTCGCCGCCACGAGCATTACCGCCCTTCCCGCCAGTTCTTCTTCAGCCCGATCGACACACCCCGAGCGCCCATCCTGGAGGCACAGATGGCAGCCGATTTTCATATTCCAATCCTGCGGGCCGGCAAGCCCTACCGCAGCTTGCAGACCCAGCCCCTCGTCGACATCCGCACCGGCGAGCAGCTGGGCACCGTCAGCCAAGCCCTCTCCGGCATCATCGCCCGTGACCTAGACCGGGCCGCCGAGCACCGCGCGGTGCTCGACAAGTTCACCGTCGCCGAGCTGATCGACATCACCCACCGGGCGGCGAAGCTCTTCGGCGAAGCCGAGCTGCCGCTCTACCCCGGCGCCGAGATCACCCAGACCCCCGAGGACTACCTCGACCAGCTCGCCGCCACCGCCGGCATGCCGAAGAATATGGGCCGGGCCAATATGGCCAAGATCACCGACGTCATGGGCCGCGTCGAAGACGTCATCGACGGCCTGACCCGCGGCCTCGACCTCTCCGTGCTCGACGGCGGCTGGGGCCAACAGCACGGCCGAAAGCTGTCCTACCAGCGCCTCACCGACACCCTCGGCGCCATCCTGCCGAATAACTCCCCCGGCGTGCACAACTTGTGGGTGCCGGCGTTCCCGCTCAAGGTCAAGCTCGTGCTGCGCCCCGGCGGCGCCGAGCCGTGGACCCCGTACCGCATGATCACGGCGTTGATCGAGGCCGGCGCGCCGCCGGAAGCCTTCAGCCTTTATCCGTCGGGCCACAGCGCCGTCTCCGAGCTGCTGGTCAAGACCGGCCGCTCCATGTTCTTCGGCGACGCCTCCACCGTCGAGTCCTGGAAGGGCTCGGGCAAAGTGCAGCTGCACGGACCGGGCTGGTCGAAGATCATCTTCGACGCCCCCGCGGCGGAGCGCTTCGAAGACCACCTCGACGTGCTGACCTCATCGGTGGCGATGAACGGCGGCCGCTCCTGCATCAACTGCTCCGGCGTCTGGACCCCGACCCGCGGCCGGGAAATCGCCGACGCCATGGCCCGGAAGCTCGCCACCATCGACGCCCGGCCGCTCGACCATCCGGAATCGGGCCTCGCGGCTTTCCCCAAGCCCCACGTCGCCCACGCCGTCTCGCGCTTGGTCGACCAGCTGCTGATTATCCGGGGGGCCGAAGACCTACCCGCAAAGTACCGCGACGGCGACCGGGTCGCCGACGCGGGCGGCTGCACCTTCCTGCGGCCGACGGTGATCCACGTCAGCGATCCGGAGCACCCGCTGGCGGCGGCGGAATTCATCTTCCCCTTCGTCACCGTCGTCGACTGCCCGGAAGACGAGATCCTCGATCGCATCGGCCCGACGCTCATCGGCTCGGTGATCTCCGAAGGTCACGCCTTCACCCAGCAGGCGCTCGAATGCCAGCACATCGACCGACTCAACCTCGGTCCGATGCCGACGTACAAGATTTCGTGGGATCAACCCCACGAGGGCAATCTCTTCGACGATCTCTACGCCCAACGCGCTTTCCAGATGGCGTCGTAAGGCGCCGCCACTTCGGGATCTGATGATGTCTTCTCCCCACCCACTCCCTGACAACAGCGTCACCGGCGCCGAGCGTCATTTCGAGCTCGACGTCGGCGGCATCCGCGTCCTCTTCGGCGCGGGCACCGAAGACCGCCTCGGCGAGGTCGCCGCCCAGCTCGGCCGGCGGCCGCTGGTGGTCACCGACCCCGGACTCGTCGCCGCCGGCCACGTCGAGCGCGGGGTGGAAGCCCTGCGCAGCGCCGGCCTCGAGCCGGCGGTCTTCGACGGCGCCGCCGAAAATCCGACCACCGAGCACGTCGCCCGCGGCGTCGACGCGGCGCGCCGTCACGACGCCGACCTGCTCATCGGCCTCGGCGGCGGCAGCTCGATGGACTGCGCTAAGGGCATCAACTTCCTCTACACCAACGGCGGCCAGATGGAGGATTACTGGGGAGTCGACAAAGCGACCAGGCCCATGCTGCCGTCCGTCGGCGTCCCGACCACCGCCGGCACCGGCAGCGAGGCCCAGCGCTTCGCCTTGATCTCCCAAGCCGAGACCCACCGCAAGATGGCCTGCGGCGACAGGAAAGCGCGATTCCACACGGTCATTCTCGACCCCGATGTGCTGGCGACCGTGCCTCGGGACGTCGCCGCCGTCACCGGCATCGACGCCCTGTCCCACGCCATCGAGAGCTACGTCACCCGACGTCGCAACGCCATCTCCCAGCTCTTCGCGCGGGAGGCCTGGCGGCTGATCGAGCGCAGCTTCGAGGCGTCCCTCGACGCCGAGGAAAGCAAGACCCGCCTCGACGCCCGCGCCGACATGCTGCTCGGCGCCCACTTCGCCGGCGCCGCCATCGAGGCGTCGATGCTCGGCGCCGCCCATAGCTGCGCCAACCCCCTTACCGCCCGCTACGGCGTGGTGCACGGCACGGCGGTCGGCGTCATGTTGCCGCACGTGGTGCGCTTCAACGGCCGCGAGGTCGACTCGCTCTACGGCGATCTGGTGCAGGCCGCGGGCCTCAACGGCCACCGCCCCGAGGGCGTCGCCCCGGAGGCTCAGCGCCTCAGCCAGCGCCTCGAGGGCCTGCTGGCGGCCGGCCGCCAGCCGAGCCGACTCGAAGACTGCGGCGTCGACCGCGGACGCCTCGAGCAGCTCGCCCACGAGGCCGCCGAGCAGTGGACGGCCCAGTTCAACCCCCGCTCGGTCGACGCCGCCGACCTATTCGGGCTTTACGACGCCGCCTACTGAACCGCCTTCCACCGGGTATTCATCATGCGTGAAGTCATCTCCCCCAGCCCCTCTCCGCCGGCCGGCCGCCGATTCCGGACGCTGAGCCGCACCGTGCTCAGCACCGCCGTCACCGCGGCGACGCTGCTCCCTTTAGCCGCCCCGGCGGCGGCCGACTGGTCCCAATTCCGGCGCTCCCCCGAACAGCGCGGCGTCGCCGCCGAAGCGCTGCCGGAAAACCTCAAGCCCATCTGGATCCACCGTCTGCCTGACGGCGCCGAAACGACGCCCGCCATCGTCGACGGCACGGTCTATATCGGCGGGCTCTCGGGCCGCTTCGTCGCCCTCGACCTCAAGACGGGCGATGAGAAGTGGACTGCTGAAGTCGGCGAAGAGATCAAGTCCTCCGCCCTCGTCCGCGACGGCGCCGTCTACTTCGGCGACGAGCTGGGCAACCTCCACGCCCTCGACGCCGCGACCGGCGAGCGCAAGTGGCTCTTCGAAGCGGAGTCGAGCATCAGCTCCTCCCCAAACTGGGCGAGCTATGACGGCGGCGACTGCCTGGTCGTCGGCTCCTACGACAACTCCATCTACTGCGTCGATCCAAAGACCGGCACCTTAAAATTCAAAGTCGAGACCGAAGGCCACGTACACGGCACGCCGGCGGTGCTCGACGGCCGCATCTTCTCCTCGGGCTGCGACGGCATCCTGCGCGGGGTTGACGCCAAGACCGGCGAAGAGCGCTCGACGCTCCAGATCGGCAGCTACGTCGCCGCTAGCCCCGCCGTGCTCGGCGACCAGCTGGTGGTCGGCACCTTCGACAACGAGGTGGTGAGCGTCGATCTGACGAAGAATGAAGTCACCTGGCGCTATAAGCACCCCGATCGGGAATTCCCGTTCTACGCATCGCCGGCCGTCACGTCCGAGGTCGCCGTGCTCGGCGGCCGCGACAAGATGATCCACGCCTTGGACGTTAAGACCGGAGAGCCCCGCTGGACGCACACCATGCGCACCCGGATCGACTCGTCGCCGGTGATCATCGGCGACCGCGTCATCGTCGCCGACCAGAGCGGCATTTTGAAGATCCTGAGCCTCGAAGACGGCTCGGTGACCTGGGAATTCACCGCCGACGACGCCTTCATCGGATCCCCCGCGGTCACCGACGGCATCATGGTCATCGCCGCCGGCGACGGCGCGGTCTATGCTTTCACCGGTACGGCGCCAAAGAAGGCCGCCAACCCCGCGCCCTGACGCCCACCGAATTCCAGTCCGACTGATCCAACCCGACGTACCCCCACCGCACCCCACCTGGAGCCGTCGATATGTCCGATACCCAGCCCACCACCGACCCAGCCGCCGCGGCGAGCGCGAAGAGCGCGCCGGGCCCCTCGGTCCACGGCCCCGGCGCCCAATCGTCCACGGAAGTCGGCAGCGTCTTTGTCTCCAACTACCCGCCCTTCTCGGTGTGGCAACAGGATGACCTTCGCGACTACCGTTCGCTGCTCCAGAACCCGGGCCACGCCGAAACGCCCCTCGGCCTCTATCTTCACATCCCGTTCTGCCGCAAGCGCTGCAAGTTTTGCTACTTCCGCGTCTACGTCGACAAGAACGCCAAAGAGATCCAGCGCTACCTCGACGCCCTCGGCCGCGAGGTCGAGCTTTACGCCGAACAGGCGGCGGTGCAAAACCGTCCGATTCGCTTCGTTTACTTCGGCGGCGGCACCCCGTCCTACGTGGCCATCAAGCACCTCGACGTGCTGCTCAAGCGGGTCCAGGCGGTTTTCCCGTGGGACGATGTTGAGGAAGTCACGTTCGAGTGCGAACCGGGTACCTTGACCCAGAAGAAGGTGCAGTACTACCGGGAGATGGGCGTCACGCGCCTGTCGGTGGGCGTAGAAAACTGGAATGAGCAGATCCTGCGCGACAACGGCCGCGCCCACGAGGTCAAGGAAATCCACCGCTGCTTGCCGTGGATCCGCGAAGCCGGCTTCGACCAGCTCAACATCGACCTGATCGCAGGCATGGTCGGCGAGACCTGGGATAGCTGGAAAGACTCGATCACCAAGACCATCGACCTCGGGCCCGACAGCGTCACGATCTACCAGATGGAGCTACCCTTCAATACGGTTTACTCCAAAGGCATCCTGGCCGGCGAGCACGAGTCGCCGGTGGCCGACTGGCAGCTCAAGCGGGCGTGGAACGACTACGCCATCAATGAGCTCACCGCCAACGGCTACGAAGTGTCGAGCGCCTACACGCTGGTGAAGTCGTCAAATAAAAGGTCCGGGAAGGGTCGATTCGTCTACCGTGATTCGCTGTGGCACGGCGCCGATATGATGGGCACCGGCATCGCGTCTTTCGGCCACATCGGCGGCATCCACGCGCAGAATAAGCCGAGCTGGAATGACTACCTCGAGACCGTCGAAGGCGGCGACCTCCCCCTCGGACGCGCCTTCGTCACCGAGAAAAAACAGCGTTTGATCCGCGAAATGATCCTCCAGATGAAGCTCGGGGCCCTCAACTTCCCCTACTTCCGCGACAAGTTCGGCGTCGACCCGCTCGAAGAGTGGCGTCCGGTCTTTGAACGCCTGCAGGAGGGTGAAATGCTTGATGTGGTGGACAAAGACCGCATCGAGCTTACGCGGCGGGGCCTGCTCCAGGTCGACTCGCTGCTCCCGAATTTTTACGAAGAATCCCATCGCAGCGCGCGATACACCTGATTTTTGATTCTTATGTTCCATACCCCCCTGGTCTTCCAAAGGAGACCTCACCCATGACGACCGCACAACTCCAAGACGCTTACGACGTGATCGTTGTCGGCGGCGGCCCCGCCGGCTCGACCGCCTCGACGCTCATCGCCGACGCCGGCCACAGCGTGCTCCAGCTCGAGCGGGAAATTTTCCCTCGCTTCAAGATCGGCGAATCGCTGATCCCCGAAACCGTCGGCGTCTTGCGACGCCTCGGCCTCGAAGAAAAGATGCAGCGCAGCGAATACCCGCAGAAGCACAGCGTGCAGTTTTACTCGGGCACCGGTAGAGCGAGCGCGCCTTTTTATTTCCACGAAACCGGGGAAGGCGAAAGCCAAACCTGGCAGGTGCTGCGCTCGACCTTCGATCAGCTGCTGTTCACCAATGGCCAAGAGCACGGCGTCACCGGCCGCCAGAACGCCTCGGTGAAAGAGATACTCTTCGACGGTGACCGGGCGGTCGGCGTGCGCGCTTTTGTCGACGGAGAGACCCGCGACATCGCCTCCCGAGTGGTGGTCGACGCCACGGGTCAGCACGCCTTGCTTTCCCGCCAGCTCAAGCTGCGCACCGTCGACCCGAATCTGCGCCAGGCCGCGATCTTCGCCCACTTCAAGGGAGCCCTGCGCGACGAAGGTATCGACGAGGGTGCGACGCTCATTCTCCAGACCCGCGACCAAAAGTCTTGGTTTTGGTTCATCCCGCTTCCCGACAACGTGGTCTCCATCGGCGTCGTCGGCGCGGTCACCGACCTCATCAAAGGACGAAAGGGCGGACCGCAGGCGATCTTCGAAGAGGAGCTCGCCGCGTGCCCGGGTCTCACCCCGCGCCTCGAGAACGCCAGCCAGCTCGAAGAAGCGAAAGTGCTCAACGAGTTCTCCTACATGACCAAACAAGGCGCCGGCGACGGCTGGGTGATGGCGGGGGACGCCTTCGGCTTCCTCGACCCGATGTACTCCACCGGCGTGCTGCTCGCCATGCGCTCCGCCGAGATGGTCGGAGATACGGTGGTCGAGGCCCTCGCCAAGAACGACACCTCCCAGACCCAGCTCGGCGCCTTCCAGCCGCGGCTCCTGGCCGGCATGTCTGCCTTCCGCAAGCTGGTCTACGCCTTCTACCGGCCCGAATTCAGCTTTGGCGGATTCCTCAAGCAGTTCCCGGAACATCGGCAGTCGGTCGTTCGCATCCTCGTGGGCGACGTCTTCGACCGGGATTTCTCCGCCTTCTATCGCGATCTCACGTCGGTGGTGGACCTCCCGGACGAAGGCGACCAAGCCGGCACTGAGCTGGCCGCCAGCGCCGCCTGATTCGCTTCCTTCACCTCCCCCGCCCGGCGGGGGTTTCTGATTCACAGCCCCCTGGACCTCCCCATGCGCCGCGCCGTCTACGCCCTGGTTTTCTGTTTCTTCTTCGCCCGCTACGACCTATGGCAGATGGATAACCCGTCCTTGCTCTTCGGGCTACCGATCGGCCTCTCGTACCACGTGCTCTACACCACGGCGACCATCGGCGTGCTCGCGCTGCTCGTCAAGTTCGCGTGGCCGACCCGGCTCGACGACGGCGGATCCGGAGACGGGGAGGCCGCGTCATGACGCTGGCGGTCCTGCTCGGCTACCTCGCCCTGGTGCTCGCCGTCGGCCTCGGCGCGGGACGGTTATTCAAAGGCACCGGCGAGGACTATTTCGTCGCCACCCGCACCATCGGCCCGTTTGTGCTCTTGATGTCGCTCTTCGGCACCAATATGACGGCGTTCTCGATCCTCGGCGCGTCGGCGGAGTCGTATCGGGTCGGCATCGGCGTCTTCTCGCTGATGGCATCGTCGTCGGCGATCGTCATTCCGCTGATCTTCTTCTTCGTCGGCACCCGGCTGTGGGCGATCGGCAAGAAATATGGCTACCTGACCCAGGCTCAATTTTTCCGCGACCGTTTCGAATCCGACCTGATCGGCCTGCTGCTCTTCCTGGTCTCGGTGGCCCTGGTGGTGCCCTACCTGCTCATCGGCGTCATGGGCGGCGGCTTGACCTTGACCCAGATCACCGGCGGCGACGTGCCGTCGTGGGTCGGCGGCCTACTGATCTCGGTGGTGGTCTTGATCTACGTCACCTCCGGCGGCCTGCGCGGTACGGCGTGGGCGAACACCTTCCAGACCCTCGTCTTCATGGTGCTCGGCTCGGTGACGCTGCTCTTCTTGGTCGGTCAGCTCGGCGGCTTCGGCGGCGCCATCGACCGCCTCGCCTCGGCGCGACCCGACCTCGTGGTGCGTTCGGAAACCCTGCCGGTGGCGAAGTTCCTGTCGTACACGCTGATTCCGCTCTCCGCCGGCATGTTCCCCCACCTCTTCATGCACTGGCTATCGGCGCGCAAGCTCGACTCCTTCAAGCTGCCGATCCTGGCCTACCCCCTGTGCATGATGATCGTGTGGATCCCGAGCGTGCTCTTGGGCGTCTTCGGCCGTCTGGAGTTTCCGAACCTCGAAGGGGCAGATACGAACGGCGTGCTGATCAAGATGATCCACCTCCACGCCCCCGAGCTGCTCGCCGGCCTGCTCGGCGCGGGGGTCTTCGCGGCGGTGATGTCGTCCCTCGACTCGCAGGTGCTCTCGCTGTCGAATATGTTCTCCCAGGACGTCGTCCGGCACTACGGTTTCAAAGATCAGATGACGGAACGGCAGCAGGTGCTCGCCGGCCGCCTTTTCGTCGCCGGCATCATCACGCTGACCTACCTGCTGTCGCTGGTCGCCAAGACCACTATTTTCGGCCTCGCCGTGTGGTCATTCACCGGCTTCTCGGCCCTCTTCCCACTCGTGGTCGCCGCGCTCTACTGGCGCCGCGCCACCCGCGCCGGCATCTTGGCGGGCATCGGCGCCGTGGTCTTCGGCTGGATCTACTTCTTCACCGACGGCTGGCAGGTCCCCGGCTACTCCGTCGGCGGCACCGGCGTGCTGCCGGTCGTGGTGCTGACCGCCGCTTCGGCGATCGCCGTCATCACCGTCTCGCTTCTGACCCGCCCGCCCTCCGACGAGACCATCGAGCGCTTCTTCCCCGAGTCCGACCGTGCAACCGGCTAGGCCCGCCGGACGAAGCGTGAACCGAGGAGACTCACCATGAAAATCGCTTACATCACCGCCGGCGCCGCCGGCATGTACTGCGGCACCTGCATGCACGACAACACGTTGGCCGCGTCGCTCATGGAGCGCGGCCACGAAGTGTCGCTGCTGCCGACCTACACCCCCACCCGCACCGACGAAGGCAACGTTTCGGGCGACAAGGTGTTCTTCGGCGCGCTCAACGTCTATTTGCAGCAGCTCGGCATGTTCCGCAACTCCCGCTTCATGGACCGGCTGCTCGACAGCCGCCGCGTGCTCGGCTGGGTGTCGAAGATGGCCGGCAAGTCAACCACCGACGCCTCGGACCTGGGCGCGTTGACGCACTCCATGCTGCGCGGTGAAGCCGGGCACCAGGCCAAGGAGCTCGACAAGCTCATCGATTTCATGGAGGAGCACATCAAGCCCGACATCGTGCACGTGTCGCTTTTGCTCTTCGCCGGCTTCGCCCGCCGGGTGAAGGAACGTCTCGACGTGCCGGTCGTGTGCTCCCTGCAAGGCGACGATCTCTTCCTCGAAGACCTGGTCGAGCCCTGGAAGGGTCGCTGCCTCGACGAGATTCGCGAGCGCGTCACCGAGATCGACGCCTTCACCGCGCCGTGCGACTACTACGCCCGCCTGATGTCCCATGACTACGGCGTACCGCTCGAGCGCACCTTCCAGGCTCGCCTCGGCATCCACGGCGACGATTTCAAGAACGCCGCGGACCGCGCCCCGAACGCCGACCCGGTGATCGGCTACCTGGCCCGCCAGGCGCCCGAGAAGGGCCTCCACCAGCTGATTGACGCTTTCCTACTGCTCGCCCCCGAACGCCCGACGGCGACACTCCGAGTCGCCGGCTACCTCGGCCCGAAAGACGAAGCGTTCGTCGCCGAGCAGCGCGCCAAAGTCGAAAAAGCCGGACTCAACGACCGCGTCGAGTGGGTCGGCGAGGTCGACCGTGAAGGCAAAATCGAATTCCTCCAAAGCCTCGACGTCTTCACCGTGCCGACGGTCTACCGCGAGCCCAAGGGACTGTTCGTCCCGGAGGCGCTCATCAGCGGCGTGCCGGTGGTGCTGCCGCACCACGGCGCTTTCCCGGAATGGATCGAGCGCACCGGCGGCGGCGTGCTGTGCGAATCGGAATCCCCCGCCGCCCTCTCGGCCGCCCTGGGCGAATTGATCGACGACCCCGTCCGCCGGCGCCAGCTCGCCGACCGCGGCCGCGAGGTCGTGCGCCGCGACTTCAACCCGGAGGTCATGGCCGACGAAATGCTCGACCTCTACCAACGCCTGCTCTCCGGCGACGTCCGCGCCGCCGCGGCCGCCTGATCGACAGCAGTTCGAGCCCCCATGCATGAGTTCCGCACCACCCGCCGGGTCGAGTTCATCGATACGGATATGGCCCGGATCGTCCATTTCTCGCGCTTCTTTGCGTTCATGGAGGCGGCGGAGCACGCCTTTCTACGCCATCTCCTCGGTGAAGAAAGGCAGGTCCACTTCACCCACGAAGGCCGCGAGATCGGCTGGCCGCGGGTCAAGGCGACCTGCGAGTACCGCAGCCCGGCGAAGCTCGGCGACGTCCTCGACATCCGCGTCTTCGTGAAGCGCAAGGGCGCCAAGTCCATGACCTGGGGTTTCGCCTTCAGCTGCGACGGACGCCGCGTGGCCGACGGCGAGATCACCGCGATTTGCTGCTACGTCGACGGCCCGAAACTCGAAACCGTCGCTATTCCCCCATTTCTCGCTGACCAGCTCGAAGAAGCCCCCACCCCGAAGGAGTCCCCCGGTGAGTGATCTCCGCGTCCACGATCTGCACAAAACCTACGGCGGCGTCGACGGCGGCGTCGATGTGCTTCGAGGCATCAGCTTCGACATGTCGGCCGGCGAAGCCCTGGCCGTCACCGGCCCGTCTGGTTCAGGTAAATCGACCCTGCTGCAAATCCTCGGCACCCTCGACCGGCCCGGTCAAGGCACGGTGTCGATCGGCGGCACCGATCCGTTTAGCCTCGACGACGACGGCCTCGCCCGATTCCGCAACCGCACGGTCGGTTTCATTTTCCAAGACCACCACCTGCTGCCTCAATATTCGGTGCTCGAGAACGTGCTGGTGCCGACCCTGGCCTTCCCCGACCAGGTCGACGGCGACGCCGCCGCCTATGCCCGGGAGTTGCTCGATAAGGTCGGGCTCGGCCACCGCCTCGACCACCGACCGGCGGAAATCTCCGGCGGCGAGCGACAGCGCGTGGCCGTCGCGCGCTCGCTGATTAACAAGCCGACGCTGCTGCTCTGCGACGAACCCACGGGCTCGCTCGACCCGGTGACCGCCGGCACGGTGTCGGATCTGCTGATCGACATGCACGGGGCCGCCGGGACGCTACTCATCGTCGTCACCCACAGCATGGATCTCGCCGGACGCTTCGCCCGGCGCATCGAGCTGCAGGAGGGGCGATGCGTCGAGAGCTGACCCACTACTGGCGCACCCACCTCGCGGTGACCGTCGGCGCCGCCGTCGCGACGGCGGTGCTCGCGGGTGCGCTCATCGTCGGCGACTCGGTGCGCGGGTCGCTGCGCCAGCTGACCCTCGAACGCTTGGGCGGCATCGAGCACGCCCTCGCCGGCCAGCGTTTCTTTCCCTCGAGCGCGGCAGAGCGCTTCGCCGAGGCGGCGCCGGTCGAGACCGCCCCCGCCATCCTGCTGCAGGCCAGCGCCCAGCACGCCGACACCAAGACCCGAGCCAGCCAGGTCGGGCTCTCCGGCGTCGACGGTCGTTTCCTCGAGCTCTTCGGCGCGACCTCGGCGATCGAGGGCGGGTCGCCCCTGGCCGACGGCGACATCTTCGCCGGCGAACGCGGCCTCTTCCCGCCGGTGGTGATCAACCGAGGGCTGGCGGACGCCCTCGGCGCCCAGCCCGGCGACGCCGTGCTCTTCTCGCTGAAGCGCTGGACCGAAGTCCCGAGTGGCTCGCTGCTTTCTGCTGACGACACCGCCAGCGTCGTCGAAACGGTGCGCCTCGAAGTGCTGCGGGTGCTCGACGACGCCGGACTCGGTAGCTTCGGCCTGGCGGTACACCAGTCGACGCCGTACAACGCCTTCGTCCCGCTCGAAGACCTCCAGCGCGCCCTCGACCAAGACGACGCCGTCAACGCCGTGCTCGCCGGCGGCGACGACGGCGAGAATCTCGAAGCGGCCCAGGGTCGCGCCGCCGAGCTCGACGCCCTGCTGCTCGAAACGCTGACGCTCGAAGAGCTGGGCCTGCTCGTCACCGAAGGTCCAGGGGAGCCGGAGACCGGCGGCCCCGAAGGCTCCACGGGCGCCGCTGACGATGACGCGCGGTACCTCCAGGTCGAGAGCGGCGAGTACGTCCTGCGCCCGGCGCTGGTGACCGCGCTGCGCGCCGAGAGCCAGGAGACTCCACGATTCGAAGTCCTCACCTACCTCGCGAACTCCCTTCGCTCGGAAGGCACCGACGAAAACGGTGAGCCGCGGGCGGTCCCGTATTCCACGGTCACCGCCCTCGACCCGCGCCAAGATGACCTCTTCGGCGACATGATGCTCACCGACGGCTCCCCGGCTCCGACCCTCGAGAACGGCGACATCCTAGTGAACACCTGGACCGCAGATGACCTCGGCGTCGGCGTCGGCGATGCGGTCGATATCGTCTACTTCGCCATCGGCCCCCGCGAAGAGCTCATCGAGCGCACGGAAAGTTTCACCGTCAAGGGCGTGGTCGAGCTGACGGGCCTCGGCGCCGATTCGACCCTCAGCCAGGAGTACCCCGGGATCGCCGGCAGCGCCGACATGTCGGATTGGGATCCCCCATTCCCGATCTCGCTCAGCCGCGTCCGGCCGAAGGATGAGATCTACTGGGACGATTACCGCGACACGCCGAAGGCCTTCGTCAACCTCGACGACGGTCGGCGCCTGTGGGAAACGCGCTGGGGCAACACCACCGCTATCCGCGTGGCCCCGGCTGCCGGCACGCCCCTCGACGCTTTCCGCACCGATTTCGAAGCCGCCCTCAAGACCCGGCTTTCCACCGCCGCCTTCGGCCTCACCTTCCAGCCGGTCCTGGCCTTAGGCCTCGGCGCCTCGGGCGGGGCGACGGACTTCGGCGGCCTCTTTATCGGCCTCAGTCAATTCGTGATCGTCTCCGCCGCGCTGCTCGTGGCGCTGCTCTTCGGGCTCGCGGTCGAGCAGCGGGTGAGTGAAATCGGCCTGCGCCTGGCCGTCGGCTTCCGCCCTAAAAACGTCCGCGGCATGCTGCTGCGCGAAGGCCTGGTGCTCGCCGTCATCGGCGGACTGGTGGGCCTGCTCGGCGCCGTCGGCTACGCGTCGGCGATGATGTACGGCCTCAAGACGTGGTGGCTGCCCGCCGTCGGGACGTCGCGTCTCGAGCTCTTCCTAACCCCGGTGAGCTTGGTCGGCGGATTCATCAGCGCGATCGTGGTCGTTTTACTCACCATCTTCCTCACGGTGCGCAAGGTCGGCCGGGTGCCGGCGCCCCAGCTGCTGAAGAAGGCGACGTCGGAGTCGGGCTCAGCGCGCGCCGGACGCGCTTCGAAGATCACCGCCGCCGTCGCCCTCACCGTCGCCTTCGGCGCCGTCGGCTACGCGGTCGCCACCGGGCAGGTGAACCAGCCCTCGATCTTCTTCCTCGCCGGGCCACTTCTGCTGGTCGGCCTGCTGGCCCTCTTCGCCCAGCTCATCGACCGGCCGTCCCGGTCCCTCGCCCGCGGCGGCGCCGGCGCCCTCGTCGGCATGGCGGTGGCCAATACCCGACGCAACCGCAGCCGGAGTCTCTACTCGACCACCCTGGTCGCTTTCGCCACCTTCATGATCGTGACGGTGGCCGCCTTCCAGGAAGACTTCTCGGACGAAGACCTAGGGCGCGACTCCGGCGCCGGCGGCTACCAGCTCCTGGCCCAGTCTGACGTGCCGGTGCCCCAGGACTTGGGTTCGAAGGACGGTCGCTTCGAGCTCGGCCTGCCGGGCGAGGTCGACGACGCCCTCGCGGACGCCACGGTGATGCCCTTCCGCCTCGTGCCCGGCGACGATACGAGCTGCCTCAACCTCTACCAGCCGCGCCAGCCGCGACTGCTCGGCGTCCCCCGGGCCCAGCGCGACCGCGGAGGCTTCACTTTCCAGCAGGTCAGCGAGGACGTGGAAGATCCGTGGACGCTGCTCGACCGGGACCTCGGCGCGGCGGTGGTGCCCGTGATCGGCGACTTCAACTCCACCCAGTGGATCTTGAAGCTGCCGCTCGACGGCACGATCCCGATGGAGAACGAGCGCGGGGAGCCGATCGAGCTCAAGCTGGTGGCGAGCTTCGCCACCAGCGTCTTCCAAAGCGAGCTCCTGGTGTCGGAGGAACAGCTCCTGCGACACTTCCCGAGCCGCGCCGGATTCCCCTATTTCCTCATCGAGACCGACGACCCGGACGCGGTGAGCGTTCTGCTCGAGCGTGAGCTCGCCGCCTACGGTTTCGACGCCATCACCACCGTCGAAAAACTGGCGGCGTTCCACGCCGTGCAGAATACCTACTTGGCGACCTTCCGCGTGCTCGGAGGACTCGGCCTGCTGCTCGGCACCATCGGCCTGGCGGTGGTTCTGGTGCGTAATGTGCTCGAACGTCGCGGCGAGCTCGCCGCGCTCCGCGCCTTCGGATTCCGCGGCGGCACGCTCACCCGGCTGGTGCTCGGTGAGAACGTGACGCTGCTGCTCGCCGGCCTCGGCATCGGGACGGCGGCGGCCCTGGTCACCGCCGGGCCCCACTTGCTGCAGCAAGCGGGGGCGGTGCCGTGGAGCGCCATCGCCGGCACCCTCGGCCTGGTCTTCGCCGTCGGCTTCGCCGTCTGCTGGATCGCCGCCCGCGGCGCCCGCGGCGCCGACGTGATTCCGACCGTGAAAGCGGAGCGCTAGCGGCTAGACGCTGCACAGACTGATTTTATGGACCCTGGGGGCGGGCACTCGCGAACTCGACCCTCCCCTACCAAGGAGTTGGAGAATGAAAATGTACGTATGGTTTATCGTCGGAGCGATCGTGTCGTGGGGCTGCTATGTCCCCATGCTGCACCACGGCCAACAGCTCCTCAAGAACGGCGCCCTGCGCGGCTTCCTGTGCGTGGGCATCGCCTATTTCTTCACCGCCGTCTTGATTCCGCTCGGCCTGCTCGCCGCCAAGGTGGAGCCCTGGGAATGGAATATGAAAGGCGCCGGCTTCGCCGGTGCGGCCGGCGTGCTCGGCGCGGCGGGCGCGCTCTTCATCATCTTGGCGATCAAGGCCGGCGGTAGCCCGATCGTGATCGCGCCGCTGGTCTTCGCCGGCGCGCCGATCGTGAATACGCTCTTGACCCTGGGCTGGCATCCGCCGAAGGCGTCGCCGCCGCCTCTCTTCTACCTCGGACTCGCCCTCGCAGCCTCCGGCGCCTTCCTGGTTCTGCGCTTCAAACCCACCTGATCATGACGACGACGAATCCCCGCGTTCCGTACGCCGACCGCCTGTCGCTGCCCGCCGTGGCGGCGCCGATGTTCCTGATCTCCGGCCCGAAGCTGGTCACCGAATCCTGCCGAGCCGGCGTCGTCGGCACCTTCCCGGCGCTCAACCAGCGCACGACGGAGGGCTTCGCCGACTGGCTCAAGGAAATCGAAGACGACTTCGCCGCCTTCGAGGACGAGACCGGCACCAAGCCGGCGCCCTACGGCGTCAACCTGATCGTGCACCGCACCAATCCGCGGGTGAATGCCGACCTGGAAGTGATCGTGAAGCACAAGGTGCCGATCGTCATCACCAGCCTCGGCGCCGTCGCCGAGCTGGTGGATGCGGTGCATAGCTACGGCGGCCTCGTCTACCACGACGTCACCAACCGTCGCCACGCGGAAAAGGCCGCCGGCGCCGGCGTCGACGGCCTGATCTGCGTCTCGGCGGGTGCCGGCGGCCACGCCGGTACGCTCAATCCGATGCCGTTCATCGCCGAGATGCGCAGCTTCTTCGACGGCACGATCCTGCTCTCGGGCTGCATCTCCAACGGCCGTGACATCGCCTCCGCGATGCAGATGGGCGCCGACCTGGCCTACTTGGGCACGCGCTTCATCAACACCACCGAGAGCCGCGCCGACGAGGCGTATCAGCAGATGATTATCGACTCCGGCACCTCGGACATCGTCTACACCGCCGCCGTCTCCGGCGTGCCCGCGAGCTTCCTGCGCCCGAGCCTCGAAGCCATGGGCATCACCAAGGAGCTGTGGGAAAGCAAGGCGAAGATCGACTTCGGCAAAGAGCTCGACGCGGCCGCGGCCGAAGCCAAGGCTTGGAAGACCGTCTGGTCCGCCGGCCAAGGCGTCACGACCATCGATGACAACCTGCCGACGGCGGAGCTCGTCGCCCGGCTTCGGTCCGAGATGCGGGAGGCCGTCGAAGGCCAAGCCGCTTGGCTCGAGCGCCTGTGAGCTGAACGCTTCTCACGTCCGCCGTCCCTGATTGCGCAGCAGGGACAGCCCCCAAGCCCCGGATCCGCCGACGGATTCGGGGCTTTTTGCGTCTCTGCTTTCGGCGCTTTCTGCCGCATTTCTTTGAGCCCACTTTCGGCCGCTTTCCGCGATGCCTGAATGCCCAAGCCCTGGCGCTTGGAAGCCAATGATCCCCCTCGACACTCTGCCGAAAGGACGTTCACGTATGAAGACAAGACCCTCCACATGGACCCGCCTGTGGGCTCGAGTCTACGCCTCGCTTCTCGTGGCCGCTGTCACCGGCCCGGCCCTGGCCCACGGAATCCCGAAAGAACCTCGGGGCACACTCGAGAAGCCCGCCGACGGCTCTCGAGCCGCCGAGACCGGCGTCACCTACATCAGCGGCCCCCACTTCATCGATAGGAAGGTCGTCTACGAGAAAGTCGACGGCCTGGCGATCTTCGAAGGCGACATCATCCTCGGCTCCATCGAAGAGGCCGAGGCGTGGAATGAAGCCCATGATCGCGGTGAGGCCGCCACACAGAAATCTATCCTCAGGAGCCCCGGATTCTTCTGGCCGAACGGCGCCATCCCCTTCGCCTTTGAGTTCACGGTGCCGGCCGACCGCCGAGCCGACTTCAGGGACGCCGCGCGGCACTGGTACGACAGCACGGGCATTGAGCTGATCGAATCGCCGTCGAGCCCCGATCTTGTTCTGGTCCGCCAGGTGAGTCTTGGATGCCGATCGGCCGTGGGCCGAACACGGGGATTTCAGTTTATTGATGTCGACCCGACCTGCTCGGTCGGGGAGATGATCCATCTGATCGGCCACACCATCGGCTTCTGGCACGAGCACACCCGGGAAGATCGCGATCAATTCATCCGGGTCAACTGGGGCAATATCCAGCCCAACCAAGACCACAACTTCACGCAACATATCGCCGACGGCACCGACCTCGGCGAGTACGACTATGGCTCGATCATGCACGTCGCTCGCGACTATTTTTCGCGCAACGGGCTGCCGACCCTCCAGCCTATTGACGAGAACGGCAATCCCATTCCCACGAGCCAGGTCCAGATCGGCCAGCGCCAGGGGCTCAGTCCTTCCGATATTCAGAACGCCACTCGGATTTACTTTCCGCCGATCCGCTTCTACGAGGGCAACAACGGCAGCGGCAGTGAGGTCTGCCGCCTCGATCCGGTGTCCCAGACCGTCAATTTTCAACAAGATGGCCTCAGCTGCGAGAACGATGAGGCTCGCTCCGTCGACCTGCGACTCCTGCCCGCCGACGTCTCCCTCGTGCTCTACGACGACCCGAACTGCTCGACGAACGACGACTGGACGGTGATCCGCACCAAGAACCCCGTGACGTCCTTCCTGGTGGGGAGTTTCGAGTCGAACCTCACCACTGAGGACGTCAAGGTCACGCACCACCACAAGAACGGCCTCGACGGCAAAGTCTCGTGCGCGCAGGTCACGGTGTGCGGCGACGACATCTGCGAGGGTCTCGAGTCGTGCTACACGTGCCCGTCGGATTGCGGCGAATGCCCGTCGGGCGGCCCCATCGGCCCGGGCGGCGGCCCCTGTGATTCCTTGAGCTGCGCCATGTCCTGCGGCGGGCCCGCGTCCGGGACGTGCACGGCAGGGCAGTGCCAGTGCTTCTAACGCTCTGAGACGCGCCAACTCAGAAATTCAAGCCCCGGATCCGACCCTGGATTCGGGGCTTTTCTTGTTGCAGACCGCATCGAGCCAAGCACGACCCGGCGGGGATTCGAAAAAGAAGTGAGCCCTCTTTCGGCCGTTTTCCGCGATGGCTGGCTGCCGAGATTTTGCGTGCTCGGCATTCCCTTCATTTGACGCTTTGCGAACCCGAAAGGACGCCCTCCATGAAAGCCCGACTCACCGCATGGCCCGTCGCCTGCGCCCTGCTCATCGCCGCCGGCTCCCTCTCAGCCCAGGACGGCCCGAGAGACTTCCACAAGCCCGCCGACGCCCCCACCGTGTCGACCGGCGTCACCTACATCAACGGCCCCGGCGTACGGAACCAGAAGGTCGTTTACGAAAACGTCAACGGCCTCGCCATCTTCGAAGGCGACATTCTCCTCGGGACCGTCGAAGAGGCCGAGGCGTGGAACGACGCCTTCGAGCGTCGGGGAGACGTGTCGGAAAAGAGCGTCTTTATCGATCACCCCGGCTACTACTGGCCGAGCGGACTCATTCCATTCGTTCCCGTCATCGACGTCCCCGCGGATCTTCAAGCCGACTTTGAGGAAGCCGCACAGCACTGGACCGACAACACCAAGCTCAATGTGATCCCCACCTATAGACTCCTGTCCTTCGACTTCGAAACAGACGACTATGTGGCCGTCGTCCCCAGCGCGTCGGGTTGTTTCTCCCACGTCGGTCGACAGGGCGGCATGCAAACGATCGGAATCTCCTCGGACTGCTCGGTCGGGGAGATGATCCACCTGATCGGCCACACCGTCGGCCTGTGGCACGAGCACAGCCGCGCAGATCGGGACCGCTTTGTGCGGGTGAACTGGGCCAATATCGAGCCCAATCAGGACCACAACTTCTACCGGACCCACCTCCAGGGCGTCGGCCACTACGACTATGGCTCGATCATGCACCCCGGGCGCCACTACTTTTCCCGGAACGGACAGGCGACGCTGGTCCCCATCAACGAGAACGGCGATTCGATTCCCGCTAGCCAGCTTGACATCGGCCAGCGGCAGGGCTTAAGCCCCACCGATATCGACGCCGTCAACAGAACCTACTTCCCGAACTTCACCTTCTACGAAGGCAACGCGGCCACCCAGGAACGGGTGTGCGCTTTCGGCGCGATTGCCCAGACCGTCAAATTCAAGCAGGACGGCTTCACCTGCGAGAACGACGAGGCCCGCTCAGTGCGGCTCAACCACGTGCCGCCGGGCGTCTCGCTGGTGCTCTACGACGACCCCGACTGCCATCAAAACGACGACTGGACCGTGATCCGCTCGCTCGATTCAGTGACGAATTTCATCGTGCCGAGCTTCGAATCGGCCCTCACGACCGGCGACGTCAAAGTCACGCCCCACCCCAATAACGGCCTCGACGGCAAGGTCTCCTGCGTCCAGGTCACGGTGTGCGGCGACAACACCTGCGAAGGCCTCGAATCCTGCGTCTCCTGCCCGTCGGACTGCGGCCAATGTCCGGG
>JBCDKB010000068.1:0-25534 GCA_038747035.1 Acidobacteriota bacterium | reverse complement strand
CTCGTCGGCGGCGGCCAGTGGACCCAGGCGCCGACTTTCCTGCGCGTGCTGGCCTTCGCGCCGCTGGTCGATCCGTTCACCCGCCTCGGCGGCGAGATGCTGAAGGCGCTGCACTGGGATCGGCTGTGGATCGTCGCCAGCCTGCTGACGGTTTTCTCCTACGGCGTCGGCGGCTATGTCTTCACCGGCCTCTACGGCCCCATCGCCATGGCCTGGGTCAATCTCTTTCCCTTGGGCAGCGCGGTGATCGCCTGGGGTGTCTACCGCATCTCGCCCGAAGGCTTCCGGCGCCTCGCCCTCGACCTCCTCTACCTCTACGCCATCCCGCTGCCGCTCTTCGGCGCCGCTTGGGCCTTCGCACCCGACGGGGAGTGGTGGCTCTTCGGTTGCTCCCTGCTCGCCGCCGCGCTCACGATCCTGCTGGGCGCCTGGCGTTTCGGCGGTGAATTCCTCGCCTTCTTCAAGGGTGAGGCCCAGCCCACAGAGTCCTCCGACGCCACTGAACCGGCTTGAAGGCCAAGTCCCAGCGCACCCATGACCAAGACACCCCCCCGCGTCGCGTGCCTCGTCCTCAACTACAACGGCCGCGACATCACGCTCCAAGCGCTCGAAAGCCTCGGTCGCATGACCTATCCGGCCTTCGACCTGATCCACGTCGACAACGGCTCCACCGACGGCTCCGGCGAGGCGGTGG
This sequence comes from Acidobacteriota bacterium, assembly GCA_038747035.1. GTDB lineage: Bacteria > Acidobacteriota > Thermoanaerobaculia > Multivoradales > J023 > JAUIJL01. The sequence goes on along the minus strand of JBCDKB010000068.1, from coordinate 24,840 downwards.
CCAACGCTTTCCCTGATGTGATTCAGGTGCGGACCGAGGTCAATGAAGGCCCCACCCACGGCATCAACCTGGGCCTCCAGGCGGGGCTCGACGGTGACTACGACTACCTTCTGCTGCTCAATAACGACATCGAAGTCGAGCCCGATTTCCTCGAACATCTCGTCGACGCCGCCGAGGCCGACCCGTCGATCGGCTGCGTCGGGCCCAAGTCTTACTACTTCTGGGACCGCAATCGCCTGTGGTCCGCCGGCGGCGTGGTGCGCTTCATGCACTCGGTCACCCGCGAACGCGGCATGGGTGACATCGACCGCGGGCAGTACGACCGCGACGTCGATACGGGCTACGTCAACGGCTGCGCGATGCTGATGCGTCGCTCGGTGGTGGCGGAGATCGGCCTCTTCGACACGCTCTTCAAGCTGGCGGTCGAGGACGCGGATTGGTGCATGCGGATGAAAAAAGCCGGCTACCGCGCGCGCTACGCCCACCGCGCCGTGCTTTACCACATGGTTTCCCACACCGCCGGCAATTACCAGGCGCGGCGCACCTACTTCACGGGCCGGGCCAACAGCCTTTTCGTACGCCGCTACGCCGGCCCGCTCGGCTGGCTCAGCTTCCTAGGCTTCACCGGCGCGGGCCTGCCCATGGCCTTCCTGCGCGAGCTGCGCACCGGCAACCAGGCCGCCGCCGTCGCCAAGCTGCGCGGCGTCATCCAGGGCCTGCGCGAACCGATGACGCCGCCGCCGACACCGCGTCACAAGGGGCCAGACTGAGCCCTGCGCTCGGTATATTCAACGCTCGAATTCTCAGCAGCCCACCGACGTTCGACGAGGAGGTCCGACATGATCGAGTTCCACAACCCCGAAGCCGACGGCGCCACCGAACCCATCCCGTATGACCTTTCCGTGAAGGTCCGCGGCGCCGACGTCGACCTCGGCCTCCTGGCCAACGGCTTTCCTGACTCGGGGGCCTTCCTCGACCACCTCGGCGACGCCCTCAGAGCGCTCGAGCCCGGCATCAGGATCCATCGATTCGACAAGGCCAATCCGACCATGCCCGCCGACGGCGACCTGCTCGAGAACGTGGCGGCGGCCTCCTCCGGGGTGATCGCCGCCTACGGCCATTGAGGCTCCTGCACGACCGGCACCGTGCGTGACGGATATAGCGTAGCTCGAGCAGGAAAACCCGCGGTGGCGCTCGTCACCGATGAATTTTGGTCCCAAGGCGATTTCGTCGCCGAGTCCTTGGGCATGCCGGACCTCCCCCGCGTCCGCCTACCGCACCCGGTGGCGGGTACGGGCACAGAGCGCATGCAGGAAATCGCCGCCGAAGTCGCCCCGGCGATCCTCGCCGCCCTGGAGGCCGCCGATGGCTGAGCTGCTGAGCGCGGCCGACGAGGCCGAAGCCCTCGAAGAGCTCCACCGCCGCGGCTGTACCGACGGCCTGCCGGTGATCATCCCGACGCCGGAGCGGGTCGACCGCATGGTGCTCGCGTCGGGGCTGGACGCCGACATGGTGCTCGGCACCATGGGCCCCGGAAACGGCGTGGCGACGGTCGAAAAAGTGGCGGTCTCAGCCGTCATGGCGGGCTGCCTGCCCGACTACATGCCGGTGGTGATGGCGGCGGTCAAGGCGGTCATCGCGCCGGTCTTCGACCTGACCGAGATGCAGGCGACGACGCACTGCACGGCGCCGCTGATCCTCGTCAACGGGCCGGCGCGTCATCTCTGCGGACCCATCGCCAGCGGCTACGGCGCCCTCGGCCCAGGCCACCGGGCCAACGCGTCGATCGGCCGGGCTCTACGGCTAACGATGATCAATATCGGCAAAGCCCGACCCGGCGTCTCGGACATGGCGCTCTTGGGCCATCCCGGCAAATTCACGTACTGCCTCGCCGAAGACGAGGAGAAGAGCCCGCTCCCTCCACTCCACGTGGACCTCGGCTTCAACGCCGACGACAGCGTCGTGACCGTGGTCGGCGCCGAAGCGCCGCACTCGGTGATCTTCAGCGGCAGCGGCGACGACCCGAGGGCCTACGGCCTGCTGCTCGACATGCTCGCCATCGGCCTCGCCAATGCGGCGACGAATAACGCCATCCTCACCTCCGGCACCGGCGTCGTGGTGCTCAACCCGGACCACGCGGCGGTGCTGGCGAAAGCCGGCCTCTCCCGCCGCGACATCGCCGACGAGCTGTGCAAGCGCTGCGTGATGTCGCCGGAGCAGCAGCTCCACCTCATGCCCGGGATGGTGGGCCCCGACCCGCCGCCCCGGCCGGCGTTCACCGATCCCTCACAGATCCTGATCGTGATGGCCGGCGGCAACGGTCTTTACTCGATGGTGATGCCGTCTTGGAGCACCGGAACGCATAAGAACTCGCCGTCGAGCGTCACGGTCGAGCTCGGCGCGTCCTGCGCGATCTAGACAAACCGGCTAAGACACCGCGGGGCCGAGTCCAGGCCCGGCCCCGCGCCCTTCAGCCGGGCCGGACCTAGCTGATCGACATCATGTTGACCGCCGACACCACTTCGGGGACCGCCCAGCTGCCGCCGGGGGGAATGCTGGTGGTGTATGAAGACCCGTCCGAGTTGTGGACCTCAATATTCAGGGTCAGCGACGTCTGGTTGTTGATCATAGGCATGGTGCTCTCTCCTCCGGTGTGGGTCAAAGTGACGGCCGCCCCTCGAATGGGCCGGGCGGCCAGGTTCTGCCCATAGGTGGTCTTTGAGCACCGGCTATCCCACCCCCGCGTCGATTTCTTCCGCAGGCCGGTGGTCGGCCCGTGGACCTCGCTAGGCGAGTCGGTAGATCAGAAGGCGCCCGTCCGCCGTGCCGACGGCGAGGCTCCGGCCGTCCGCACCGCCGATGTCGAGGGAGAGACCCAGCGTGGGCACGCCGTCGACCTCGAGATCGAGCGTGGCGAGGGACTCGCCGGACTGTGCGTCGAGCACGCCGAGGGTGCCGTCGGTGAGGGCGTAGAAGACGCGGCCGCGGGCGACGCGCAGCGCCGTCACCGCCGCGAATGCGGGATGACTCCAGCGCACGGGCTCTGCGGCGGCGAGGTCGAGGCGCTCGAGGACCACGTCGGTTCGGGACAGATCGCTCGAAAAAATCTCGTGGCCGCGCACCAGGCTCCCCGGCCCGAGGGCGACGGCGGCGGCGCTCAGCAGGTGCTCGCCGCGTTCGCCACCGTCCCAATCCGCCATCTCGTAGACCTCGCCGTCGAGCGTCACGCAGCACAGCTTCTTCCGGCCGGATGACGACGCCGGCGTCCCCCGAAGAAAGTAAAGACCGTCGGCGCCGTCGAGGCGCAGGGGATGATTGAACGAGTCGAAATGGACGAGGTCGCCTTCGTACCGCACCGCGCCGTCGACGTCGATCACAACGTCCCGACGCGGACGCGGCCGATCGCTCCACGAACCCGTGTCCCGGCAGAGCAGGTGACCGGCGGCGTCGCTCGTCAGGCTCACGGCATGGTCGAAGCGTTTCAAGAGCTCGAGCCGATCCGGACGCAGGCGGTAGAGCGTCGAGTGGTCCGGGACCCCGTCCTCTTCGCCCGTCGACGACGCGGTCCAGCCGAGGACGTGGACCACCACGCCGCCGAGGGCCTGGACCAGCTGGACGCCGTAGCCGTCGCCCGAAACGTGCAGCTCGACTTCGCCCGAATCGACGTTCCAGACCTCCACGTGACAGCGGTCGTGGCAGACGGCGAGGCGTTCGCCGTCGAGCCATAGCGCGTCCCAGAATCGGCCACGCCACCCACCGCCGAGGGCTTGGAAGGACTCCCGCGCCGCCAGTCGCTGGACCCGGAAGTCCGGCACCCCCCCGTCGAAGCCGAGGGTCGCCGGGTCGATCGGCTCCAGGCCCTCCAGCCGGGGATCAAGGCCGGCGCCGCGGATTCCGAGGTCCTGAATATCGCGCAGGTCGTCGAGCACCACGCCCACCACGAGGCCGGCGACCCGCTCCCAGTCGTCGTCACTTTCGGCAAATTCTTCCTCGTCCCGCGGCCGCAGCAGGACGGCGAGGCGACGCTCGTCGAGCCAGCGACAGCGAACCGCCTCCCGCGACTCGCTGAGCAGACGCCGGATGTCGCCGTACTGCCAGTCCCAGAGCCACAGCTCGCCTTCAAAAAGGTAGCCGCCGTCGTAGGCCCCGGTCGCGATCACCGCCACCGGCTCCGTCGGGTGGAAAGCGACGTCATTGATCGGGAAGCGCGCGCGGTCGAAGACGCCGAGACGGCGCTCGCCCTCCGGGTCGTAGAGGCTGACGCGGTGGCGCAGCTTATGACCTAGATCGACGCTACGGCCGGGCCACGAGAGCCTCTCGACCTCCGACGCGATGGCCAGGGCCCGCGGACCGCGCCACAGCCCCACGGGCGCCGCGACGTCTCCGAATCGACCCGGCGTCAGCTCGGCCTGGAAGCGCACCGCCGGGCTCACTCGGCCGATACGGACTCGGCCGGGAAGCTAAACTCTCGGATCCAGCCGCCGGATCGGCGGTGGCGGTGCTTCCCCGGAATCCGCGGCTTTTTCTCTTCCAGGGTCTCCGGATATTCCACGAAGACCGCCGCCAGCAGTCGCTCGTTCGCCGGAATACCGGTGCGCTCAAAAAAAGCGGGGTTGCGCAGCTTGCCGCCGCTTGACCAGTAGGTCCCCATGCCGTGGGCGGTCAGCATGAGAAGCAGGTTCTGCACCATCGCCGACGCCGCCGCCAAATTCTCTTCGTCCTGGATAATTCTGGCGGCGTTACGCACGTCCGAGTCATAGTGCTGGGGCAGCCAGTTGACGATCACCAGGGCGCCGCAGGCGTTGAGCATCGCCAGAATCTTGTTCTGCGGCACCAGATCCGCAAACCAATCAAGCATGCGGTCGGCGAGCTCCTGGCAGTCCCCGTGCCAAAAAACATGGGCGCGCCAGGGCTCGGCGAGTCCGTCCTCGCCGATGGCGAAGTGGAACGGCGCCCAACCTGACACCTCGAGTGCTTCGAGCACGGTTTCCCGGTGCTTGGCCGCCACCTCGGGAGACAGCACCGCGCGGTCCTCACCGCTCCCTAGAACCTTGAGTGTTTTCCGCTCCCGAATCACCGACGCGACGGTCTCTGCAATCTGCTGGCGCTCCGACATGGGCTCTCCTGGGTAAGTCTTTGACAAGCCAAGCCTCTCTGGACCGCCGATACTAGTACTAGCCCGCCCGGAGCCGTCAATGCATGGAAAGACCGGAAACCTCGCTGAGCACTTCCATCATGCGGAAGCCGTTGCCGACCTCCTGACTCCACGCCAGGGCGCCGTCGAAGGCACGCTGCGCTTCGCCCGGTCTGCCGGCGGCGGCGGCGAGTCGCCCGAGCTCCACGTCGTAGGCGAAGCGGATCTCCGCGTCACCGAAGTGCTCGGCTAAAGCTTCGGCATTCTGTAGGTGGCGGCGCGCGGTCTCGAGCTCGCCGCGCCGTCGGCAGAGCGCCGCCAGGCCGACTGACACCATGGCCATTTCGGGGGAGTGGCCGATCCCCTGCACGGACAGCTGGGCCCGCTCGAAGAACCCTTCCGCGCGGTCGAGCTTGTCGAGGTCGAGGTGGCAAAAGCCAAGCTGGGTCTCGAGCTGCGCGATGATCTTCGGATCGTTGATGCCGACGGCGTGGACGCGGCCGGCGGCGGCTTCCCGAACCGCTTCCCGCGCTTCTCGGCGATCCCTGAGGATCCGCGCGCGGGTCAAATGCACGTGGGCCAGACCCCAGCGATCTTCGAGCTCCGTTTTCGCCTCGAAGGCCTGGTCGAGCAGCGGCAAGGCGGCGTCGTAGTCCCCGGCGAAGGCGGAGGCGGAGGCGAGATTGAAAAGCGCGATCGAGTGCTGCCAGCGGTCATCCCGCGTCGCATCACCCGTCGCCACGACCCGGTTCCAGAGGTCGCGACTCCGCCGGTAGGCGAAGATGGCCGCCGGCGCATGGCCCGATCCGATCTCGAGATTGCCTTCAACGCGCCGCAGCAATCCTTCGATTCGCCACCGCCGCGAGCCCGCCGGCGCGCCGTCGAGGAGCCCCAAGCCTTCGCTGACCTTTTCCCTCGCCAAGCCGAAGAAACCGCCGGTACTCTCGATGAGACCCGAGAGGGCCAGGAGGCGGGCGCGGCGCACCGGGTGGCTGCCGTCGAGCAGGGCGAGGCCTTCGTCACAGCGTCCCCGGGCCTGCTGGTATCGCCCGAGCTTGAGGAAGAGGCGGGCGATCTTGAAAGCCGCACTAACCCGGTCATCCAGGTTCATCAAGCCGCTGAGGCGTTTGACCTCGTGGCTTTTCTGGTAGGCGCGCAGCGCCTCGCCGTAATTGCCGAGGGTCAGGTGGTAGTCACCGAGGTCCTCGAGCTCATCGGTCGTGGCGGCGTCAGTCGCAGAAGGGTCAGTCGGGGAAAGGTCTAGCGCGGAGCGGTCTTGCACATGGGGGGTCGGCACGGGATCTCCTGGACGAGAGGGGGCTCGACGCGTCGGAAAATCGTGCTATCGCCCTCTACCCTAGCGCCCACGGCGGCCGGTCCGAGGGCAACCTCTCTCGCCACCTTCAGTGGACGATCCCTTTTGATACCGCCGGTTCTCTTGACTCCACGGTTCCGGGATCCCGATACGACGCACAGCCCACCGCAGCACAAGGCCGATCTCGAGCCGGGGCACGGCGGCGTCCGGATTCGCCCAATCGGATTCCGCGGGCGGACGCCTGGGCCCCTGGGACCGGCCTACACCCGCTGAAACCCCGAGTCGATGCGCCCCGGTCGCGCGCAAGACGTGGCATGCTTCCTGCTTTCTAAAGAGCTCGGGGAACCACGCCCCCGGGAGAAACCATGCTTGAGTCCATCGCCCTCGACCTCCGCCACGCCCTGCGCAGCTTCGCCAAGGATCGAACTTTCACGGCCACGGCCGTGCTCATCCTGGCCCTCGGCATCGGCGCCACCAGCTCGATTTTCAGCGTCGCCTACGGCGTCCTGCTGCAGCCGCTGCCCTACCCCCAGCCGGAAGAGCTGGTGCGGCTGTGGCCCGACCAACCCGTCAACAAACGCGCCTTGGTGGCGCTCCAGGACAGCGTACCGGCGCTCGAGGGCGTCTCTGGCTTCGGCACGTGGTCGATTCCTTTAACGCAAGGGGGCGAGCCCGATGTCGTCGAGATCGGTCGGGTGAGCGTCGGCCATTTCGAGCTGCTGGGCGCCGCCGCTTCGCTGGGCCACACTTTCCGGCCGGAGCACCACCGGGCCGACGGCAGCGGTGCGGTGGCCGTGCTCTCCCACGGCCTGTGGCGGCAGCGCTTCGGCGGGCGTCACGACGCGATCGGCGAGCGGCTGGAGATCAACGGCGTGGCCCATACGGTCATCGGCGTCATGCCGGCGGAGCACCGCCCGGTCGACCCGAGGTGGCAGCTATGGACGCCGCTCATCATCGACCCGAGCGACGCCGAAGACCTCGACTCATCGTTCTATCTGAGCGTCATCGGCCGACTGGCGCCGGGCGTCTCCCAGGCCCAAGCCCAAGCCCAGGTCGAGGCCGCGGCCTGGTCGCTGGTCGAGACCCACGGCCAGCGCTTCACCCGCGACCGTGCGGAGAGCGCCCGCGTCGTCGACCTCCACGGACACATCGTCGGCTCGGTCACATCGACCCTTGTCCTGCTGCTCGCCGCCGTCGCCGCGGTGCTGCTCGTGGCTTCGGCCAACGTGGCGAATCTGCTGCTGTCCCGCGCCGTTTACCGACGCCGCGAGATGGCCGTGCGCGCGGCCCTCGGCGCCGACCGCCGGCGGCTCGTGCGTCAGCTGCTGGTGGAAAGCTCGGTCCTTGCGGCCCTGGGCGGCGCCGTCGGCTGGCTGCTCTCGCTGTGGACCTTCGACCTGCTCGTCGCCCAGCTGCCGCGTGACCTGCCCCGACTCGGCGACCTGGAGTTCGGAGCGCCTGTGGCGCTGGCCTGCGGCCTGACGGCGGGCTTCGCAGCGCTCTTCTTCGGTATCGCCCCGGCGGTGCGGCTGGCGACCCCGGACCTGCGCACCCCCCTCGCGGGCGGTCGGCGGCTCGGCGGCGGTCCCCGTCGAACCACGACGGCGCTGGTGGTCGTCCAGGTGGCGAGCTCGGTCGTGCTCTTGGTGACGTCATTCCTGCTCATCGAGAGCCTCGCCGCCCTGCGCGACACCGACCCCGGCTTCCGGTCGGACTCGGTGCTGTCCCTGCGGCCGTCCCTCTCCCCCGCCCGCTATTCGACCGAGCAGGCGGCGGCTTTCTACGACGAGACCTTCGACCGGCTCTTAGCCCTATCCGCGGTCGATCGCGTCGGCGCGATCCAGCTGCTGCCGATGAGCGCCGAGAATTGGCACTTCCCCTTCCTCGCCGACGGCCAGCCGCCGGACCCGGACGCCCCCGCGGGAACGTCGCTGCCGATGGCGAATTTCCGCGCCATCACCCCCGGCTACCTCGAGACCCTCGACATCCCCGTGCTCCGGGGCCGCGCCTTCACCCGCGCCGACCGCGCCGACACCCGGCCGGTGGGCCTCATCAATCGCCAGCTCGCCGAGCGGCTCTGGCCCGGCCAGGAAGCCGTCGGCCGCCGCCTTTTCCTCTTCGGCGACGAAGGCCGGGCCTTCACCGTCGTCGGAGTGGCCGGCGATGTCCGCCAAGCCGGCCTCGACACCGCACCCCAGCCGGAGATCTACCGGCCGCTCGCCCAGTCCGGTGAGTTTGGCATTCGATCGATGGCGATCCTGCTGCGGACCCAGAATCGCCCCGCCGACGTCGCCGACGAGGCGCGGGCCGTGCTGCGGTCGGTGGACCCGCTGCTGCCGATCACCGACGTCACGACCCTCGGTACGCTGCTCGACGCCCAGGTCGCCGAGCCCCGCCTCACGGCGCTGATCACCTCCGCTTTCGCGCTCTTGACGCTGATCCTCGGCATGGTCGGGATCTACGGCGTGCTGTCGCGCTCCGTCGCCGAACGCATCCCCGACATCAGCCTGCGCATGGCCCTCGGCGCCGCCCGGCGGACGGTGCTGGCGGAAGTCATCTCGACCGGTCTGAAGCCGGTGGCCGCCGGGCTCGGCGTCGGCTTGCTGCTGGCTTATGCGGCGGCCCAGCTCTTGCGCCACACGCTCCACACGGCGGAGCCGGGCCACCTCGGCGCCGCCGCCGTCACCGTCGGCGCCGTCGGTTTAGCGGCGCTCATCGCCCTGTGGCTGCCGGCGCGCCGGGCGAGTCTCGTCGACCCGGCGAAAGCACTGAGGCAGGAATGACGACCGAAACTCCGCGAAGCCGATTCGAACGAGCCGCCTGGACCGCCGCCGGGGTCGTCGCGGGCGCCGTCATCGGACTGATCGCGGGCTCTCTGCTCGGCTACGCCTATGTCGCTCTCTTCAACGTCTCCGATTTCGAGGGCGAATCAGCTTTTCTTGTGGCCTACTGCTTCATGCTGCCGGGCATTCCCGCGGGCGCCCTCGGCGGCGGCATCCTGGCTTTCCAGAGGAGCGGCCGCTAGCTCAGATCGCTCGTCGGCTCGCCGCCGTCCGCGGTTTCAGCGGTATCGCCCTCGCCATCACCCTCTTCGGCGCCATCCTCGGCCGAATCGTCGCCGTCAAGCTCGGCGGCGGACGGCGGTAGGAGCATCTTGCCGGTGCGCACACGCTGGGGGTGATCGCCCACGGGCACGCTCGCGACTTCTTTTTCCTCCTCCCACGAGATCACCGCCACCCGGTCCTCCGAGCTCACCGACACGTAGCAGTGGTGACCGTCGGCGCTTTCCGTCGACCAGTACGGCTTCTTGCCGACCGGGATCACCGACGTCGTCTCCAGCGTGTCGCGGTGCACGATGGCGGCGTAGGCGGACATGGTGCCGGCGACGCAGAGCTTGGTGCCTTCTTCGTTGATGGCGATGCCGTGGTGCGCCGAATTCAGCTGGTACTGGCGCGTGTTGAGGGCGGCGGTTTCCGGGGGGATCGGCAGGTCCGCCTTGCGGGTGACCTTGTCCTGTTCGACGTCGTATTCGAAGAAGCCGTGGAAAAACGAGATTTGGAGATAGACGAACTTCTCGTCCGGCGAGATCGCCATCGGACGCACCGCCGAGTCGACCCAGTCGAAGCCGAATTCCCGCACCTTCTCGCGCATATCGACCCGACGGATCACCTCGTAGGTCTCAGCGTCAACGATCTGGAAATAGCGGTCGCCTTTGATCCAGTCGAAGAGCTTCGAAGTGGTCGGCACGTACACCTTGCCGATGCTCGCGTGATAGATCCGCTGACCGTCCCGCGAATAGGTGGACTCGTGGGGCTGGTCGCCGGACTCGAACTCGGCGACGATGTCGCCGGTCGCCGTATCGATCGCGTGCACCTTGCGGGCCGTCGACGCGGACACGAGGAAGATCTTGCCGTCCGGGGAAATCGCGGAATGGTCGGCCCGGAAGCCGTCGATCTTGGTGCGCCAGGCGAGCTCGCCGGTCAGAACGTCGATGGCCACGACGTCGGCGAAGCTCGGCCGCGACACGTAGAGGAACCGGCCGTCGTGGGAGGTGAACATGTCATCCACGAGCTGGTTGTTGCCGTCGCCGATGACGTTGCGGATCACGCGGAAAAAGGCGCGCCGGGCTCGACTCGAGTTGATCTCCTCCATGCGCTCATCAAAGTCGGGGACGACATCGAAGCGCTTGACCACCTCGAAAGTTCTGGGGTCAAAAGCGTCCGCGGTGCCGTCCCAATTGTTGCCGACCACCACCACGTCCCGCAGCACCGTCGGGCCGGTGGTCGGGGCGACCTGGCTTAGATCCGCCGTCGGCCGGACGGAATGATCTTTCGCCGACAGCGCCAAGAAGCCGACCGCGAGCCCGAGGAAGAGCAGGAGCAAGAGCGTCGCGAACTTATGCGATTTCATCCAACCGAGCATCGTGGCCGCCTTTCTTCGAAGACCCGCGGCACGCCGGTGCCGGGTCTATCTTTCGTCGCTTTGGGGATTGGGCTGGAGTATCTCATCCCGACGGCGGACGCGCTTCCCTTTGACATTCTACAAAAGAGGATTTAATCTGTTGTAGAACGTCATAGGGAGCGAGGCACACCGCCTCTGCCAAGACCCGGAGATGACCTCCGTGAAAGACACTACCCCGGACATTCTGCAAGGCACCCTCGATCTGCTCATCCTGCGCGCCCTCCAACTTGGCCCCCGCCACGGATGGTCGATCTCCAAGCGCATCGAACAGGTGTCGCAAGGGGTCTTGGTGGTCCAGCAAGGGTCGCTCTACCCGTCGCTCTATCGCCTTACCCGCCGCGGCTGGATCGAGCCCGCCTGGGGCCGCACTGAAAACAACCGTCGGGCCAAGTTCTATCGCCTCACCGAGCTCGGCAACCGACAGCTCGATATCGAAACCAAACGCTGGCGACGCCTTTCAACAGCGGTGACCCGGGTGCTCCGGAACGCATAAAGGAGACCCGCCATGGGCCTTTGGCGAGACCTCACCTACCGGTTGCGGGCCCTCACCCGCGGCCATGAACACGAAGCTGAGCTCGACGAGGAGCTGCGCTTCCACCTCGAGATGGAGATCGAGCATCGCATGGCCGCCGGTCAAAGTCGCGCCGAAGCGACCCGCGCCGCGCGACTCGACTTCGGCGCCCCCGAGTCGGTGAAAGAGCAGGTGCGCGACGCCTGGGGGGTGCGCCTGGTTGACGAGACCCGCCGGGACCTCTCCGGCGCCGTGCGTCAGCTGCTCGCGTCCCCCGCCTTCGCCGCCGCCGCCGTCGGCAGCCTGGCGGTCGGCCTCGGCACGGCGACCGTGCTCTTCAGCACCGTCGACGCCGTTTTGCTGCGGCCACTACCCTTTGACCGGCCGGAGTCTTTGGTCTCGCTGCAAGAAGTGACGCCGGAAGGGCAGCTCTTCAGCATCTCAGAGCCCAACGCCGTCGATTTCGAACGGCTAAGCCGCCACCTCGACGCCGTCGGCATCTGGACGGTGATCCCGCCGCGCCTCGCCCTCGGTGTCGACGACACCCGCCAGCGGCTCCGCACCGAGCAGGTGAGCGCTTCTTTCTTCACGGTGCTCGGCGTCACCCCCCAGCTGGGGCGCACCTTTGCCCCCGCGGCCCTCGGCGACGGCGAATGGACACGGGAGCTCGTGCTCAGCGCCGACGGCTGGCGCCGCCTCTTCGACGCTGACCCGACGGTGGTCGGCCGCGAGGTTGACCTCGAAGGTCAGCTGTGGACCGTCATCGGGGTGATGCCCGACGACTTTCGCTTCGGCCTTCGCCGGCCCGACGTCTACCTGCCTTTCGTCCCCTTGAAGGATATCGAGCGCGACAATCGCCACGTGCTGGCCATCGCCCGCCTCGCCGACGGCGCCTCCCTAAACCAGGCGCGGCAGGAGATGGCGTCGGTCAGGGCCCAGCTCGTCGAGCGCTACCCCGAGGCCAATACCGGCTGGGGCTTTCGCATGCAGCGGCTCGACCACTACCTGCTGGGCGAGGAGAATCGCCGCACCCACGGCGTGCTGCTCGGTGTCGCGGCGCTGCTGCTGCTGCTCGCCTGCGTCAACGTCTCGAATCTGCTGCTCGCCCGCGCCGCCGACCGCGGTGACGAGATCCAGCTTCGGCTCTGCCTCGGCGCCAGCCGCGGCCGCCTGTGTCGGCAGCTGCTGGTGGAGTCGCTCGTGGTCGCGAGCCTCGGCGCCATAGGCGCCCTTGGACTCACGGCCCTCGCTGTGCCCGCGGTCCGCGGCCTCGACATCGCCCTGCCCCGACTCGACGAGGTCCAGCTCGACGCTCGGACCCTGGGCGTCCTCGCCCTCGCCGCCGCGATCTCGGGCCTGGTCTTCGGCGTCGCTTCGGCGCTCCGCGCCACGGCGGCGGGCGGCGGATCGCTGCGCTCCCGCAGCCACGGCGCCGACCGCTCCGGACGACGCCTGCGCTCGACGCTGGTGATGACCGAAGTCGCCCTCGCCATGGTGCTGGCGGTCGGAGCCGGGCTGCTGCTGCGCAGCTTTGAGCAGCTCCGGCAATTCGACGCCGGGTTCAGCACCGAGCGCACTCTGCTGGCTAGGGTCGACCTGCCGCCGCAGCGCTACCCGTGGGGCGACCCGAGGGTCCAAGACTTCTACGAGCAGCTCCTGCCCAAGCTCGAGGCCCTCCCCGGCATCGAGTCGGTCGGTGGATCGTCCGTCAGCCCCTTCCGCGACTCCGGCACCCAGAACGTGGTGGCGCTTGAAACCGAGACCGACCGCCACGCGTTCCTGGCGGTGAACTGGCGCGCGGTAACGACGGACTACTTCGAGTCCTTCGGCGTCCCCCTGCTGCGGGGCCGCAGCTTCGATCCGTTGACCGAAGGACTCGAGACCGTCATCAGCGCCGGCCTCGCCGAGCAACTGTGGCCACACGACGAAGCCGTCGGCCAACGCCTGCGGTGGCGTCTGCCCGACGGGCCGCTCATGACCGTGGTCGGCGTGGTCGGCGAAGTCCAGGACATCGAGCTCGGGGGCGAGATGGCGCCGACGGTCTACTGGCCGCAGCACGCCATGCGCTTCCCCGGCCTAACCCTCGCCCTGCGGTCCGGCCTCGAGCCTTCGGCCCTCACCGCCGCCGTGCGCGACGCCGTCGAGGAGATCGACCCGCTGCTTGCGGCCCCGGAGTTTTCAACCCTCGACGGCCAGCGCGACGAAGCCCTGGCGCGTCCGCTGCTCGGCCTGCGGCTCGTCGCCTTCTCCGCCGGCATCGCCCTCCTGCTCGCCGCCGCCGGCGTCTACGGCCTCATCGCCTACGCCGTCAGCCAGCGTCGCCGCGAGATGGGCATCCGCGCCGCCGTGGGCGCCAAGCCCACACAGCTCGTCGCCCTCGTCCTGCGCGACGCCGCCCTCCTACTCGCCGGCGGCCTCGCCGCCGGACTCGCCGTCTCCCTCGGCCTCGTCGGAAGCCTGCGCCAGATCCTCTACGACACGTCCCCCTTCGACCCCCAAGTGCTCGCCACCGTCTCCGCAGCGCTCATCGCCGTCGGCCTGCTGGCGAGCGCCCTGCCGGCGCTGCGCGCCGGGCGGGTCGACCCGATCACGGTCCTGCGTCAGGACTAGAACCTGGCCCCTCCGCTCGAAGACACGGTCCGCGCTTGAGGACGAAGGTTAGACCCGGGCCCAGGGCTTGGATCCTCTCTCGGACCTCCCCGTCAACAGAGCCCTGCCGGGACTACAAAGATTCCAGCTCCGCCTGGATCCGGCCTGCTTCGTCGCCGAGATCGTCGCGCCAGACCGAGAGCGCGTTTAAGACCTGATCTTTTTGCAGCGACATCATCGCTTCCATGCTTCGACGCTGGGCCCAAAGGATCGGCCAAAAGAAAGGTATGAGTGCGAAACAACCCTGCAAAACCGTGAATCCAGAAAAGCTCGTTTTGAACGCTCTCAGCTCACTGAGCTCATTCCTGATGAAAAGTATTTTCGCCTTGCGAATCTCGTCATCGGCCAGGCCTGAAAGGCTGGCGACAAATAGCTGCAGCTTCTCCGGACTGAGTCCTTGTCGTGACTGTAAATTCAAGTCGACTCCTTGCGTTGACGTTCCCTAAGAACTCTTACGGACGGCGGCGAACTTCTATTGGGACATTCGCCGCAGCACCGCACCGCAAAAGCCTTCAAAGCCACATCGCTTCGCTTATCGGTTGTCCTAGGCTGAGAGCATGTAAACCACTGCAAAGTAGCCGAGGATGGGCCCGGCTCCGAATCCGAGCCACACCACCGGCGTCAGCTGGGTGAACCCGGCCAGTAGGCAGATCGCCAGGTAGTACAGAGCGACGCTCGCGAACTCAGACCGACGACTATCGACGCCGGCGCGGACCAGGACGAGGATCGGCAGGGCCAAGGCCAAGACGGCTGCGATAAAGGCCCAAGGCCCGAAACCCCACGCCAGGTCCAGAACACCTTCCACGTGGGGAACGGGCTCCAGTGGATCGGGTCGCGACCAGGCCCACCCCGTGCAGACGGCGAGCCCCGCGAGGGCGGCCGCTTTAATCTTTTTCGGGGCGTGGCCCACGAGAAGAGCGAAGCCGGCGGCCACCGACAGCGCCGTCACCTGCGACGCGTCAGGCTGGAGCGCAAGCGCGGCGGCCATGGCCACGGAGAGCACGGCGGCCCGCCTCGCCGAGGACGGCTGGCCTCGATGGAGGCGGGCCAAGAGGAATAGCGCTGCCGGGAGCAGGGCTGACGCGACGTAGAAACGAAAACCCGCGAGCTCGAGCCAACGGCGCGGAGCTTCCCCAGATCCGAGGCTCGGAATCACCAAGAGGGCCAGAAATACCAGCGCTAGTCTCTGCTGGGACACCTCCGAAAGCGACCCACGGGGCTTGCGGAGCATCGGCCCACAAACCAGGAGAGACACCAGCGAGAAGACCACCTGCTGCCCCAGCACCCCCGCGCCCACATCGACGGTCTGCATGAGCCAGAGGCTTCCCACCAAAGCCGGGACGGGCGCGAGAAGCAGAAGAGTCTTCATGGGTACGGGTCTCCTGAACGTGCGGGCTTCAGCTCCCTCCGAGCTCGACGCTCGCCGCGATGCGCAGCAGCCATCGCTCTTCAATCCCGCACGAAGACGTCCGTGAAGCTGGCCCGCGACATGAGCACTTCCGAGCCCTGCTCAACGTCCACCCGCTGCACCCCGGCCACCACGGCCGTCGTCCCGAGCGGTTCCACCTGGATGCTCTCGAAGGCGGCCTCGAGCGCCGTGAACTGCGCGGCGCCGACCCCTTCGAGGAAAGCTTCTCGACCCTGGCGCACGTCGCCGCTCAGGAGCACAAAGTCATCCGTCAGATACAAAGACAGCGTCTCCGCGTCTTGGGAGCAGATGGCCTGGAGAATCGCGTCACTGATGCGGAGGAGCTCGTCGATCGTCTTCGTGTCGGCCGGCATGGGCTTGGGGGTCCTCAGGATTGTTGCGGGAGTCGATCCCTGGAATAGCCGCCCGCCCTTTGCTAGCCGGGCGGCAAAACTCCGTTCCCAATCCTCTCGCTTTCAGCCTTCGGAGACCAGCCCGCGGCCCGCGCCGGGCCACTTGAGCAGGCCCTTTCGACCGCAGGCAGTGCGGGGGACCGAGCCTATGGGACGCACGAGCCGGCCACGGACCCGCTGCCGGGGATCGGGGTGTGGCAGTAGACCGTACCGAGCAAAAAAAATTGACTGCTGACGCTGGTCCCCGTATGCAGACGTTCGATGGCGCTGTCGGTGATCTCGACGTTCACGGTGCCTGTCCCTTCAGGGATGACGCTGCTACAGCCGGGGGTCCCCGCGCAGTGGACGATCGTCGTATCCCTAATCGTGGCGGTCCCCGTCCGACCCGGCGTATCCACGAGGCGGATGCCGCTATAGGACGAAGGGTTATTGCCTCGAATATCGGCAAGATCCAACATCAGTCTTTCCGATTGCGTGTAGATCCCGTGCCTCCCGTTGTCGTGCACGTCGCCGCCGGTCAGCTCGAGCGAAGCGTCGCCAACGATTTGAATCCCGTTGACGCCGTTCTCCGAGAAGCTGCCCTCGGCCAAGCGCGCCCGGATACCGTGACAGCCGGTGCTGACATGGCAATCATCTTCAACTCCAAGGTTCAGGCCGCGACCTTCATTTCGTTCCATCGTGCAGCGCGTGCACTCGAAAGTGAGGTTGAGGTCAAGGTAGATATCTACGCTCGTCCCGCCCGAGCTGGGCGTGGTGAATACGCCCGCAAAGCCTGGCAGACTGCTTGTGAATCCGCTTTGGCGGTTGTTCTCAAAGGTGACATCAAAGAGCTCGAGGGTTCCCTCGATGAGCTCGCGGTCGCCGTTCACATAGTGTCCATTCAATGCCGCCGCGGCGGCCAGCTTTGCCGAGCTACCAAACTTTCCGCCGTAGTAACGATTGCCGCTGAAAGTACTGTCGTGGATGAAGGTCGTGACCCGCGCACCCAGAAGGTCCGTGAGTCCGCCTGAAACATCAAGGGCGCCGCCGCTTCGTTCGAAGCGCGAGTAGCTGACCAAGATATCGGCGTTGTCCGTGATGCCGAGACCATGGCACGTGTGGTCGCGAGTTTTTACGCCATAGAGGGTCCATTCGCCGTCGCGGAGGGTGAAACCTGTTCGCGCAAATTTCGTGGTGACTTCCTCAACGCTCATATTGGTGAGGCCCAAGGCACCGCTCGCCGTGGCGTATGCAGGGCCGATGGCCAGGACGCTCAAGATGCTCACGTCAGAGGCTTCGTTGGTGCAATCGTCGGAAACCGTTCCCGAAAAGTCATAAAGAAAGTTCCAGTCCGCGTTGCCTTCAAGCGTCATCTTCTTGATCGTCACATCGTCCATGGGCTGACTTCTGGCGTCGAAACGAAAAAGGGCGGTCCCCGTGTTCAGCGAGAACGGGCCGCCGATCCATTCGAGTCGAGTCGCCTCTCGACCGGCGCCGCTGAAGACGAGCCCGTCATAGCTATAGGTGACACCCCCCAGGCTGGGCGCCGCGGCGTTGTTGAGCGCGATGGACGCGAGCCCGTTCCGGCTCGACGGTCCGAGGCCGTAAGCGCCGGCGGGAAAAAACACCGTCTTGGCCGCAGACCAGGTCGCGGCGTCGATGGCGCGCTCGGCTTTGGCGGTGTCCCCGGCGTCCGAGAACCAGTTGACATGGATCTCCGTGTTGCCGTCGAAGACGAACGCGCCCTCTTTTCCACCGACCTCTTCGACCGTGAGCGCGCCGCTGGCCAGCCCCATCACTCTGCCCTTAATCGTTAGCGTATGGTCCCCCGTCCGCAGCTCCACGCCGCGCTCGACCGTCAGATCAATGCTTCCCGGCAGCGTCAAGTCCCCAGACAACGCCGCCCACGGGCTGGAGGACGAGATCGGGTCCACAATGAGTAGACGGGGCGGATCTTGTCCCAAGAGAGAAATTTCCGCGAAAGCCCAGTCGCCCCCAAAGTCGGCGTGGAGGCGGCCGACGCTGGCGTAGAGGGAAGTCAGGGGCGTGTCGAAGTCACTTGGAGAGAATTCGATCGACTCGGTCTCGGAGGTCACCACGCCCCACTCTTCATAGGTGTCGATTCCGGGGCCGCCGTCAAGAAAGTTCCCTAGACCGCCGCCGCTGTGCAGCGTGTCGCGCCCGCTTCCGCCGAGGAGGTCATCTGGCTCAATCCCGCCCCAGAGGGTGTCGTCCCCGGGTCCGCCTTTGGCTTGCCCGCCCGCGTTCCTCAGATAGATGAAGTCGTTTCCACTTTGGCCTCTAAAGTCTTGCGCCACAGAAGGATCATCGGACCCCACGATCACGTCGTTTCCACCGCGGCCACGCACCAGGATCGACAGGCTGCCGGTCGGCGCGGCCAGATCTTCGTCGCCCCTCGTGAGCGCGATGACATCAGGTCCGGGAGTTCCGATGAGCTCGATGGAGCCGCCCGCAGGGACGGTAAAGATCTCGCAGCGTCGCTCCATTCCATACCAGGGATCCAAGGAGCTATCGAGGGACTCGACTTCGAGGTAGATCATCGGGGCTCCAGAGTCGTCACTAGTCCACATCCGCGCACCCTGGTGCCCCATCGGCAGGTTGCAAATCGCCGTGCCCGAGGTCACCGAGCAGTACGGGCTGTGGCCGGTGGCGACACACTCCCCAGCTACGGCAGCGCCAGATCCAAAGAGTAGGCCCACCCCAGCGAAGAGCAGACACATCAGCGCCCGGCTCTTGGCGGCGGCAGGGCCGAGTGCAGTACAGAAAGAGGTCGCGGAGGGGGGGACCCGAGTCATTTTCGGCTTCATCGTTTGTCCTCAGAGTTAGAGCTCGGCGCGGCGCCCGTGGAATGGAGCCACGAAGACCATGCGCAAGAGCAGACAATTTCATTGAGGAACGCGCAAGCCCCGAAAAAAAGGGACACCGGATCTCGCCACCGCGCCGAACGGGTCGCCGTGAGCCAGGGCCCGATCCCCGTCCTCTGCCGGGACGGAGGACCGGGCCACGCCGCTTACGTCCTCACGGGAACTCGATCCAGCGGCTCAGGTCGCCGGACTCGAAGCCATCGGCAAAAATGATGTCGCCACTCGCGAATGCCTGCGCCTGAATGCTTGAGACATCACTATCCGCGCCCGCGGACGATTCGGAATCCCACACCACGATCAGACGTCCCAGGTCGTCGAAGCTCAGCGCCGGCCCCCGCTGGTTGCCCGCCGTCACGGTATTCACGATGAACTCGTCCCCGGTCACCGTGCCGTCGGAGCGAAGCGCCCGCGCAAAGACCGCGCCCTTGGAGCCGTCGGGAGAGCCGCCGCCGAAGTTATCTTCGTCTCGATTCCACGCCACCACGATGCCGCCGCCCTTTTCGGCGTCGATGGCCACCTGCCGGGAGAGGGAAAAGAACTGATCAAGCTCCACGGTGTCGTAGAGCGGCGTCAGATCCGACCCGCCGAGCGACCGGGCTTTCACCGGACTCCCCGGGAAGACGAGGGACGTGTTGACCCAGGCTACGTGGTAGTCGCCATCTTCCACCGCCACCCTTAAATCCTCCGGTGCGGCCTCGGACATGACGTCCACTCGGAATCGGGAGTCCAGCACGTCTGAGCCGTCGGGGGCGAACCGGAGCCCCCACACCTCCACGTCGCCGTTGGCCAACCACTCCATCCAGAAGATCGCGAAACGGCCATCCGGCAGCACGCCGACGTCCTGTTTGACGATCGAGTTGCCGGCGGCCACGTTGATCTGTATCTCCGTCCCCAGGTAGGTGCCGTCGCTCGAGAAGAGTTGACCATTGAGCGCGCTATCGAGCCACGTGACGACAAAATTGCCGGCGGCGTCCGAATCCCCGCGGGGAGAGGACTGCAACCCCGAACCGAGGGTATTCACCTGGAAGTCGCCGCTTTCGCCCCCCGCCGCAAAAAGAATCTTTCCTTGAATGCTGCGATCGGGGTCCGGCCCCGTCGTCTCGTCGCCGCTCCACACCGCGACCACATTGCCATTCGGAAGAATTTCGAGGTCCCCGAGATTTTGCTCACCCGAGGTCAGCGAGTTGATCTGAAACTCCGCGCCGTCCGGCGCCCCGTCGGCGCTGAAGCGCTGCCCGACAACGGACGTCGAGTCCGTATCGGTACCCGGGGAACTGCTGCTCGTCCACGCGACCAAAAACGACCCGTCGGGGGCGTGGGCGACCTGCGGACTGGATTGGCTGCCCGTGGCGGTGGTGTTGACTTGAAACTGGGCCCCGTCCGCGGTGGGGGCCGCGTCCAGACGCTGCCCGGGAGCCCCGAGCAGGAAGATCAAGAAAAATAGTGCGGCCACACTCCGTGCGACCGCGCGGGCGGAATCGTTGCGATGAACCATGGATGGAAGGTCTCCTAGAAACAGTCGAGGTGAGGTGGCTTAGACCGCCAAGCCACCAGTCGGGGCCCGTTCCCGGCGGCGGCCCCGTTCAGAAGAGGGCCCAGCCAGCCGTCATGGCTCGTAAGAGCAATGGCGGTGCCAACGACCGACAGCCCTAAACCCCGCGTCACCCCCCAGATCGATCTCACGTCATCGCCCAAAGTCGAGGCGAAGATCGTTCACACTGTGGGCAGCGTCGCTTCAGGCCGCATAGACGACCATAACCTCCCCCGCCGCGGCCGCCTCCCGGAAGAACTGCACCAGTCGCGGGTAGACCTCCAGCAGCCCGTCGAGCTCACCGACCTCCCAACCGCCCGGCATCGGCCTCGGATAGATCTCCGCCGAGTCAAAAGCCTCCGCCGAAAACCGCGCCCGAAGCTCCTCCACGGCCAAACCCGCCAGCGCCGACGCGACTTCCCGCACAGTCTCGGCGTCAAGCCACCGCGCCGGCCCGTAGGTCGCCTCAAAACCGGCCGGACGGCCTCCCATCACGACGTTGTGCAGCGGCTCGCCTTCGCGATGACCCGGCTCCGTCGAGCTCTCGCCCGTCAGCAGGAAGTGGAGCACGTGCCAGTCCTTGCCGAGCTCCAGCCGAGTCGGGTCCGCGTCCCGCCCCGCATAGGTCGAACGGATCGCGTCGCCCTTCTCCGCCCACACCTCAGGATTCGCCATCGCCGCCATTAAATCGTCCAGGTCCAGGCCTGGGAGGCCGGTCCCCAAGAACGCGTCCGCCTGCTCCGGATCTGACTGGAGCTGCTCAAACTGATCCCTTGGCAACCGCCGATAAACAAGCTCGATGCCCATCAGAGTGCTACCCGACTCATAAGATGTAGTCTGAGATGTCGCAGGACGTGGGCTCTAGGGCCTTATCGAAACAGATCGTCACGCCACAGTCCTGGCACTCGATCGACCAACTCGGCAGTCGGCCCCAGTCGACGCGGGCTCCCTTCTCGAGCCTCAGACGCACCCCACACCTCATCAGATCGCCCCGTTCGACCCACGACAAGTCGACGCCACAGTGCGGGCACGTCTGCTCCGCGACCCGTCGAGCTGCACGCTTTTCCCCCGCCACAAAGAAGGGCCACACCAGCCCGAGCACCGGCAGGCAGAGGACGACGATGACGATTTCTAGAAAGCCGGCCATAGATGAAGTCTACAGGTCAGCCTCCGGTACCTATCTAGGCCAAGGGCTCATCGGTCGCTGACAGGCCAAGCCACGCCGGCACATCTTGATCGTCGTCCAGTGCCTTGGAAATGCCTGGCACTTCGTTTCCGCTCCAGAAAAGGCCCGGCGCTTGAAAAAGAGGACGTGGCCCACCATGCGCCTGCTTGCTCCACCGGTTCATCTCACCTGGCACTGAACCGGAGTTGAGCAAGATCCTTCAAGATCGCGCGGATCAGCATAGATATGCTCCAGGACATGGAAGGAACGCCCCGACAGGTGCTCGAAGAATCAGCCGACTATTGGCGAGATCCGAGTTTTGCGCCCATGGACCTCTTGCGGGCGACCTATCTGACCCATCGCTTTTCACTGCATTACCACGAAGAGTATGTCTTCGGTGTGATCGAGCGAGGCCGCTACGAATTCGATTTTATGGGCGGCCGCCGAGAGATCCACGCCGGGCAGGTTCTGGCGATCAACCCCGGGGAAGTCCACAGCGGCTACGCCAAGGACGAAGCGGGGTGGAGCTATCGTTCGTTCTATCCCGACGCCGCCTGGGTCACAGAGGTCGCACGGGAGCTCGGGTACGGAGGGAAGCGGCCTCACTTCCGAGGACCGGTCCTGGACGACCCGATCCTCGCGGCTAAGGTCGTCGCGTTTCACCGCAGTATGGAGGACAGAGAAGCTCGCCTGGTCCGGGATGTCACCTACCAAGATCTCCTCACCCATCTCCTGCGCTATGCCGAGCATCGGCCGAGAGACCAACGGGCGGGTCATGAGCCGCACGCCGTGGCTAGGGCGCGAGAGCTCTTGTCGAACCGGTTCCATGAAGACATGTCCTTGACCTGCCTGGCCAAGGAAACCGGAATCAGCCCGTTCTACTTAAGCCGCGCCTTCAAGAAAGCCTTTGGCCTACCGCCCCATCGCTTCTTGATCTTGAAGCGGGTGCAAGAGGCTCGGCAATCCTTGCTTGCAGGGCACCGGATTTCCGATGTCGCCTCAGACGTAGGCTTTGCGGATCAAAGCCATTTAACCCGACACTTCAAGAACGTCTACGGCACGCCGCCTGGACGTTTCGTCGCCGCCCAGCAAGCGAGCCGACCGCCAATCAAAATCTCGCAGGCTTCCTGATGGGGAGCGGACCTTCGCTAAAACTTGACGTCGCAGAGCTATTCCAAGGCCTGCGGGATGTGGTGCCCATGTTGGTGGGTACGGCCCCCTTCGGTGTGCTGTTCGGCATGTTGGCGGTCGGTGCGGGCCTGTCCTCCGCCGCCGCTGTCGGCAGCTCGCTGGTGGTGTTCGCCGGCTCTTCGCAATTCGTCGCCGCCAAGCTGGTGGCCGACGGGGCCGGGCTGCTGTTGATCGTGCTCACCACCTGGATCATCAATCTGCGCCACGCTCTCTACGGCGCCTCCATTGCGCCTTACGTCCGTGACCTCGGCCCCATTTGGAAGTTCGCCTTGAGCTTCTTGCTGACCGATGAAGCCTACGCGGTGGCCATCTCCCGCTACGAACGGGACGGCGGGAACGCAGCCACCCAGTCTTACCACCTCGGAGTGGCGGTCGGCATGTACCTCAGTTGGAATCTCTGGACGGCGGCAGGTTTGGTCGCTGGCGGCCAGCTCTCCGGGCTGTCCACTTGGGGTTTGGATTTTGCCTTGGTGGTCACTTTCCTCGGCATTGTCGTGCCAATGGTCGTCGGCCGGCCGAAAGTCCTGGCGGCCGGCGTGGCTTTTGTCGTGGCGGTTCTCGCCGAGCCCCTACCCCATCATCTTGGATTAGTCGTGGCTTCTATCGCGGGCATCGCCGTCGGCTGGTGGGCCGACCCCAGGCGCCGCAGCCCCTTGCCACTTCCGGACACTCTGCCGGAGACGTCGCCGTGAGTCGTTTCGAACTCTTGATGCTGGCGGGCATGGTCATCGTCACCTTCTCCATGCGCTACCTGCCGATGGTTTGGGTCGGCCGTCGGGCGCTACCGAAGTCCTGGGAAATCGCCCTCGAGTACGTACCCGTCACCGTTCTCGTCGCCCTCATCGCCCCGATCATGGTCCGCCCTGAAGGTCACGTTAACCTCCGGTTCGACAACGCCTACCTTGTCGCCGGAGCTCTGGCGACCCTCATCGCTTGGAAGACCCGGCACCTGTTGACCACGATCCTCGTCGGCATGATGGCCTTTGCTGCGCTCCGCTATTGGCTCCCTAGCTGACTGAAGCCATACGATGTCGCCTCTTGGGCGCCGTCCTGCTCCTTGCAGAAGAGAAATCCCATCTCTTCCCTCCGAGCATCCGCAGGCCCGCATCCTCCTGATGTCGCCTTCCTGAAGCCCCCTCGATAGGGGCCGCCTCTTCGCCACTGCTGCTACTTCGCGACTGCCAGGAACTTCTGCTTCGCGAGTGCTGATGCTTCGCGAGTGCCAGGCACTTCTCACTCTTCGATTCCACGCGGCATTTACATTTCTGACAACGATCTTTCGTGCGCTTGAAGCCTTCATAAAACCCGAGGGCTAAGGTCCTGGATGCCACCGCGCCATCCCAGACTGACGACAGGAGACCTCCATGCACCGCCTCATCAAGCTCGCGATCTTTTCGCTCTTTCTCCCTTTCTTAGCGGTCGTTGCGGAGGCCGAGGAGCGCCCAGATTTCAGCGGCACTTGGCTGCTCAACGAGGAGCTGAGCGACGACCTCGAAGAGAAGCTGGCGGAGATGCGATCCCAGGCTGGACGGGGCGGCGGACGTGGCGGCGGGCGCGGCGGCAGCCGGGGACGCGGACCCAGGGGCGGCGGACGCGGAGGCGGCGAAGACGGCCAGGGCCGCGTCGCGGCGATCCAGCGGGGCGCAGACCGCTTGACCATCACGCACCAAGGAAACTCGATGAGCATCGTCGACGGCGAGGACAGACAGCGGACCGTCTCTCTAGGCGTTGAACCGACTACAATTCAGACCCCGCGGGGCGACGAGATCGAGATCAGCGCGGAGTGGAAGCAGGGCGACCGGCTGGAGTGGACGATCTCCCGCCCTGAACGTCCAGAGATCACAGAACTCTATGAGCTTATCGCCGAAGGCGAGCGGCTCTACGTCACCGTCCACTTCAAAGGACAGGATCGCCGTCCAGAGCTAAAGTTCCGCCGCGTCTACGACCGCGACGCAGGTCTCGACGCAGACCCGTCTGAGCAACCGTAGGTCTTCCGTCCTCGGCTCCGACAGGCGCCTCGCGCAGCTGCATTGATCTCTTCACGCCGTGGGCCTTCATCCAACCATGCGGCGCCGGAACCCAGAAGTCAGTTTCGTTCACTTGAACACCACCTCTGCCGCGTCGCCGTCCGCTCCCACGGGGTGATTCGTGCGGCGTGGAACTCTAATCTCTAACGCCCAAGCGCGAAGCCCTCTCGG
>JBCDKB010000067.1:0-25597 GCA_038747035.1 Acidobacteriota bacterium | reverse complement strand
CCGAAGCTGCCGAACTTGGCTCCGAAGGATGAGCCCGGCATCGCGCCGTCGCTGGTGGTGGCCCACGTCAGCCGTCCTTCCGAGCCGCTGCCGGCGGGCCGCTATCGGCTGCGGGTGGAGGGGGGGGATTTGGTGGTGCGGTCAGCCTCAGCGGAAGACCCATCGTCGGCGGAAGGTCGCTTGGAACCGCCGCCACTCGAAGCGTCCGGCGCCCTGCTGCTGGTCGTCGAGGAGGGGGCGATGGCGGATGATCAGGCGCGGGGTCTGGCGCTCTTCAGTCAGAGCTCCAGCGCCCTCACCGAGCTCCCGCGGGCTGCCTCCCTGCACCGCAGCGACCGCCGCTTCAAATTGCCGGCGGAGTCCTTGCTCGAGCTCGCCGGCCACGGTCTTCTTGAGGGTGAAGTGGGGGGCTACCGGCTGCTGGCGACCGACCGCCAGGCCTTGGAGGGGGCGGCGCTGCTCGCCGGACCGCTCGGCGACCGGCTCGAGGGGCGGATCTTGCCCGAAATGGAGCTGTGGCTGCGGCTGTCGCCGGCTGCCCGCGAAATGACCCGCATCACCGGTGGCCTGGAGCAGGCGCCGTTCATATCGAAACGCCGGCTCCAGCGGTGGCAGTCCGCGGAGCGTCTCCTCGACGTCCTCTCGGGCCACTACGGAGACCTCCATCTCGAGGTGTCGCAGCGCGGAGCCTTGGTGCTGACGCTCGAGCGGTCTGGGCCAAAAAGCTGAATTGACACCCACGACCTGATGCCGTAGTCTCCCGGATCTCGCCCGGTCACCGGGAACTCCTCATGGACATCCGCCTCGATCAGATCGGTTCACGGCCATACACGTGGCAAGAAACGCTGGAAGTCGGGGACGACGATTTCGCCGCAGAAGCCTCGGAGAACGGCCTCGACGTCACTCCGATCCAGTGCCGCGGTACCGTTGATCCGACCAACCAGGGTTACGTTTTGCGTGCCCATTTGAGCTACCAGCAAAGCCTCGACTGCGTCCGATGCCTCGCTCCGTGGAAAGGTGAAGTCGACACCGAAGTTGGCTTGATGCTGATCCTCGAGGAAGATACGCAGCCGGGCGAGGAGCTTAGCCGTGAAGATCTCGGCGTGGTTGTCCTGGAGGAACCGAGCTTCGACACGCGTCCGATGATCCTCGAGCAGGTCCACCTGCAGGCCCCGATGAAACCCCTTTGTCGTCCCGACTGCGCCGGATTGTGCAGTCAGTGCGGCGCAGACAAGAATCAAGGTCCTTGCGACTGCGAACCAGAGATCGACCCGCGATGGGCGTCGCTGGCGGCGCTCCGGGACCGCGGGGCCCGGTAGAAGACACCCTCGGAAGAACACACCCAAGCTACGCGAAGATTTCCACGATCCGGCGCTGACCGCGATCCAGCCTTTCGAAACCCCAGGCCGCCCCACAAACCGGCCGGGGTCGGATCCGTCGCCTCGGATCCTTAAAACCAAGACCTTTAAGCTTTCCCGGCGGCGACGAATCGCCGGACGCTTAGACCGCACCGGCCCACCGGGCCGCCCTTCGGAGATGCAACCATGGCCAATCCCAAGTCAAGAACTTCCAAAGCCCGTCGCGATCGACGCCGCGCGCACCACGCGCTCTCGCGCCCCGGCACCTCCACCTGCCAAACCTGCGGCGAGCCGAAGCTCCCGCACCGTGTCTGCAAGGCTTGTGGCACCTACCGCGGTCGCGAGGTCATCGAGGTCGACGATAGCTTCTAGAGCCCGACCACCCGCCGCGGCGGGGCGGCTATGACCTCCAGTCACCCGAAGATCGCAGTCGACGCCATGGGCGGCGACTTCGCGCCGAGGAGCGTCGTTGAAGGCGCCCTCGACGCAGCTCGGGAAGGCATTACGGTGGTCTTGGTGGGCGACCGCCAAAAAATCGAACGCGAGATCGCGCGGCGCGGCGCCCAGTCAGAAGCGATCGACATCGTACACGCGGATCAGGTCGTCGCCATGGAGGATCGCCCGTCGGCGGTTCGCCATAAGCGGCAAGCCTCGGTCCGCGTGTGCGCACGTCTGGTCAAAGAAGGGGCCGCCCAGGCCATGGTCACCGCCGGCAATACCGGCGCCGCCATGATCGCCGCTAAGACGGTCATCGGCGCGATCCCGGGGGTGGAGCGCCCCGCCCTGGCGGGGGTGTTCCCCAATAAGCGCGGGCGCACGGTGGTGCTTGACGTCGGCGCGAATGTCGACGCCCGCCCGGCCCATCTTCGGCAATTCGCCGTGATGGGCCATTTCTACGCCCAGGAGATCGTCGGTACGAAGTCGCCGAGGATCGGACTCATGTCGGTGGGCGAGGAGGAGGGGAAGGGGACGGAATTCACCCGCGAGGTCTTCAATGTCCTCCAGGAAACCGGCCTCAACTTCATCGGCAATGTGGAAGGTCGCGACGTCTTCACCGGGTCCGTCGACGTCATCGTGTGCGACGGCTTCGTCGGCAATGTGGTGCTCAAGACCTCGGAATCGGTCGCCGAATTCCTCGGCGGCATGATCAAGCGAGAGCTGGTGTCGTCGTGGCGGACCCGCTTGGGCTACTGGATGGCCCGACCAGCCCTCGACGCCTTCCGTCGGCGGACTGACTGGAGTGAATACGGCGCGGCGCCGCTCTTAGGGGTGCGAGCCGGCTGCTTCATCGGCCACGGGCGGTCGAATGCCAAGGCGATCCACAACGCGATTCGCGGCGCGTGGGAGTTTGTCGCGACCGATCTGCACAATAAGATCCGCGCGAAAGTTGCGGAGCTGCACGAGCGCGAAAGCGCCTGGCTCGGCGAGAGCTGAAAGCAGAGGAGATTCTTCGATGGGTTATGCATTGCTTTTTCCCGGCCAGGGCTCGCAGTCCGTGGGCATGGCCAAGGACTTCGTCGACGCCCACCCGCGGGCCCGGGAGACCTTTGAAGAGGCCGACGACGCCCTGGGCTTCAAGCTCTCGACCCTGTGTTTCGAGGGGCCGGACGAGGAACTGAAGCTCACCGCCAACACCCAGCCGGCGATCTTGGCGGCTTCGATCGCCGTCTTCCGGGTGGTCGACGCAGCCGCTTCGGGACTTGCTCCCGTGGCGGTGGCGGGCCACAGTTTGGGTGAGTACTCGGCCCACGTCGCCGCCGGCTGCCTGGCCTTCGCCGACGCCCTGCGCCTCGTTCGCCGGCGAGGCGAGCTGATGCAGGAAGCCGTTCCGGTCGGGACCGGCGCCATGGCGGCGGTGATCGGCCTCGACGAGGAGCCGCTCCGCGCGCTCGTCGAATCCGTCAGCGCCGAAGGCGACGGCATCGTGACGGTGGCCAACTTGAATTCGCCGGGCCAGATCGTCATCGCCGGCCACAGGGGCGCCGTCGAGCGCGCCGCCGACCGCGCGAAGGGGGAAGGGGCGCGGATGGCCAAGATGCTGCCCGTGTCGGCGCCGTTCCATTCGCCTTTGATGGCGCCGGCGCGTCACGGTCTCCAGCCGATGCTCGATGAAACAGAATTCCACGACCCGAATCCGCAGGTCGTGGTGAATATCGACGCCGCGCCGGTAACGGCGGGCCCGGACGCCCGCGACGCCCTAGCCCGCCAGATCGACGGCCCCGTACGCTGGATCGAGTCGATCCAAGCCATGCGCGGCGACGCCGTCGGCGCCCAGGTCTTCGCCGAGATCGGTCCCGGTAAAGTGCTAACGGGGCTCGGCAAGCGGATCGACCGCAGCGCCACGTGGCTGCCGTCGCCCGGGGCGGCTGATCTCGACGCTTTCCTCGAAAAACTGACGGCCTAGGCTGACGCCTACGTCCGCCCGTCCCGGCCGTCCCGACTTCGATCCCCACTCCCCCCTGGCGGCCGGGCCGCCGCCTCGCTCGACAAGGAGAAGGTCATGTTTTCGCTCGAGAATAGAACTGCCCTCGTCACCGGCGCCTCCCAAGGCATCGGCGAAATCATCGCGCGGCAGCTCGCCGCCGCCGGCGCTCGGGTGGTGGTCGCCGCACGCAGCACCGACAAGCTCGAGGCCTTGGCCTCGGCCATCGAAGAGTCGGGCGGCGCGGCGCTACCGCTCCAGCTCGACGTCGGTGACCCCGACGCCGTGGCGGCGCAGCTGAAGACGCTCAAGGGGGAATGGGGCGACATCGACATCGCGGTGTCGAATGCGGGCATCACCCGCGACAGCCTTTACGCCCGATTGAAGCTCGATGACTGGCGCTCGGTGCTGGACGTCAACCTCACCGGCGCCTTCGCGGTGACCAAGCCGCTTATCCGCGGCATGATGCGCCGCCGTTTCGGTCGCATCATTTTCATCTCGTCGGTGATCGGCCTGATGGGCAACACCGGCCAGGCGAATTACGCGGCGTCGAAGGCCGGCCTCGTCGGCCTTGCGAAGTCGCTGGCCAAGGAGCTCGGCGGCCGGAATATCACCGCCAACGTGGTGGCCCCGGGCTTCATCGAAACGGCGATGACCGCGGACCTCGAAGACGGCGTCAAGAACCAGCTGGCGGAGTCGATTGCGCTCGGCCGCTTCGGAAAGGCGCAGGACATCGCCGCGCCGGTGCTCTTCCTCGCGTCCGAAGAAGCGGGGTACATTACGGGCGAAGTCCTCAATGTCTCGGGCGGTCTCTACATGTGACCGACAAGCCCGCGGGGTGGAGCCGGCCCTTTTTCGGTGTCGATAGACGCCCCCGGACCTTTGTGCTAGAAACCGCGGGTGCTACGGGAGTCCCGCAGCCCGCCTATCCCATCTGCACCTTCCAGTGAAATTCTAAGACCACTGCAAACCTAGAGAGTATCGGGGCAAAGAGGCCCACACTCGATTGCCCCGCCCTGGGGCTATTCCCCCCACAGGAGAATTCGTCATGGCCGTCGATGAAAAGGTCAAGAGCATCATCAAGGAGCAACTCGGCGTCGATGCCAAGGAAGTCACGCCGGAGGCGAACTTCACGGACGACCTCGGCGCGGACTCGCTCGACATCGTGGAATTGGTGATGGCCTTCGAAGAAGAGTTCGATATCGAAATCCCCGACGAGGACGCCGAAAAGATCGTCACCGTGAAGGATGCCGTGGCCTATATCGGCGCCAACGCTGAAGGCGGCGAAGACGAGGACTGACGGTGAGTGAGTTCGTCCTACGGGGGCGAGCTCTTTCCCGCGGAGTGAAATCCATTGTCTGGTGAACTTGCACCCCCCTCGCCCGCCGGAGCCTTTTCGCCGAGGCGACGCGTTGTCGTGTCCGGAGTGGGCCTCGTTTCGCCGCTGGGCGTCGGCACCGATGCGACGTGGCAGGGGCTCATGGACGGTCGGGTCGGCATCGGCCCGATCACGCGTTTCGACGCCTCCGATTACGCCGCCCGGATCGCCGGCGAGATCAAAGATTTCGACCCGCTCGACTTCATTGAAAAGCGGGAGGTCAAAAAGGTCGACCGCTTTATCCAGTACGCCATCGCCGCGTCGGACTTTGCGGTGGCCGATGCGGGTCTGGAGATCAATGACGCCAACCGGGACCGCATCGGTGTCCTGATCGGTTCGGGGATCGGTGGCCTGCCGATCATCGAAGAGATGCACACCAAGCTGATGGCCCGCGGGCCGAATCGGGTGTCGCCTTTCTTCATCCCGGCGCTGATTGTGAATATGGCCGCCGGCCAGGTCTCGATCCGCCTCGGCGCCCGGGGGCCGAATTCGGCGCCGGCGACGGCCTGCACGACCGGTCTGCACGCCGTCGGCGACGCCTTCCGGCTCATCCAAACCGGCCGAGCCGATGCGGTGGTGACGGGCGGCACCGAGTCGGTGATCACCCCGTTGGCCTTCGCCGGCTTCGCGTCGATGCGTGCGCTTTCCACCCGTAACGACGAGCCTGAGAAGGCTTCTCGGCCGTGGGATCGCGACCGGGACGGCTTTGTCATGGGCGAAGGCGCGGGCATTTTGGTGCTCGAAGAGCTCAGCCGAGCGCAGGAGCGCGGCGCGCCGATCTATGCAGAGGTCGTGGGCTACGGCATGAGCGGTGACGCGTACCACATCTCGGCGCCGGATCCGACCGGCGACGGCGCCGCGCGGGTCATGAAAGCGGCCCTTGAAGACGCCGGTTTGCCGCCGGAGAGCGTCGGCTACATCAACGCCCACGGCACCTCGACGCCGCTCGGTGACCTCGCCGAGGTCCACGGCGTCAAGACGGTCTTCGGTGACCACGCCTATAAGCTGGCGATGTCGTCGACCAAGTCGGCCACGGGCCACCTGCTCGGCTCCGCCGGCGGGCTTGAGTCCGGTATTTTGGCCCTAGCGGTCAAACACCAGATGCTGCCGGCGACGCTGAACCTCGACAATCCGGACGAGGACGCCGACCTTGACTTCGTGCCCCACACGCCGCGGTCGGTGGATCTGGAAGTCGCCTTGACCAATTCGTTTGGTTTCGGCGGCACCAACGGCGCGTTGGTGATGCGTCGGTTCGACGATTGACCGACGCGAACGGCCCCGGTCACCGGCCGGGCCGTCAGATTCCCGGGGACCCTGGGCATCCGCCCGACGGCGCCGAGCCGGATGGCGCCGGGAATCGGCCGACCGAAGACGCCGACGGTGACCCGCCCCTCGACCCGCCGCCGCTTCGCGGCAGCGTCGGTCTGAGGGTCGCGGTTTATTTCCTGAGCGTCATCCTGGCCATCTCCGTGGCGGCCTCGGAGATCCTGCGCCACCTCGACGGCCCGGAGGCCGTGCGCGCCATGTCCGAACCCGGCGCCGAGATCGAGCCCATGCTCTTCCTGTGGCTGCGTCTGCTGACCTTGCCCATCGTCCTGGCGGTCACGGTGTTCTTTGTCCGTCGGCTGGACCACGGTCGCCTGCGGGACATCGGCCTTCAGGCCCCCCCCGGGACCGGCATTCACCTTTTGCTGTCCTGCTTTATCGCGGCGGCGCCGCTGATTGGCTGGTTCCTGCTCGTCGATCCCTGGGCGACATCGAAGCTTGAAAACTTCAGCGGCGAGGAGCTGCAGCTGGATCCGTGGCTGCCGCTCGACGCCGCCGGATTATTGTGGATCGTCGCCGCCTTCATCGGCCTGGCTTTCCTCGACGAGATCATCTTTCGCGGCTACGTTTACTCCGCGTTCCGTGAGCGCTTTTCGTGGGTCCACGCCGCCGGACTCGCGAATGTGCTTTCGATCTCGCTCTACGCGAGCCACCCCGACATCGGCGCCGCCGGCCTGATCAACGCATTCCTGCTCGGCCTGGCCCTCGCGGCGATGCGCGAGCGGACGGGCAGCCTGCTGATGCCGGCCGTTTTCCTGGGGATGTGGAACGTGATTCTCGGCTGCGGCCTTTCACTACCGGTCTCAGGGACTTACTTCCCGAGGCTCTATGACCATCGCCTCGAAGGCCCGGCGGCGGTCACCGGCGGCGAGTTCGGCCCCGAGGGCAGCTGGCTGCTGACGGTCTTCCTGTTGGCCCTGGTGATGCTCCTGGCGGCGTGGGTGGAGCGCGGAGGACGCGGGCACGAGCTCGAGCTCGTCAACCGGCCGTAGCGGCCTCAAAGGGCCCCGGACTCCGGCTCTTCTTTTTCCTGGCGCACGGACCGCGGGTCGACGGCGACGTGACCCGGCCCCCACTTGCCCCGGCCTTTCGCCAGGACCTTTTGGGCGCGGGCGACGAAGTCCTCGGAATTGTGCATCAGCGGATGGCGCAGCACGATGGCGATGGATACGGACGGGCGCAGGGCGCGATTTCCGAGCTGGATCGGCTGGCTCGCGACCTGGTCGATGAGGCGTGCGGCGTGGGTGTGGGCGCCGGCGGTGGAGCCGGTGTCGCTGATGAGCAGGAAGGAGTCCCCGTCGTAGCGCACGAGCACGTCGTGCTGGCGCAGGGAGACCTTGAGCCGCTGCGCGAGCTGGGCCACCAGGAAATCGTAAGAGACCGAACCGTGGGCGCGGCGCAGGTCCCCCGGGGCGTCGATCGAAATCAGCAGGCACGCCAATCGGGCCTGAAACCGGCGGGCGTAGGCCATGGCGTCGTCGAGGCGCTGGAGGGCGTTGCGCCGCGTCTGGGCCTCGTCGAGGGCCTCGTCGGGCTCGGCTGCGACCGAATGGGACATGCGGGCGATGGTGTCCCGACGCTCGCTCTTTTCCCGCTCATAGCTGACCAGCCGAGCGGCGACGGCCTCGAGGAGCTGATCCGGGTCAATCTGGTCGCCGCCGGTGGCTTCGAGCAAAGTCGCGAGGGCTTGGAAGTGTCCGTCACGCTCGTCGAGTCGCTGCTGGAGGTACTGGAGCTGCTGTTGCTGACTCGAACGCATCCACTCCGAGAAGAGCAGCCGCGCCATGACCTCTCCCTGGCCGGCCGTCGCTTCATCGCCGCCGATTTCGCTCTGCCTCCTACGAAGCTCGCCCATCGCGAGCTCCTGGCCCTTGCGCAGCTCTTCGCTGCGGTGGAGCTCGCTTTGCAGCTCGCGGACCCGCTGCTTGAGGGGATCCTCGTCGAGCCGGGACTGGAGAGACTCGCACCGCGCCGCCAGATGTTCGACTTCCGCTTCCTTTTCGTCGAGCTGGGCCCTCAGGCCGCGGGCGATCTCCATCACCCGGGCGACGTCGGCGATGTCGGAGCCGGCGGCGTCATAGGCCTGCAGGCGGCGGAGGATGTCGTCCGCGAGGCGCTGGTCGGCCACGGACTGCCGGAGAAAGCCGAGGCTGCGACGCAGTGCCCGGTTATCCGGATCGACCATGACGTCGAAAGGAGAAAGCTCGGCCCAGGGCGGATCAGTGAATTCAGCGGCGTCGTTCGCCCCATCGAGCAAGAGCAGCGCCGGGGTGCGGTGGCCCGCCGAGCGCAGGGCCCGGAGCCATTCGACGCCCGGAGAACCGTCGATCTTCGGCGCCAGGACCAGGAGCGTCCCGCCGCCCAGGTCGGGCCCGATCTCCTCGGTGCGGGCGTGGTCGATCACGGCGTCTTCGGCGGCGCCGGCGAGGACCGGCGCCAATCGCCGACGTTCCCTCGGCCCGTAGCCGATCAAGACCAGACGCCGCCAGGCGGGCGGCATCCAGGCCGGGGCACGGGATATCGGTGCACTGGACGAAGATGCACGGGACATAAAGGACTCCTAGGCAAAAGAAAAGAGAGACGAGATCGATACAGCAGAGGGGCGGGCTCCGCGGTCCGCCCTGCGGGTCCAGGACCTAAGGCATGGACTAGCCTTTACCCTGGAGCCGATGGACCGGCATGCGCCGACCGGGGAGGCTCTTGATCTTCTCGAGCGTTCCGAGGGGCTCGAGTTGATATGACGGCGGCAGCGTCTTGGCGGCGTCGTCGGAAATGACGGTTTGGCCGGCTTTGGCGAGGCCGCGCAGCTGCGCCGCGAAATTGACATGGGCGCCGATGGCGGTGAACTGCTCGCGCTCCGTCGTTCCGAGGTTGCCGACCAGGCAATCCCCGGTGTGGATGGCGCACGACAGTCCGAGCTGGACCACGTCGCCGCCTCCCCACTGCACTTGCCACTTGCGCACCACCCGCGGAAATTGCTGGGCCATGCGCAGCGCCGCCGCCGCCGCCGGGCCGGCGCTCGAGCGGCCTTCGCCGGAAAGATCGCAGAAGATGGCCATCACGACGTCACCGAGGTACTTGTCCAGCACGCCGCCGTGGCGAAAGATCGTATCGGTGGTGGAAGAGTAGTAGTCGAAAAGAAAGCCCTGGAGCACGTCGGGCTGGTCGGTGAGGGCGTGGCACAGGCGCGAATAGCCGCGAATGTCCCAAAAAGCGACGGTCGTCTGCCGCATGCGCACACCGAGGGCGCCGGGGTTCTGCTCCACGACCTCCAGCAGTCTCGGATCGAAGAAACGTTTGAGGGCGGAGAGGCGCTTCTGATCTTCCACCGACGACAGGGCGAGGCGTCGGAAGTCGATGGCGGCGTTGGCCTTCACCGAGATCTCTTTCCACGCCGTGCTGCCGATGATGTTCTTCTCGACGCAGTCGAAGGCCCCATGTCGATAGGCTTCGAAGCGGTCGAGCTCCCGTTCCTGGGCGGTGAAGAGGATCACCATCACGAAGGGGTCGCGCCGCTTGGCGTGCTCCAGGACGTCGATTCCGCCGCCGGTATTGTCGCCGAGCACGAGGTCGGTGAGCACGATGTCGAAGGGCCCGTGGTCGGCGGGCGGGTTGTCGAGCAGCGCCTTGGCCTCGTCGAGGGTGGCCGCGGGCGTGATGTGCCACCACTTATTGCGCTGGCCAAGGGCGTAGATCAGCGCTTCGCGAGGCGCAGGGTCATCGTCGACGATCAAGACATGGGCGTGCATCGGTCTCCCTCAGAGTGGCGCGATCATATCGCCTCTTCCTGCGATCACCCCGCGAGGTCCCGGAGATTGGGCGTGGCGCCGATTCGGTTTTGATCGCCGCTTGGCGCGTACCTGGATGACCGACCTTTGCACCGGGCAAGACGACATGGAACGGGGGCAGGTTCGCAGCGGATGGACCTATCCCGAGGGTGTCCTATTGCCTCTCAGGAGAACCCATGCCTAAGAGCTTCCTTATGATGCGCTTCGCCGCCCTCGCCGTGGTCCTGTTCGTCGCTGCCCCCGCGGTGGCCCAGGACATTCACATCTACCAGGAGCGGGGCGTTGACTCCCGCGTCGACTACCCGTCGCTGACCCAATTCGGTCCGTGGGATGACCGGAACTACGCCTTGACCCAGGAAGACCTCGAAGAGCTGCGCGATGACGAAGAGCGCTATCGCGATCCGATTCCGGCCTTCTATCGGGTGGGCTTGCGCAAGGCGGAGAACCTTCGCGGCGTCTCGACCCCGGGCTATTACCCGCTCTTCGCGGTGCCGGCTTTCCGGCGCACCTACGGCGGCTACCTGGTCGACGGCCAGCTTTACCGCGGCGCCAAGGTCATCGACGGCCGTTTTGCCATCACGTCTTCAAAACCGGTGATGTCCCACGAGGAGTTCCTCGCGGTGAAGGCTTTCGGCGGGGAAGTGCTCGTCAATACGGAAGCGGCGGAGTCGGCGATCAAGATCCATCCGACGAATACCGACCTGGTCATCGCCGGCTCGAACGGCCCCAACGGCAACGAAATGCACTTCTCGAGCGACGGCGGCGCCACCTGGGGTGAGACGGCCCTGCCGCTCGGCGGCACGTGCTGCGACCCGACGGTGGACTGGGACGAATTTGGCACCGTTGCCCACACCGCGACCTTGGGCAACTGCGGGTTCACCGGCTGCGAGATCTGGTACTACCGCTCCGACGACAACGGTCAGAACTGGACCGATCTGGAAGACGAGACCCCCGGCGATCCGCGGCGTGAGGTGGGCACCGGCGACAAGGAATTCCTCCACGTCGACAAAGTCGGCGCCTCGCCGCACACCAACAACGTCTATCTGTCGTGGCACGACGTGAACGTGCTGCGCATCGCGGTGTCCTCGGATAACGGCAATACGTGGACGACGGTGGTCCACAATTCCGATCCGATCGGCATCGGCTCCGATGTGGTCACCGACCGCGCCGGCACCGTTTACCACTTCTATCCGTCCCTCGAAGGGGAAGGGCAGTCCCGGCTCCTGCTCAAGCGCTCCAACGACGGCGGCTTGACCTACGAAAACGGTGTGATTACCGTCGCCGATAACGAAAACGAGTTCAACTTCCTGATTCCGATCAACGACCAGCGCGGCGTCGCGACCATCGTCGGCGCGGACGCGGACGTCACGACGGGGCCGTTCTCGAACTCGATCTACACGATCTGGACCGACCTGACGGCGACGGATACCGGCACGCCGGCGACCAACCACGCCCGCATTCGGGTGGCCTACTCGCGCGACGGCGGCGATACGTGGGCCACCACCACGCCGCACCCCACCGTCGACCAGGACACCGTCGACCGCTTCCACCCGTGGCTCGCCGTGGGCCCGGATGGCACGGTCTGGGCGGCTTTCTACGAGACGACTCCAGGCGACCGTGAACAGCTGAATTTCGTCTATACCAAGTCGACCGACGGCGGCGTGACCTGGGATCCGACGACGCCGCTCACCGGCGAGTCCGCCGGCAACCCGGATGACGGTTTTGAGTGGGGGGACTACAACGGCCTCGACATCGTCGGCAACCAGCTGCTGACCATCTTCACCGACAACCGTGACGAGTCGGGCGGCGGCGCCGCCACGTCCCTCGATGTTTATGTCGCGGGGCTTGAGGTGGACGGCGTTAATCCGGTGATCTTCTCCGACGGCTTCGAGGCGGGCAATACGTCCGTGTGGGACATCAGCTTCCCGTGATCTGATCCGCGTCCGGGTGTCGGTGATCTCCCGCGGGCTGGGCCGGTGGTAACCTTTGGGCCATGGCCACTACCTCCGCGAAGATCGCCGAAGCCGATACGCAGGACGCCGGCGCTGCCGACGATTTGGCGCCATCGGCGCCGGAACGGTTCACCGTTCCGGCGCTTTTTCACGGGGCCTGCCTCCTTGATGAAGGGCCCGCCGGCGCCCCCTTACTCTTCGCCTGCCACGGTTACGGTGAAGACGGCCAGGCGATGATGGACGCGCTGCGCAAGCTGCCGAGCGCGGATCGGCTGACCTTGGCGGCCGTCGAGGCGCCCCATCCCTTCTACACCAAGTCGGGGCGCGTGGTGCGCAGCTGGATGACCCGCATCGACCGCGAATTGGCGATCGAGGACAACATTCGCTACATCACTTCGGTGGTGGCGGAGGTCCGCCGCCGCGTCGACACCGGGCCGCTGGTCTTCGTCGGTTTCTCCCAGGGGGTCGCCATGGCGTGGCGCGCCGCGGTTCGGTCCGGTTTCCCGTGCGCCGGATTGATCGCTCTCGCCGGCGACGTCCCCCCGGACGTCGCGGCGCTGGCCCCGCCGCACGTGCCGCCGGTGCTGCTCGGCCGCGGCACCCGCGACGAGTGGTACAACGAAAAGAAGATGCGCGCTGACCTCGAGGTCCTGGATCGACTCGGCGCGGATGTCGAAACGTGCGTCTTCGAAGGCGGCCACGAGTGGACCGGCGACTTCTTCGGTGCGATGGAGTCGTTCCTCGAAGTCCACGCCCCAAGCGACAGGCG
Source organism: Acidobacteriota bacterium (assembly GCA_038747035.1). Lineage (GTDB taxonomy): Bacteria > Acidobacteriota > Thermoanaerobaculia > Multivoradales > J023 > JAUIJL01. The sequence goes on along the minus strand of JBCDKB010000067.1, from coordinate 12,604 downwards.
GCGATAGTTGGTCGACGAGCCCGCCGGCGGGGCCGAAGGATCCGATCGCCTGCAGCGACGCCTCCGGGCCGCCCAGCGCTTCGCGCGCTTCATGCTCGAGCTCTTCTTCCGCAGGATCGAGGTCGTGGGGGCGGAGAAGATCCCCGCCGACGGAGCGCTCCTGGTGGTGGGGAACCACGGTTCAGGGATGCTCGATCCGGGGCTCTTCCTGGCCTTCCTGCCGCGTCCGCCGCGGTTTCTCGCGCTATCGACGCTCTGGGATATCCCGGCCCTGCGCCCGATGCTCGCCCTCGGCGCCGCCATTCCGATCTACCAGCGGGAGTCCGACGGCGATGCGTCCTCCAAGAACCAGGCGGTGTTCGCGAAATGCTACGAGGCGCTCGGCGCCGGCGGCGTGATCGGTCTGTTCCCGGAGGGCCACTCCCACCACGAGCCGGCGATGACGGAGCTCAAGACCGGCGCCGCCCGGATCGCGCTGGAAACGATGAAGCGTTATCCGGACATGCCCCTCCGCCTCGTGCCGGTGGGGCTGACTTTCGAAGAGAAGACCCGCTTCCGCTCCCGGGTCTTGGTCACCGTCGGTGACGCTTTCGAGCCGCTCGATGCGCTCGGGGCCACGGGGCTGGGCGACTTTGACGTGGTGCAACACGGCGCCGAGCGGGAGGCCGTCAGCCACTTGACGGCTTGCTTGCAGGATGCGCTGACCGCGGTGACCTTGAATTACCCCTCCTGGCGGGAAGCGGAGCTCATCGAGCGGGCGGTGGCGATCTTCGAGCGACCGCGGCCCGAGGTGCCGGCTGAGCCGGACCTCGCGCCGAGCTTCAAGGTGCGCCAGCTCTTCATTGAGGAATACCTCGAGCTCCAGGCGCAGGAGCCGCGGCGACTCGCGGCCCTGCGGCAGGACGTGGAGGCCTACGATGCGGAGCTCGACGTCTACCAGCTCCGGGACGAACAGGTCGTGGCGGCCTACCCTCAGCCGGTGGTGCTGCGATTTGTCGGTCGCACGCTGCGGCGGCTGCTTTGGCAGCTCCCCCTCGGCCTGGTCGGCACGGTCCTGGGGTTTCTGCCCTTCTGGGTGTGCGACGTGGCGTCTAAGCGGTCGCCCGAGCCCGATACCGACTCCACCTACAAGATCGTCGCGGGCCTGATCTTCTATCCGCTCTTTTGGCTGCTCCAGGGCCTCGCCCTCGGCTGGTGGCTGGGGCCGTGGTGGGGCGTCGGGGCGGCGCTGCTCGGGCCCCTCGGCGGCTACTACGCGATCAAGCTCCACCAGTCCGGCGGAGCTTTCCTGCGACACGCCCGGGCCTTTGTTTTCTTCAGGGGCTCCGGCCCCAGGATCCGAGCGCTGCGGGAGCGGCGCGATCGGATCCTGGCGGCGGTGCAGGCGCTGGCGGAGTCACGTTAGCGGACGGCCGCCAGGGTCCGCGGTGGACGGTCGTCAGGTTCCGCGGCAGACGGTCGTCAGCCGCCCGGCTCCGCGGAAGTCATCAGCCGCCGGCGGAGCTGCTCATCTGCGACTGCAGGTTCTGGAGCTTTTCCTTGAGCGCCCGCCGCTCCTCCGCGATCCGGCGTTCCTTTTCGTCGAGGAAGGCCCCGTGGTCCCGAAGTTCGCCGTCGGCGGTCAAGCTATAAACCCGTGGAAAGGCCGTGACGGCGCCGGTGTCATCGAATTCGAGGGAGCCCGAAGCCCCCGGATACGACTTGATCCGATCACGGAGACCGCGGCGGATCTCGCTCGCCATCGTCGGCCGATCCCGGAGGGCCAGGTCGAGCACCTGGACTGCGTCCCAGGCTTCTGCCGCGATCTGTGCGGTCACCGGCGCCGGTTCCCCACCGTGGTGGGCCTGGTATCCGTCGAGGAAGCTCTGGGCGCCGTCGCTGGCCGTCGCCGGGTCAAATCCGGAGTGGGCGAAGAGCACGTCTTTGACCGGCGCCAGGGCGTCGACGAGACCGGGGTGGGCGACGTGCCGGGTGGCGAAAAGGTGGCCGCGGTAGCCGTCCTCCCGCAGCCGGTCGGCGGCGGCCTGCTGCCAGGCTGCGTCGCCGGAGAGCACGGTGAGATCGGGACTGAGGGCCAGGACCTCGGCGGCGCCGGCGCCGAGGGATTCCGCGTCGGCTTCAAAGCTGCCGACGAGCTCCCCGTCGAGGCTGGCGAAGGTCGGCTTGAAGCCGGTCTCCACCGCCTGGGCGTACTCCGCGTCCGTCGCCAGGATCGCGGCGGTCTTGGCCTTCAGCCGCCTGGCGCCGAAGGTGGCGAAAGTGGCGCCGGCCTCGCCGTCGGCGGCGGCTAGGCGATAGACCCACTTCGAATCGCGGGACAGGCGCTGCTCGCTGGCGGAGGTGAGGATCAGCACCCGCTCCCGGGGGCTGACCGCGTCGGCCAAGCTGCGCGCCTCCGTCGGCGTCACGCCGCCGATGAGGGCCACGGCCCCTTGGTCGATGAGCGACGCCGCGGCGTCGGCGGCGGCCCGGGGATCACTCTTGGAGTCGACGATCTGTAGCTCGATCGGCGTGCCTTCGAGGGTGGCGAAGGACGCCTCGAGGCCGCGCTGGGCGGCTTCGCCGACGGCGGCGTCCGGGCCGGAGAGCGGCAAGACGGCGCCGACAACCGCGGCTTGCTTTTCGCAGCCGGTGAGGGCGAGGAGGAGGGGAATCGCGATCCAAGGGGTCAACCCGGAATGGGGCAAGTGCTTCTTCAGTGTCCCGTTCATGCTGATCTCCATGACATGGTGAGTCCAGATACATCTCCGTCGGAGAGCGGAGTCCATCCCGCCGGCGGCTCCGGAGCCTCCGGCGGCTTGGGACCTGGCGTCATGCCATGGGCCCATAGTAGACAGACCCGCGTCGAACGCCATCGGTTCCCGAGACCGCCGAATTTCACGGAATGAGGTCGGATACGTTCGAGCGTGGACCAAGCCTAAGGAGCGCGTGCGGCGGTGCCTAGCGGCGCGGGCCGGGTGGCCTGCGGCTCGGGATGGTGGTGCCTCCGCGGGCCTTCGGCGGGCCCACGGGGACGGCGACCGGGGCGTCGCGGTCTCGGACGCAGCGCCGGGGCTACCGCCGGCGCCGGCCCGGGTCATCCGTCGTCCCGGTCCGGAAAAGCCCGTGAAATCAGAAAAACGGCGGAGATTCGGCGCTCAGCCAGTCGTCCTCTTCGTCGGTGCCGCCGAGGTCGGAAGTGGCGTACCGGTCGCGTCGCGCCTCGAGGTCGGACTTGATGCGGCGCTTGAAAGTGACGAAGTCTTTATCGTCGTCGAGGTCGAGGCCGTCGGCGATCTCAACCTTGTAGTCGTCGATCTCGACGGTCTCGAAGCGGATGCGCACCGGCTGGCCGAGCTTCATGCCGCCTTCGCCGGGGATCTGGATATGGTGCAGCCCCTGGCTATAGCAAAGCAGCATTTTGCCGTCGGGCAGGCCTCGCAGAAGGTCCGCGATGCCGGCGCGGACGGTCATCGGGCGACCGTTCTTGTCGAGACCGTCGCCGCGCTTCATGCGACCCTCGGGGAGGATCAGGAGCATGGCGTCGGGGTCGTCGAGGGCCTCGAGCACCTGCTCCCAGGTGTTGTCGCGCTCGCGGGTGATGGAAATCGGATTCGCCGCCACCATCCGCCAAAAGAGGCCGACGAGGGGACGCTTGATGGTCACCTCAGCGATGGGTAGGGTGCAGTGGCCGGCCATGCGCCAGAGGAAAGACGCGGGGGTTTGGCCGGAGAAGAGGAACTCACACAGGCTCGTGTGGTTCAGGATCGCCACCAAGCGATAGGGCGGCCACTTCTCCGCGGGGACCTTGCCGACCCACTGGACTTGTTGTCGGTAGAAAGTCCGGCTGAAGAGGCGGACGGCGTAGAGCACGCAGAAGACGATCAGGCGTCGCATGGTTGAACGGCGGGGGTCGGTCGCAGAGCGATGCCGCGCCCGGGGACGGTCCGGCCGACGGGCCCTCGGATCGAGGGTGGCTGCAGCTCGTCAGGGGCAGGCGGGTTGGAGATGGAGACTCGACGGAGGATCTCTGAAGACACAAAAAGGGGTGGGCCGATTGTAGCCCACCCGCGTTGGCGGCGCGCGTCGCCGGAGAGGATGCTGCCGCGGCGCCCAGCTAGTTGGCCGTCTCCTGGCCGTCTCCAGACTCCGCCGGGGCCGAGGCCACCATGGCGGGCCCTTTGCCGAGGCGGTGACGCTCGTCGAGCAGGGCCTTGGCGTCGTCGAAGAGGCCGAGGGCGCTTTGGATCTGGTCGTCGCCGCGGGCGAGGATCTTGTGGGATTCCTCGGTTCCGAAGGCCGAGTTGAAGACGTCGGCGTGGATCTGCCGCAGCACGTAGTCGCGGGCCGCGGGGTCTTCGAGCATCTCCTCGACGGCTTCGGTAGTGGTGATCTCTTCCCCGGCGGCCCAGGTGACGAATCGATCGAGCAGGCTTTCTTCCGGCTGCCAATTCTCGTCGGTTACCGGGTTCTCCGAGTGGTAGTCGACGGCAAATTGGAAGAAGGCGTTATTGGCGAAGAGCGAGGTCAGGATCTGCGGCCCGTCGGGCAGCTCCACGAGTCGGTCGGGTGTGATGCCGCCGCCGCCATAGACCTCGCGGCCGAGGTCGGTGGAGAAGACTTCAGCCCCCTCGACATTCGCCGGGGTCTCCGGCACTTCGTCACTTTGAGCTCCGACGTCCGCGGGCTGGCCGAAGTGGGTGTAGTAGTCGTAATAGGACGAGTAGTCCCGCTGGATCAGGCGACCGGACGGCGTGTAGTACTTCGCGGTGGTCAAGGCGACCCCTGCGCCGTAGGACAGGTTGTAGACGGTCTGCACCAGGCCTTTGCCCCAGGTCGGAGTGCCGACGACCAGGCCGACGTCGTGGTCTTGGATCGCTCCGGCCAGGATTTCGGCGGCGGAAGCCGTGCCGTTATTCACCAACACAACCACCGGCATGTCGATCGGATCGTAGGAGCCGTCGGAGTAAAAAGTCTGGAAGGAATCCGACAGGCGCCCGCGCGTCTCGACGATGCGGGTCTCTTCCGGCACGAAGAAATTCGACACCTCGACCGTCTGGTCGAGGAGGCCGCCGCCGTTGGACCGCAGGTCGAGCAGGAGCTGGGTCATGCCTTCGGCTTTCAGCTCGTCGAGGGACTCGCGCATCTCGCGGGCGGTCGAGCGGGAAAAGTCGGTGAGGCGGATATAGCCGGTTTCCGGCGTCATCATGTAGGCGTAGCGCACCGTCGTCTGCGGGATTTCGGCGCGGGTCACGGCCATCTCGAGCGGCTTGTCGAGGCCGCGCCGGGTGACGCCGATATTCACCGCCGTGCCCTTCGGCCCTTTGAGCTTGGTGACCGCTTCGTCGAGGCTCATGGGGCGGGTTTCTTCGCCTTCGATGGTCGAGATCACGTCGCCGGCGCGCAGGCCGAGGCGCCACGCCGGCGTGCCGTCGATCGGACTGATAATCGTCAGCTCGCCGTTGCGCTTGGAGACCAGGATGCCCAAGCCGAAGAAGCTGCCGCGCTGGCGATCGCGCATCTGTTCGTAGTCTTCGGGGCTGAGGAAATTCGTATGCGGGTCGAGGCTGCGGAGCATGCCCTCGATGCCGGCATAGACCATGTCTTTGTAGAGCACCTCGTCGCCGTAGTGGGCGTGGGCGGCCTGCAAGACTTCGGTGTAGAGACGGATCTGATCCTGGGTGTCGCCGGAGACGGCTAGGAGGCGATTCCCCGCCAAGCCGCCGAAGGCAATCGAGCCGATGAAAAGAACAGTCGCGAAGGTTCTCCAAGATCTATTCATAGGCTTCAGCATATCATCGGGAGGCGACGCCCCCGCGGCGGCGCTTTACGAACAGCTCCCCCTCCGGTGCCAGCGGCTCGTCCATCGGGCTACCGGCACTTGATGACGGTTTTAGAGGTGATCATGCTGGGTTCCCTAGGTGTTCCCGAACTGCTTTTTATATTCGGACTAGCGCTCCTGGTTTTTGGGCCGAAGCGCATGCCCGAGATCGGCCGCGCCCTCGGTCGCGGCATGTCAGAATTGCGCAAAGCGTCGACTGAGCTCAAGCGGACGTTGAACGCCGAGATCATCGAGCAAGAGATGCGCGACGCCGACCCGCGGCGCGTCGTCCGCGATTCCTTGCGCGACGTCAAGCAGAGTCTGACCGACGCGGTGGATATCAACGATGCCGCGAGCTCCCCCTCCGACACACCCGCCCGGACCGAGGAGCCGGCCAGAGTCGAAGGCAGCATCGCCCGGTCCCCGGGGGGAGGGCTCTATGCCTCGGAGCCTGACGCTCCGGCGGCGGAAAGCTCCGGCGCGCAGGACCCGGCGGCCCCCTCCGATGGGGCGTCGGACTCTACGGCCAGCAAAGACGGCGGCGGCCAGTGAGTCGTCCCGAACTCCCGCCGAGCGCCGCGGAGCCCGGTGGCGAAGAGCTGCAGACCATGGGGCTGCTCGAGCACCTCGAAGAGCTCCGGCACCGTCTGGTGCGGGCGGTGGCTGCACTCTTCATCGGCTTTCTGGTGTGCTGGCCCAACGCCGAGGCGATCTACGACTTCCTGGCGCAGCCGATCTACCGATTCCTGCCTGACGATACGAAGCTGGCTTTCCTCGGCGTCACCGATCCCTTCATGATCTACGTCAAGGTCGCGGCGCTGGCGGCGGTCTTCTTGACCTCCCCCTACGTGCTCTACCAAGGCTGGAGCTTCGTCGCCCCCGGGCTCTACCGTCAGGAGCGGCGGCTGGCGGCGCCGTTCATCATCGCCGGCTCCCTGCTCTTCATCGCCGGCGGCGCGTTCGCCTACTACATCGCTTTTCCGTTCGCGGTGGAGTTCCTGCTCGGCATGGGCCAGCAATTCCAGCCCACGATCACGGTGACCAGCTACTTGAGCTTCTTGATGACGGTCATCCTCGGTCTGGGCTTGATGTTCGAGCTGCCCACCGTGATCTTCTTCCTCTCCCGACTGGGTCTGGTGACGCCGGCTTTCCTCCTGCGCCACTTCCGTTGGGCGGTGCTTTTGATTTTCACGGCTTCGGCCATCATCACGCCGACGCCGGACGTCGTCAATCTCTGCCTCTTCGCCGTGCCGACCATCGTGCTTTACCTGGTGGGAATCGGCGTGTCCGCGCTCTTCGGACCGGGCGGACGGGGCGAGAAAGTCTCGGAGTGACCGGAGAGGGCGCGGGTTGACGTCGGCAGCTGGTGCCGGCGGGCGGAGGTCGGCGGCGGCGCTCGCCGTCGTGGTGTTAGCTTTTGCGGCCGTGGATGCGGCCGCGCAGCGCCTCGAGGTTCGCAGTTTGGGCCTCGAGGACGGCTTGGCTAGCGACCACATCAACGATCTCGTCCAGGATGAAGTCGGCCGCCTGTGGTTTGCCACCGGCAACGGCGTCGCGGTTTATGACGGCCGGTCGGTGAAGAACTACGGCGTCGCGGACGGCCTCGCCTGGAGCGATCAGGCGCTGGTCGGTTGGCATGCGGGGCAGCTCTTCGCGGCTGCCCGGCAGACCCCTTATCCGGTTTTCCTCTTCGACGGTGAGGCTTTCGCGCCCCTGCCGCTGCCGAGTCTGCCCTTGGATATGGCCGACGGTCCGAGCGGCCTCGTCGTGGGCGTTCCGGGGTTGACCGCAGCCCTGGCGACGGACCGCGGGATCCTGGTGACCGACGGCAACGCGTGGCGCCTCGTGGGGCCAGAAGACGGCTTGCCGTCACCGCGGGTTCGGTCGATCGCGAAGTGGCGGGGCCAGCTGGCTGCGGCGACGGCGACCGGACTGGCCCTGCTGGACCACGGTGAAGTGACCGTCGGCTTCGAGCGCCGATTGATGGGGGCGCCGTCGGTCGATTTGGTGGCGCTCTGTCCGGACGGCGACAGCCTGTGGATCATCGGGCGGGACTGGCTCGGGGTGCTGCGCGAACGCGATATGACGGTGCTTTCCCAAGGTCTCGACCTCGGCCTGACCTCGTCCGGCGGGGGGGCACCGTCCGCGGAGACCGGCCCCGTATCCCAAGGCGTTCGACGACCTTTGCGGACGGTGGCTGCCCCCGACGGCCAGGGCGGGCTGTACATCGTTTCCGGCGGCGCCCTGCGGCATTTCGACCGTCGTCGCAATCGACTCGAAGTGCTCGACGCCCGACGGGGCGTGGATGTGGGCTGGGTGCAGACCGTGCTGCTCGACCGCGAGGGCGCGGTGTGGGTCGGCGGCGACCGCGGTCTGGTGCAGATCCTCGACCGTCGCTTTGCGTCGTTCACCACCCAGGACGGGCTCTACGACAGCGCCGTGGTCGCGGTCCACAGGCAGCCCGACGGCCACCTGGTTCTGGGTCACCGCGGTGGCTTGAGCTTCATTGACGAAGACACCGTCGACGGCCTCGCGCTCGCCTTAACGTCCCCCGACGGCCGTCGACTCGAGCAGGTTCGGGATATCGCAGACGCCCCGGACGGCGGTCTCTGGCTCGCCGCCGACACCCGCGGGCTCGGGCGCTGGAGCTCGGACGGGTCGCTGCGCTGGTATGGGTCGGCGGACGGCTTGCGGGACGCCGTGACCGCGGTGCTCAACGGCGCCGACGGCGAGCTGTGGGTGGGCACGGAACGCGGGGTCGTCGTGCGCCGGAACGGCCGCTTCCAGACCCCGCCGGGCGCTCCGGCGTTCCATACGAGGGGGCTAGCGCAGGGGCTTGATGGCGCGCTCCTGGTCGCCACCGACGACGGGCTGCACCGCTATACGGCGGCGGAGGGCTGGAGCGCCTGGCGCTGCGGCCGGGGAGCCTGCGATAGTACCTTCGGCGTCTTACCGGACGCCCTGGGGCACTGGGTCGCCACCGCCGCGGGGCTCTTCCGGGCGCCGCTCACCGGCAGTCGGCTGGTGCCGTCCCATCTCCCCGAGGTCTCGGAGCCGATTTTCTTCATCGTCCGGGACGGCGGCCGGCTCTGGCTGGGCACCGAGGACGGCGTGCTCGGGATCACCCCCGGCGGCGGCCGGTCTGAGCGCCTGAGCGTGGAACAGGGCCTCTCGGGGCGCGAAACCTATCGGGCCGGCGCCCTCGTCGACGACGACGGTCGCCTCTGGGTCGGCACCGAGCGGGGCCTCTCCCGCTACGACTCCCTCTTCGAACGGCCGTCGCCGCCGCCGCCCCTCGTCAAGCTAACGAGCGTCGATGTCGACGGCATCTCCCATCCCCTCGATACGCCGCTCGAGCTGCCCGCCGACGTCCGCGAAGCGACTTTTCGCTTCCGCGCGGTGACCCTGTCCGGGCCCTACCGCTTGCGTTTCCGCAGCTGGCTCGAGGGCGTGGATGAATCGTGGCTGCCGCCCTATGACTCGGAGTCCCAAGAGATTCGCATCGCGGGTTTGATCCCCGGCACCTATCGATTCCACCTCCAGGCGTCCCTCGGCGGCGGTGAATGGAGCCCGCCGGTGGTGTCGGAATCGATCGTGATCCGCAGTCCCTTCTGGCGTCGACCGTGGTTCTTGGGGGTGATCAGCGCGCTGGTGCTGGCGAGCTTCTACCTGGTGCCGAGTTTGTGGGTCCAGCGGCGCCAGGCGCGGGTGCTGGAAAGCGAAGTGCGTCGGCGCACGGCGGAGCTCCAGGCCTCAGAAGACCGCTACCGGAAGACCTTCCGCACGATCGAAGACGGCGTCTTGACGACCGACGACGACGGCCGGGTGGCTCTTCTGAACCCGAGGGCGGAAGAACTGACGGGCTACCTCGCCGCCGATGCGGTGGGCCGCCCCGTGAACGATGTGCTTCGGCTCTTTCAGACCGGCGTGAGCGACAAGACCGGGCCGCCGCTGCCCCTTCTCTCCGCGAGCCTCCAGGACACGATCGGCCCCACGCACACCGCTGTGCTCGAACACCGCTCGGGGTCGCGGCGACCCGTCGAGCTGACGGCGGCGCCGATTCTTTCGTCGAGCGGTTTCGCCGGCTTGGTCTTTGCCTTCCGCGACGTGTCGCGGAAAAAGATGGTCGAAGCCGAGCTGGCCCGTGCCCAGAAGCTCGAAGCGGTCGGCATCCTCGCCGGCGGCATTGCCCATGACTTCAACAATCTCCTGACCGTGCTGCTCGGCAACGTCTCCTTGCTGCAAGAGGGCGGTCGCATCGACGACGACGAGACGCAGCTGCTCGGCGACGCGGAAACGGCCTTGATGCGCGCCCGGGATCTAACCCATCAGCTGCTGACGTTCTCCCGCGGCGGCGCCCCCGTGCGCGAAGCGGCGTCGATTTCAGAGGTGATCCACGATTCGGCGTCCTTCGTGCTCTCCGGATCTAAGGTCCGCGGCGAGATCGACCTCGCGCCCGATCTGCTGGTGGTCGAAATCGACGCCGGGCAGATCTCGCAGGTGCTCAATAACCTATTGATCAACGCCTCCCAGGCCATGCACCGGGGCGGGACGGTGAACATCGTCGGCCGCAACGTGACGGATGCGCCGCGGCCGCTCTCGCGCGGGCGCTACGTGCGCATCGACATCGTCGATACCGGCACCGGCATTCCGGAACACCTGCTGCCGCGCATCTTCGACCCGTATTTCTCGACCAAAGAAGAAGGGCGAGGGCTGGGGCTCGCCTCGGCGTACTCGATCATCAAGAACCACGAAGGCCTGCTCACCGTCGACTCGGAGGAAGGCCGCGGCACCACCTTCCATATTTTTCTGCCGGCGAGCGTTGACGGGAAGGTGCTCGAGAGGCGCGGCAGCAGCTCCAATTTTCGCGGCCAGGGCCGGGTCCTGATCATGGATGACGACGCCGTGGTGCGGCGCACCTCGGGCGCGATGCTCGAACGCCTCGGGTTCGAGGTGGTCTTCGCCGAAGACGGCGAGCGCGCGATCGAGCTCTATGGCGCGGGCGGGGAGGCGCGGGTTTTCGACCTCGTCATGATGGACTTGACCGTGCCCGGGGGCATGGGCGGGCAGGAAGCGATGCGCCGACTGCTGGAGATCGACCCCGACGTGCGCGCCATCGTTTACAGTGGCTATTCCAACGATCCGGTCCTGGCGAATTACCGGGACTACGGCTTTATCGGGCGTTTGACCAAGCCCTTCCGCTTGACCGAGCTGCGTCAGCTGCTCGAGACCCTCGAATCCGGAGCCGACGACGCGTGAACCGTCGGCGGGGGAGACCGCGAGACCATGAGTGTGACCTGGCAGACGGGCGACCGTGTGCGCCATCGATTCAATGCTGAGCTCGGACCGGGCGTCATCGTCGCCGCCGAAGGCCGGCGGCTCAGCGTTTTTTTCCCGCAGGGCGGAGAGACGCTCGAGATTGCCTTGACCTCCGACGCCCTCGCCCGACTCGAATTGGAAGTCGGCGGGCGGGCTCGGGTCGGCGAGTCGGGCGTGGAAGTGACGGTGGAGGAGATCGACGGAGACAAGGCCCGTCTCGCCGACGGGCGGTGGCTACCCGCGGGCGACCTCTGGCCCCTGCCGGCGCCGCCGTCGCCCCTCGAGAAGCTCCGGCGCGGCGACCTCGACGCCGCCGAGGACTTCCGCAACCGCCTCGACGCCCTGCGCCTCGAGCGCCTGCGCAGCGCCGGCGGCCTCGGGACGTTCCTCGGCGGACGGATTCGCCTTTATCCTCACCAGCTCCACGTCGCCGAGTTGGCGACCCGGTCCCTGGACGCCGGCGACCCGGTGCGCTGGCTGCTGGCCGACGAGGTCGGCTTGGGCAAGACGGTCGAAGCCTGCCTGATCATGAATCGCCTGCTGCACGGCGACGGCGTCGACCGCGCGCTGGTCATTGCCCCCGAGACCCTGACCGTGCAGTGGCTGGGTGAGCTGTGGCGCAAGTACCACCAGGTCTTCGTGCTGCTTGATGGGGCTCGGTTGAAGGATGTGGAGCGCGACCACGGTGAAGGCTTCAATCCGTTCGACGTCCACCGTCGGGTGATCCTGTCGACCGAGCTGCTCGTCGAGAATAAACGGCTGCTCGAGCAGGCCCTCGAGACGGGCGTCGACCTGCTGGTCCTGGACGAAGCGCACCACCTGCGCCGCCGCGCCGGCCAGCCCGGAAACCCCGCTTACCGCGCCTTCGCGCCGCTGGCGGCGCGGGCGGAGCACATCCTGCTCTTGACGGCGACGCCGCTCGAAGACGACGTCGAGGGCTTCTTTCGCCTGCTCCAGCTGCTGCGTCCGAATGAGCTTCCAGATGCGGATTTTGACGGCGAGCTCGCCGGCCTGCGCGCCCGCTTGGGGCGCCGGGAACCGCTACCGCCCTGCACCAGCGCGACCCGCCGTGAAGACATCGGCGGCCTGCCTCCCCGGCGGGCCGAGCCGGTCACCCTCGACGCCGACGCCTGGGTACCCCAGCGGGAGTTCCTGGAGGCGCTGCGCGGCGTCGGAGACACCGAGAGCCCGCTCGGCCGCAAGCGGCTGGCGGAGCGGCTGCGCCGGGCGCTTTCGTCGCCGGGGACGCTCGCCGGCGCCCTCGGGGACGACGCGCTCGAAGCGCTGGGGCGAGGCGCCGCCGAGTCCGATCCCCGAGTGGCATGGCTCGTCGAGCAGACGTGGAAGTGGGCGCAGGCCGGCGAGAAGACGCTGATCTTCGTCGCCGACCGCCCGGCCCTCGACGCCCTGCGTGACGCCTTGCCGCGGGTGCAGGTCGGCATCTTCCACGAAGACCTGTCCCTCGAGCGGCGTGACGTCGAAGTG
>JBCDKB010000066.1:0-25673 GCA_038747035.1 Acidobacteriota bacterium | reverse complement strand
GGTGGAACCGGTAACGCGTCCGGTCGTCCCCCTTGACCATAAACCTCTGGACCAAGCAAATGTCGACGAAGAGTTCGAGGACTTCTAGCACCGGCGGCAGCCCGCGCAACAGCTGGTCGACTTCCGAGACGCCCTTAGCATCGGGTTCGTCGACAAGATCTTTATCTTCTTCGGGATCGGATTCCGTTTCCACCGCCACAGTGCCGGGCCCGTCGGCCAGCCCCAAGGCCTCCATCACACCGCTTGACCCGCGCTGGCCCCGCTCTGCCCGCCGATCCTCGGCAGCTTGCTTCGCGGAGTAGTAAAGCTGTCTATATCGGAGAAGGATCTCGGTCACTTCCTCGACGTAGAAGTATTCGCCCCCCAAGGCCGCACAAGCAGAGAAGAAAGTACGCAGGCGCTTCTCGGTAATGTGCAGGCCGCCGAGGCCATCCTCAAAGACAAGGCCGAGCGTCCGCTTGATGTCTCGATGCCGCGTCTCCGCGGAATCGTCACCACCGACACCCTCGAGTAGCCCCTTCTGGTCCTTCCGAAGCTTGTTGAGCTGCTTGAGGAGGTTTGCCACCGGCTGCTTACTTCTCGCTGCCTTGCTCGCGAAGGTCTGGAGCGTCAGGGGATGGCCCGAAAGCAGCTGGACCAGGGCGCTCAGTTCCGCTTCGTTCCTGTCCTTGGCCTCATCGACCGCTGCCTTTGCTGAGTAGATCCGCCAAAAGAGCTCGGCCCCGTCTTCGGGAGCAAGGTCGTCGATATCCCGAGCCCGACTGACCCCCGAAAGCGGTGCCCGACTGGTTGTAAGCACGGTCTGGCCGCGGAGGATCTCAGAGGCCACCGCGAAGACCTCCGGCTCATCGGCATTGTCCAAGACGATCAGCGGCGAAGTGATCGCGAAGACCTTCTTCAAGATCTCGATCTGTGCGCCGAGGGTCTGCACCTCGCCGAGGTTGATAATGCCGAATTTTTCGGCGATCCTCAGGGGAACGCTATCGCGCTCGACACCGTTGAGGCTGATCCAAAGGTAGCCATCAGGGAAAGCATCCTCCTTCTCGAGCTTCAAGGCCACCTGCTTGGCCAACTCTGACTTACCGATGCCGCCAATGCCGTTGAGGGCGTAGATATTGAGCGACTCCGTATTTCGAATACACTCGGCGACCTCTTCGAGGAGCTGTCCGCGACCTGTGAAGTGATCGCTGGCGTTGAGTTCTCCCGACGCAAGGTAGGTCGTCGGTAGCTCAGCGGGAAGGTCGTCGGCCTTCAGGGTTTTGGCGTGCTCCGCCAGGATCTGGCGCCGGACGCTGATCCAACGGTCTTGCTTGGGGGTCGTCTCTTGGGTCGCGGTCATGATTCTGTGCCTCCACCCACCCATCGCGCAGGGCACAGAAGAAAGGTCTCATCGCCGGCGACTCATTTCCCGTCAAACAGCGACCGATTGGCCTGCCAGATCCTCCGCACTTCCCGGCGCAGCTCGCCTCGCCCGGTGAAGACCACCCGCCAACGGCCGCTGACGTAGCTCCGGACTCGATCGAGGAAGGCGACTTGCCTCGGAGCCCTGACAGGCACCTTCTCGACGAGCAGGGCGATGGGCTTGCCGAGTCGTTTGGCGTATTCGTACTCATCTTCGGTGGCGGACATGCCTAGGTCGGGAACGACTCCGCCGTAGCTCTTGCCCATCAGAAGCACAAAGAGTCGACAGCTCCTCACCTGACCGAGGCAGATGTCCCGAGGGTTGCCGACGGCCCGCTCGTCCGGGTCCATCCACGCCCGCGCGCCGTAGCCTTCGATGATGCGCTTCGCGTCCAGCTTGTACTCATTCAGATCGGTCGTGCCGGAAAGGAAAAGGTCACACGGCCCGTCGAGGCTTGCAGCGGAGGACGCGGACGGAAGCAACACTTCGTCGTTCCCATCCTGGCGCATCGCTTCGACGACCAGAATTCGATGCGCAGAGTTGCCGCTCGCAGTCACCCGGTCGACAATCATCAGGGCTAGGCCAAGCCGGTCCGCATTGCCGGGGATCGAGATCGAATCAATTCCAACTCGACTCGCGAGATAGCGAAGCTCCGAAAGCGCGTTGACCTGCGCTAGGCGTTTAGCGTCCATCGGGTTCTCTCCCATTGAGTCCACACGCCGTCACCGCTGAAGTCTTGGTGACACCGGCTACCCCCTAGCCGACTCTACCGTGATCTGGATCTTCACCGACTGGGCGATGAAGCAGTGGCTATGGGACAGCCCGTGGAGGTGCTCGATCTCGTCGGCGCTGGGGCGGTTGTCGCCGCTGAATTCGATCTCCGGACGGAGAACCACCCGGGTGACGGCGAGCTTGCCGGCGTCGTTCTTTTCGAGGACACCGACGGCTGCGTCACGGTAGCTCTCGACCACGTAGCGCTTGCGGGCGGCGAGGGCTAGGAAGGTCAGCATGTGGCAGCTCGAGAGCGAGGCGACGAAGGCTTCTTCCGGGTCGACGCGCTCGCCGCTGCCGAGGTAGGTGGGCGCGGCTGAGGCGGGAATTTCTATGCCGCCGGTGAAACTCCAGGTGTGATCGCGCGAATATTTCTCATAGGTGAAGTCGACGTCGCCGCGGCGCCAAGTGACGGTGGCTCGATGCTCAGACATGGAGGATCTCCAAGGCTTGAAATTTTTCCAGTGCGGTCGGCAGAGACTCGTCCCTGCACCCGCTGATCCTAGCCCGCCGGCCCTGGAATTCGCCCACCCGCCGGCGACTGGCTTGTCCCTTGCATCTTCAACTGAGAGAATTCAAGCGCGCACCGTCCCCGGGGCGCCACGAAGCGAGCGATATGCCGAAATCGAAGACCCACCGCCACACCCATAGTCCGCCGGAATCGTCCGGTCTTGAGGACGGTCGAGGCCGCGTCAGACGACAGCGGATCCTCGCCGCCGCGGCGCTTCTCCTCTGCGGCCTGGCGGTGGCGCCGGTGATCAGCTCCGCGGACGGCGATCCGTTCCTCGGCATCCGGGAGACCATGGTCGAACAGCAGGTTCGCCAGCGCGGCGGCGGCAAAATTGCGCCGACCGTGCTGTCCGCGATGGTCGACGTGCCGCGCCACCTTTTCGTGCCCAAGGACCTCGAGCGCCGCGCCTACGAGGATCGGCCCGTGGAGATCGCCCCCGGCAAGACGCTGTCCCAGGCCTACGTCTCGGCCCGCATGATCGACCTGCTCGAGCTCGACGGTGACGAAAAGGTCCTCGAGATCGGCACGGGATCCGGCTACGACGCGGCGCTGCTCTCGCGCTTGGCCAAGCGGGTCTTCACGATCGAAATCGATTCCGGCCTCGGCGAGCTCGCCCGGCAGAAACTCGACCTGCTCGGTTACGGCAATATCGAGGTCCGCGTCGGCGACGGCTACCGCGGCTGGCCCGAGGAAGCGCCCTTCGACGCCATCCTCTTGACCGCCGCACCCCACCGGGTTCCGGAGCCACTCTTCGAACAGCTCGCCGTCGGCGGACGCATGGTCGTGGCCGTCGGCAATCCGCTGCACCAGGACCTCAAAGTCATCGTCAAGACCGCCGACGGCGAACGCCAGATGCGGCGGGTTAGCCTGATCAGCCTGGCGCCGATGACCGGGGAAATCGACGACCAGCCCGGCGAATAGGCACCGCCCGATCCCGCCGGATCTCGGGCCCCGGGAAGTCGATTCGAAAAAAAGTTCAGCCGGAGCAATCCGCTCCTCGGGGTAGGTCGTAACTACGGACAAATAGACCGGTCGGTCTAGTTCAACACACTTCGCGAAGGCCGACCGACCTGACATCAGCACCCTCTAAAGAACAGTCAAAGCACTCGCTAGGAGATAGACCCATGAGCCAGTTCCCAGTCCACACCGCCGCCTCGGCCCCGGAAGCCTCCAAAGCCACCCTCGAAGCCACGCAGAAGGCCTACGGCTTCCTGCCGAACCTCTTCGGCACCATGGCCAGCTCACCGGCCCTCGTCGAGGCCTATGCGTCCCTCTCCAAGATTTTCGGCTCGACCTCGTTCTCGCCCACGGAGCAGCAGATTGTCCTGCTGGCGACCAGCGAGCTGAACGGCTGCACCTACTGCATGGCGGCCCACTCGGTCGTCGCCAAGATGGCGAAGGTCTCTGATGGAGTGATCGAGGCCCTGCGCGCCAACCAGCCCCTCGCCGACGCCAAGCTCGAGGCCCTGCGGCGCTTGACCGTGTCGGTGGTCGAAAGCCGCGGCTGGCCCGAGGAAGCCACCCTCCAGGCCTTCTATGACGCCGGCTACACCCCGGCGCAGTACCTCGAGGTTGTGCTCGGCGTCGGCCTGAAGACGCTCTCCAACTACACCAACCACATCGCGTCGACGCCGCTCGACCCGGCCTTCCAGCCCGCCGCCTGGACCAAGGCGAGCTGAGTTACGCGGGAGCCCCCGCGGCTAGAAAGGAAAACGCCCGGAAGCTGGTCTCAGCTCCGGGCGTTGCCGCGTCAAGGGCTCAGCGCATCAGCCCTTGTGGAACTTCTCGCCCTTCTTGGCCATATCGACAAGCAGCTGGGCCGGAGCCAGGCGGGCGCCGTGGCGGTCGGCGTAGGTCTCGAGGCGGGACACCACGTAGTCGACGCCGATACGGTCCGCTTCACGCAGCATGCCACCGCGGAACGGCGGGAAGCCGAAGCCGAAGATCACACCGATATCGATGTCGTTCGGGTTCGAGATGATGCCGTCTTCAATGCAGCGCGCCGTTTCGTTGAGCATCTGCATCCACGTGCGCTCGATGATCTCTTGGTCGTCGATTTCTTTCGGGCGCCAGTCAAAGAGGCTGTAAATCGAGTCGTCGACCCGCTTCGGCTTCTTCGAGTAGTCATAGAAGCCGCGGCCGCCTTTGCGGCCCTTGCGGCCGGAATTGATCATCAATTCGAAGATCGGCGACGGCGCGGCGCGATCGCCGGCGTGCTCGACCATGACCTTGCCGGCCTTCTGGGCGACGTCGAGACCCACTTCATCAAGCAGCGCGATCGGACCCACGGGCCAGCCCCAGCCGGACACGACCTTATCGATCTGCTCGACCGTCGCGCCTTCCTGCAGCAGGTAGAGCGCCTCGTTGACGAACGGTCCGAGGACTCGGCTGGTGAAGAAGCCGGGGCCGTCTTCAACCACGATGATCGTCTTGCCCATGCGCTTGCCGATCTCTACCGTCGTCGCCAGGGTCTCTTCCGAGGTGCCTTCGTGGCGGATGATCTCGAGCAGCGGCATCTTGTGCACGGGGCTGAAGAAGTGCATGCCGATAACGTTCTCGGGACGCTTCGACGCGGCGGCCAGGGCGGTGATCGGAATCGTCGAGGTGTTGGAGGCGAAGATCAGATCGTCAGGACCCGCCGCTTCGGTTTCAGCGATCACGTTCTTCTTGATCTCGAGGTCTTCGAAGACCGCTTCGATGACAAAAGGCACGCGGCCGAAGCCGCGGTAGTCGGTCGACGGCACGAGTCGACTCATCGCCTCCTTCTGCTCGACCGGGCGGTACTTGCGGCGCTTCACCATACCGGCGAAAAGGTCGTTGCACTGCTTTAAGCCGCGGCCCAGGCCTTCGTGGTCGCGATCCTTCAGCAGCACTTCGTAGCCCTTGTGCGCCAGGACCTGGGCGACACCCGCGCCCATGAAGCCGGCGCCGAGCACGCCCACGGTCTCGACCGGACGCGCCTTCTTGGCCATCTTCTTGGCGCGGGCGTCGACTTCGTTCTTGGTGAAGAAGATCGAGATCAGACCCTTAGCGACATCGGTGACGACGATGCGCGCAAAACCATCGGCCTCGAGCTCGAGGGCTTCGTCGAGGTCGAGGGTGAGGCCCTCCTGGACGACTTCAATCGCCTTGAGCGGCGCCGGCATGTGGCCGCCGGTCTTCTTGATGACCGCTTCGCGGGCCTTCTCGAAGATCAGGTTCTTGGCGCCCGGCGTGCGCGCGAGCAGGTCGGTGGCGCGGGAGAGCAAGCCGCCCTTCTTCGAGCGTCCGGCCGCCTTCGGCTTGCCGCGACCGAGCAGGCCGAGGGCCGCTTGGCGCAGCACCGTCGGATGGCAAGTGTCGTGGACGAGGCCGAGCTTCTTGGCCTTGCGCGCGTTGATCGACTTGCCGGTGAGGATCAGGTCGAGGGCTTCCTGGACGCCGATCAGACGCGGCAGGCGCTGGGTGCCGCCGAGTCCCGGGTAGATGCCGAGCATGACTTCGGGCACGCCGAGCTTGGTGTGGGAAGCGGTCGTGCAGACGCGGTAGTCGCAGGCCAAGGCCAGCTCCAGGCCGCCGCCGAGGCAGGCCCCGTCAATCGCGGCGACCACCGGGAACGGCATCTCGGCGAAGCGCCCGACCAGGCCGTGACCTTTCATGATCATCGCCTTGACGTCGGACGGCTCCTTCAGGTGCTTGAGCTCTTCGATGTCGGCGCCGGCGACAAAAATGCCGGGCTTCTCCGAGATGAAGATCAGGCCCTTGAGCGGCTGACGCTCGAGCTCGTCGAGCTGGGCGTCGAACCAGGCGAAATAGCCGCTATTCAGGGTGTTGACCGGCTTGGTGGGGTCGTCGAGGTAGACCCATGCGACGCCGTCTTCAATCTCAACACGTCCCGGCGCCGTCGACGCGGTTTCGGCGGTGACAGTCTCGGACGCCGGCTGGGCGTCGGTATTCTCGGCGGTCATGTGGGCTCCTCTTGGCGGGACTGACGAAGCGGCGAGCACTCGAGCTCGACTGGGGCGGAGGGGGGAGCGCTACGGGGACTCCCCGGGATGGCGGTCGACCGCGGAAAAGATGGCGATCAACGACCCCAGGGTATGGCGCATGCCGCAGTGTGTCAATACTCCTGCCGCGCGACGGCGTGATCACCGGACGCCGCGGACGAGGCTTCCGCCGCTCCGGGTTCCGCCTCCGGCTCTGCCGTCGATGACGGTTCGGCGGCCGCCGCATACTTATCGAGGAAAGCGGCGGCGTCGCGGGCGCTGCGTCCTGGAAACTCCTCCATCGGGACGTGGCCGGCGTCTTCGTAGACGATGAGCTCTGAGACCGGCAGGCGGCCGTGGAAGATCTCAGCATCCGAAACCGGAATCCACGCGTCCCGTCGTCCCCACATCACCAGCATCGGCTGCATCACCAGCTCGAGCTCCAGGGCTGCTGCCGGCGGCGACGGCGAGCGCCGGGTCGCGGCCTCCACGAGGGCTCGACGGTTGCCTTCCCGAAGCAGTAAATCGTGGTGCCGATCGATCAGCGCTTCGGTCACCTTCGACGGGTCGCCGTAGACCTGCCGAAGGGCGTCGCGGACCAAGAATCGGGGCGTCAGCCGCACGAGCAGCTGGTTGGCCACCGGCAGGGTCGCGAGGTCGATCGCCCGGAAGCCGCCGGACTGCCGGGCGGCGCCCGGGTCGCGTGGCGCGCCGGCCGCGTTAATCAAGATCCCCGCGCTCACCCGGTGCGGGGACGCCGCGGCGTAGCTCACGGCCAGATAGCCGCCCAAGGAGTTGCCGGCGACCGCCACCGGCCCGTTGACCTGGAGCGTGTCGAGCACGCCGTCGATCACCTCGAGGCGGTACGCCGTCGAATAGTCACCGCGGCCGTCGGCGCCCCGCCGGTTGGGGCCCGTGAGGCCGAACCCCGGTAGATCGAGACGGACGATCCGGAACCGATCGCCGAGCTCCTCCGCCCAGCCGTCCCACGTGTGCAAAGACGACGACGTCCCGTGGATGAGGAGCAGCGGCGGCGCTTCGCGGGGGCCGACATCTTTAACGTGGACCCGACTGCCGGCGATCTCGAGGAAGCGGGAGTCGACGTCGGCGTATCGACTTTCGAGCTCAGCCGCCGGCACGTCGGGGTGGTAAGCCACCGCGACGAAAGCGAGGAAGACTCCGAGTCCGAGGAGCGCCGTGACGATGGAGATTCGCTTCAGCAGACTGCGCACGATTCAGACCCCCGCCGCGGGACGGCTTGGACGGTTGCGGAATGGATACGGATCGACGCGGATCCAGCACGGATCCACGTCGAGCATTCTAAAGGCTGCTCGCCGGCCCCCTTCTCGAGCTCTGGAGCCCGGGCGGGCCGAGGTCTTCCCGAGGCCCCCGGGTCTTCCCGAAAGGGCCCGGCCCGCAGAGTTTACACAGGCGTAAACGAGGCGTATAATGGGTGGATGGAACGCTCGACGCCACCTCCTGCGGTCCACCCACCTGCCCCGGTCCACCCACCTGACCCCGACCCGGGCCATTCTGGGCCGGACCCGTCGGCATCGGATCACGCCGCGCACGCCCCATCCGAACCGCCACAGTCCGAGCCGGATCAGCCAGCTCCGGAACAGGCCCCGGCCGACGGCCCGCCAACCTTCCGTCGCATCCTCCACTGCGACATGGACTGCTTCTATGCGCAGGTCCACATGCGGGACGACCCGTCCCTGCGCGGCAAGCCGGTGGTCATCGGCGGCTCCCCCACCGGCCGCGGCGTCGTCGCGGCGGCGAGCTACGAAGCGCGCGTCTACGGCATCCGCTCCGCGATGCCGGCGGCCCAGGCCGTCAAACGCTGCCCCCACGCCATTTTTCTCAAGCCCGAGTTCCCGCGCTACCGCGACGAATCCAGCCTGATCTTCGACATCTTCCGCGACCTCACCCCCGTCGTGCAGCCGGCGTCGCTCGACGAGGCCTACCTCGACGTGAGCGAACACTTGGGCGACTTTCCGTCCGCCACCGCGGTGGCGCAGGAAATCCGGCGCCGGGTGAAAGAAGAAAGAGATCTGACGATCAGCGTCGGCGTCGGACCGAATCGGCTCGTCGCCAAAATCGCGTCGGACTACCACAAGCCCGACGGCCTGACCGTGGTGCGCCCGAAGGACGTCCAGCGTTTCTTGGATCCCCAGCCGGTCCGCCGCCTCCACGGCGTTGGACCGGCGACGGAAGCGCGCCTAGGCCAGCTCGGCGTCAAGACCATCGCCGACCTGCGGGCCCAAGAGCTCGAGGATCTCCGACAGCGCTTCGGGCGCCACGGCTCGGTCCTCTGGCGCTACGCCCGCGGCCTCGATGACCGGCCGGTTCGCACCACCAGGGAGCGCAAGAGCCTCGGGCACGAACGCACCTACGCCCAGGATTTGCACAACCTTGAGCAAATGGAGGCTCAAATCGAGTGGCTCGCCGAGCGCGTCGCCGAAGGTCTCCAGAAAAAAGAACTGCGGGGGCGTACCGTCACCCTCAAAGTTCGCTACCCCGATT
Source organism: Acidobacteriota bacterium (assembly GCA_038747035.1). GTDB lineage: Bacteria > Acidobacteriota > Thermoanaerobaculia > Multivoradales > J023 > JAUIJL01. Next base: position 16,501 of record JBCDKB010000066.1, on the reverse strand, counting down.
TCACGACGCTCACCCGCGCCCGCACGCTGGCTTACGCCGTCGACACCACCGGCCCCATCGCCACGGCGGCCCTCGACCTGCTCAAGCAAACCGACGCCGGCCGGGGCCAGAGCGTGCGACTGCTCGGCGTCACCGCCTCGAGCCTCGAAGGGCGAGATGGACAGGCGCAGCTCGAGTTATGGAGCGCCGCCTAGCGACGGGAGGGGTCTCAAGACGGGCGAGGGAGATGGAAGTCCAAGAAGGCGTCGATGGGCTTCAAGCTCTTTTCGACCTTCATCCGCAGCAATGCGCCGTGCCAGGCCGAGAAGAGCACGTCGGCGAAGAGCTCGATATCGACACCGTCGGCTAGGTCTCCACGGCGGGCGGCTTCGCCGAGGCAGCCCGCAAGCCGCGCCCGCACCCGGGCGAAATGCAGCTCCACGGTGCGACGGAGGACGTCGCTGGTCTCCGCGAGCTCCTGGCCAACGTTGCCGACGAGACACCCATTACAGCAGCCGTTCGCTTCGTAGAATTCGCGCTGTCCTTCGAAGAACCCACGCAGCTTCTCAAGCGGCGGCCCGTCGCCGGCCAGCGCCGCGTCCAGGACCGCAAGAGACTCGTCAGCGAAGTCCTCGACCACCCGCTGGCCAAAAGCTTCTTTGCTGTCGAAGTGGTGGTAGAACGACCCCTTCGGCACCTCGGCGGTCTTTAGAATCTGATTCAGCCCGACGTCGTGGAATCCGCGTCGCCAAAAAAGCTCGCGGCCGGCGTCAATGAGCCGGTCTCGGCTGGTGGGTTCGTGGGGGGGGCTAGCGACTGCCATCATCGGGCTCTCAGGTGGATTTTCATGGGGACAAACCGCAGGCGAACTCGCGCAGCCGTCGCGATACGGACACCGCGTCGGCTCGAGGGTCTCTCTCCGCCGTCCGGATCCCGGGCGTGGAGTAGACCCGTCGGTCTACCCTTTTCTACGGCCCCGGGGCGCCGAGAGGTTCAGTCCGCGGTCGCGTCGTCAGCCTCGTCGTCGGATTCGAGGATGTAGGCGGCGCCGTCTTCCCCGAAATTCTTGACGAGAAACTGGCGATAAAGGCCGCTGCTGCGAATCGACTGGAGGTGCACGTCGAGCTTGGCTTTCCAGGGCGAGTCCGGCGTCAGCGCGAAGGCGAAGAACGACCGTTCCGAGAGCGGAAAGCGCACCGCCAGTTCCGGGAACTCTTGCAGGAAGGGCAAAACAATCGCCGAATCGCAGACGGCCGAATCCGCATCCCCACTCCGGATCGCTTCAAAGAGCTTCCGGTCCTCGGCCACTGAAACCACCTCGACCCCGGGGATCGCCGACACGATCTCCTCCTGGAGCGTGCCCCGCACGACCGCAATCCGCTGACCGGCCAACGCTTCGGGGCCGACCGTCACCTGCTCGCGCGGCTCCACCAAGAGAACGCGCGAGGGGAAGTAGGGCTCTGAGAACAGGACTTGGCGACGGCGCGCGTCGGTGGCGGTGACGCACGACGCACCGATATCGCACGCGCCGTTCATCACCGACGGAAGCAGCGTCTTGAAATGGTCGAGCCACAGCAGCTCGAGGCGCAGCCCGTGGGCCCGCGCGAAATCCCCGAGCAGATCGTACTCCAAGCCCGCCGGGCCTTCCGGCCCGAGCTCGAGGAATCCCGGATTCGGGCGTACGCAGACCCGCAGCGTGGACTCCGAAGCCGACGCCGGCGGCGCCGACTCCGAACATCCGAGGGCAGCCGCCAGCGCCCCGACGAGGAGACGTCGAACAAATAGAGGCATGCCTATGATTGTAAAGCGCAGCGCGGTCCCTGGGGGAACCATTCCACTGCGGAAACGATCTCGACAGACCCGCAGAATCGGTGAGATCGGCCAGACCTGTATTCACAGTCACGCTGGAAACCGTCAAATCTCAGTCGGTTTGACGACTGGAGCCCACCGAGACAGGATCTCCGGATGGGGACGCTGATCGACTTCCTGAACAACTTGCCGCTCGCCGGGTTGATGCTGGTCGTCGCCCTCGGCTTCACCCTCGGTCGGCTCGAATGGCGGGAAGCATCACTCGGCCCGGCGGGCGGTACGCTTTTAGTGGCGCTCCTTTTTGGCGCGCTCGGACTCGACTTCGAGCACCTCTACTCCACCGAGCAGCCGCGCATCACGGTCGGCGCCTTCGGCTTCGCGCTCTTCATGTACTCGGTGGGTTTTGAGGCCGGCCCGCGTTTCTTCTCGAGCCTGCGGGAGAGGAACGGGTGGCGTTTCCCGTGCCTCGCGGTCACGGTCAACCTCTTCGCGATCGCGACCGCATGGCTGGTCGCCCGCGCCTTTGACTTCGAGGCGTCCATCGCCGCCGGGCTGCTCGCCGGCGCCTTGACCAGCGCGCCCACCTTCGCCGCCGCCCGCGAGGTGTGCGCCGATCCCGACGCACTCGCCCTCGCCTTCGGCCTGACCTTCCCGATCGGCCTGGTCGGCTTGGTCTGGCTGACCCAAGCCCTGCCACGGGTGATGCGCGACGACCTGGCCCGCGACGCCCGGCCCGACGACGCGGACGGCGACGGCGAATCCGGGCAGGGCGCCCAGCCGATGCTGCGTCGCGCCTTTAATGTCGAAAATCCGTCCGCCGTCGACCGCACCCTCGCCGAGCTCGACCTGATTCGGCGTACGGGGTGCTACGTCACGCGCCTGCACCGGGGTTCCCAAGTCTGGGTTCCGGACGGCGCGACCCGTCTGCGGCTCGGCGACCACGTCATGGCCCGCGGACGCCTCGAGCAGCTCAACGAGCTCGAAGCGGCGATCGGCCCCGAGGTCTATGACGACGACCTCCGACGACGCCTCCCGTCCCCGCGGGCGGTGGTCGTCACCGAGGGCGACGTCATCGGCAAGCGACTCGAGGAGCTCTCGCTCTTCCGCGAGCACCGGACGCTGGTCACCGAGGTCCAGCGGCACGGCGTGTCCCTGGAGCCGTCGGCGACGCTGACGCTGGCGCGGGATGACGTCGTGCTCGTCATCGGCCAGCGCGACGACCTCCGGCCGGTCGCCCGGGCCCTCGGCCACTTCGAAAGGTCGAGCCGGGAGACCGACATCGCCATCTACGCCGGCGGCATCTTGATCGGCCTGCTGATCGGCCAGCTATCCGTACGCGTCGGCGACTTGACCCTAGGACTCGGCAATGCGGTGGGACTGCTGCTGACCGGCGTGTTGCTGGGGCGTTTCCGCCGCATCGGGCCCTGGAGCGCCCACGTGCCGACGGCGGCCCGGCAGCTGGTCCGCGACCTGGGCATTCTTCTCTTCGTCGCTGAGACCGCCGTCTCCGCCGGCGGCAGTCGAATCGACGCGCTCGCCGGCCAAGAGATCGAGCTGCTGATCTCCGCGGCGGCCGTGACCCTCCTCCCGGTGACGGCGACGGTGCTCGCGGGCCGCCTCGCGCTGCGCATGCGGCCGGTGGAGGCTTGGGGCAGCGTGGCCGGCGGCATGACGTCCTCCTCAGCTCTGACGGCCCTGCGCCGCGCCGCCGACTCGAGCGAGCCGGCGGTGAGCTACACCGCGGCTTACGCCGTCGGCAGCGTGCTGGCGACCCTCGCCGGGCGAGCCCTGGTGGCGCTGCTCTAATCTCGCGCGGACCTTCCAATAGCGGCTCACGGGAGCGCGATCCCAGCCGGCCGAAGGTCGACTCAGCCCACGGGGCCCACGGCCAAACGGCCGGCCGGTAAAATTCTCAGGTGGACGACCACTCCCCCCCCAAAGAAAAACCCGACAACAACGTCCCGGACGCGGTCGGCCCTTACCGATTCCGACGTCAGCTCGGAACCGGCGGCATGGGCGAGGTCTTTCTCGCCGACGACGAACGCCTGAACCGCAAGGTCGCGATCAAGCGCATCCGTTCCGATCGCTTGCTCACCGCCGAGATCCGGGAACGCCTCTACCGGGAAGCGCGCTACGCCGCGAGCTTGGATCACCCGGCGATCGTGCGCGTCCATGACGTGCTCGAACGCGGCGGCGCTTTCTACCTGGTGATGGAGTGGGTGGCCGGCGAAGATCTCCGCCGACGCTTGCAGCGGGAAGGCCCCATGGCGCCGCCGGATGTCATCGCCTTGGCCCACCCCCTGGCGTCGGGCCTGGCGGCGGCCCACGCCCAAGGCATCGTGCACCGCGACTTCAAGTCGGAGAACGTCCTGATCGGCGGCGACGGCCAGCCGAAGATCACGGACTTCGGCATCGCCAAGCGCATGACCGCCGCTGGCGACGGTGACGCCAAGAAGGACGAGTCGCTCACCGACAGCGGCACGGTGCTCGGCACCTACCGCGTCCTGTCGCCGGAGCAGGTGCTCGGTGACGAGATCGACCCTCGATCCGACCTCTTTTCTTTCGGCGTGCTGCTCTTTGAGGCCTTGAGCGGCCGCTCCCCATTCGGTGAGTCCAACAGTCTCGAAACCCTCCACCGAATCGTCGAGAACGAGCCGGCGCCGCTGATCTGCCCCCATCCGGAGCCGCTCCCCCTGGCGCTCAAGGATCTCGTCATGGGCCTACTCTCCAAGGATCTAAACGCCCGGCCGCAAAGCGCCCGCGAGGTCGAGTGGACGCTGGCGACGCTGCTGCCGAAGGGAGCGGCCGCCGAGATCCCTAGCCCCCTAAACTCCGCGCCGAAGACTCCCGACGGACTCTCGAAGGCGAAGCTGGGCGCCCTGGTCTTTGGCCTCCTCGCGGCCATCCTCGTCGTCATTCTCGGCCTGGCCTACTTCGCGTGACGCGGACCGACGCCAATCCAAGCTTCCGGCACTCTCCGTAGAGAGTGGCGACGCTCGAGCGCACAACGCCGCGGTTGGACGCTTTCACCGGACCCTGATGTCCGACGCTGACGTGCGGTTCCACCCGTATAGACCTACGCCCGCTACATCGAGATTGCTTCGAGGAGAACTCCCATGTTCGATAGGACCCCCTGGCGCCGGATCGCCGGCTTCGTCGTCGCTTTCACCCTACTCCTAGGATTCGCCGCCCCCGCCTTCGCCGACGACGTGGTCGCGCAGGGATCCACGTGGGAGAAGCGCACCTCCAAAATCAAAGGAGAGTGGAAAATCGTCGAGCGGAACGGCCGCCTCTTCCTCCAGCTCGGCGACGGGTTTAAGACCAAGAGAGCTCCAGATCTGAAGGCTTTCTTGACCAAGACCGCCCCCGACGGCATCAAGAAGAAGGATCTCCCCGCTGACGCCCTGCGCCTTGGCCTGCTGAAAAGCCACAAAGGGGCCCAGGAGCTTCCCCTCCCCGCCGGCGCCACGATCGACGATTACCAGAGCTTGATCATTCACTGCGAGCAGTACAACAAGATCTGGGGCGTCACCGCCTTGCCGTGACGCTCCGTTATCTGCCGGCGGCGCCGTCGCCGCCACCGTCCCAAAAAGAAAGCCCCCGGCGTGCCGGGGGCTTTCTTGACTGACGGAGCGGCGGAGACCCTCAGAATCGATCAGTCACGGCACTCCGTCTCGAGGCCGACGGAGAAGCGACCGAGGGCGGTCATCACCGCCGAGATGTGCCCCTGCGCCCCGTCCAGGAACTCCCACTCGATGGCGCCGAAGGGCTGCGCGAGGAAACTCGGCACGACGGTGGTGACGTTCAACGTGGAGACCGTGGTGAAGGAGTCGACGAAGTTCCCCTGCTCGTCGTAAACCCGCCCGCGGAGCGACCACTGGGTGGCGCCTTCGGGGAGCTCGGGCACGAAGATCTGGAACCGGGTGCCGCCGCTGAAGACGCCGCCGTTAAAGAATCGACTGTGCCACTCGCCGCACTGGACGTCCGCGGCGGACACGAGTCGATCGCCGCTCGCGGCGTTGCCGGCGTCGTTCACGCGGAAGAAGTCACCGTAAAGATCCTGCTCCGAAAGCGGCAGCCCGGTCGTCGGGTCGATCGAGGTGATGCCGACCCAGCCGGAAAAGACGCCGAGTCCCGGCACGTTCCGCACGTCGACCGTCTGCACGCCCCGCGGCGCCAGCACCCGGTCCTGGCTCGCCGTCGGCTGGCCGGGCCCCCGGTCGGTGGCGTAATAGGCCAAGCGCACCGTGACGCTGGTGTCGGCGCTCGGGTTCCGCACGGCGAAGAGCGTCGTCAACCCGTCGAAGAGGTCGGTCTCGACAAACGGCACGAAGTAGGCCGGCAAGTCGGAGTTGCCCAGGAGGCGAAAACGCTGATTGGCCTGATCGCGGCACTCAAAGAGAATCATCGGCGTGCCGTTCGCTGTATTTGACCCGAGCACGTCCAGGCAAAGCTGCGTCGACTCGTGGGTGAGCCTAAAGTCCGCCGTCAGCGACGACGTGCCCCATTCCGAGTTCGTGGTGCCGCACGGCCCCATCTCGAGCTCGACGAAACCGGAGTCTCCGACCGCACCGGGCTGCAGGCACTGGCCGCCGAGGCCGACGATTTCGTAAAGGAAGAACTGATCGATCGGGACATTGCGGATTTCATCAAAGGCCCACTGCTGGTTGGGATTGCCGGTGCACTCCCACAGCACCACCGGCGTGCCGGCGTCGGTGCCGGATTGAAAGACGTCGACGCACTTGTCGCCGAGGCCGACGAGCTGGCCGGACGGGCCCTGGGCGTGGGCCGCGGCGGCGCCGCACAGGAAAAGCACCGCCGAGGCGGCGCGCAGAATCGAGGTTCGGGACATGGGGCTCTCCCAGTTGGAGGTCAGGTGGAGGTCGTTATCCCACGACGTCGCGTCGCGGGTGATTGGAAGCGAAGCATTCAAAGCGAGGGGCGGGTCCAGGGGCTCAGATCAGCCCGAGTAGACCTCGACGGCCGCCGCTAAGGCAAACGGAAGGCCGCCATCTGCTCGGCGTTACGCACATAGAGCACGCCGTCCGCGTAGACCGGATGATTCCACGTCTTGCCGTCGATAGCCTCGATGCGCGCGAGCTCGGTGAAGGCGTCCGGAGACGCTTTCACCAGCGTCACTTGTCCGCGGTCCGTCAGCACCACCAGCAGCCCCTGCGTCTCCAAGAGCACGAGCTGCCCGTTGCCGTATCGCCCGCCCTTCCATTGGAGCTCGCCGGTCTCGAGGTCGAGGCAGGCCAGGATTCGGCCGTCGAATCCGTAGACGTGATCGCCGTAGACGACAAAGTCATTGTAATAAGGCTTGAGTCGCCTCGACGTCCAGCGCTCGTCGATGGAAAAACCGGAGGCCTCTTTGGCGGTGACGTCGATCCGACGCATCCCCATGCCGAAGCCGGTGCCGAGCAGCACGGCGTCGCCCACCACGGCGGGCTGCACCACGCGGGCACCGCCCGGCACCCGCCAAGCGTGGGACCACAACGGTCGTCCGTCCAGGCCGTAACCCGAAAGACCGTCGCCGGTGGGCAGCAGGAGCTGCGGTCGCCCGGCGAGCTCGACGAGCTGCACCGAGGAGTAGCTCAGCGGGCCGGCGCTGGCGGTCCACCGCGGCTCTCCGGACAACGCGTCATAAGCGATCAGACCTTTGCCGCTTGGGGCGCCGGTGTGGACCACCACCTGCCGGCCCCCGTCGGCGCCATCGATGAGCAATGGCGAGCTGGCGAAGCCCCACTCCGGCGTCGTCGCGCCGGTGTCGGCGGCGATGTCGCGGCGCCAGCGGCTCGTGCCAGTCTTCGCATCCAGCGCATTGAGCACGCCCGTGGCGCCGAGGGCATAGAGCCAATCCCCCTCGAGGGTCGGCGTCGCCCGCGGACCGGCGCCGGCGAGCGGCTCCCAGAAACGCGCCGCGTCGGCGAAGTGCCAGATCGGCTCGCCGCTGGCCGCGTCGTAGGCCGACACCAATTCCTCTTCGCCGCGCTGTTCCTGGGTGAAGAGCGCGCCGCCGGCCACGGAGAAGGAAGACCACCCGGGGCCGACGGGTCGACGCCACAGCAGCTCCGGGGGCGCGGCGGACCAGTCGGTGGAGATCGACGTGGGGACCGTGACCACGCCGTCGCGCCGGGCGCCGCGGAATCCGGGCCACGGCGCGTCGGCGAGCGATCCTTGGACGCCGTCGGCGACGGCCGTCCCGTCATCAGTCCCCTGCTCCAGCAGTCGATCCTCGGCGCTCGGCGCCCAGCGCCAGGCGGGGTCGGGGAAGAAATCCCCGTCGACGCCGTCGCTCCGCACCAGCGTCCCGAGGCCGGCGGCGACGACGGCGAGTCCGACGAGGACCGCCTTGGCCCGGGGCCTTTCCGGGCCCCACGCGACCCAGGCTAGGAAAAGCGCGCTAAAGATCGGCACGCCGTAGAGGTAGATCAACATCCTCGCCGACGGGTCCGCCACGGCCACCGCCGGCGGAAAAGCTAGAAGCGGTGCGACGGTCGCAAGGATCTTGGTGCCGCGGTCGTGCCGCGTCCACCACCACCAGACGTAGAGCGCCAAGAGGCCCACCCCCGGACCGAGAACCAGGCCGAAGAACTGAATCGGCGTCGACGGAATGACCAAACTCGGGACGTAGGTCGCAAACCACTGCACGACGACGGCGAGCGCGGCCGGCCACAGGGGAATGGCGCGGGCCGACTTCGATGGATTAGCGGGCTCGTTCACTCAGGCATGCCTCGGAGGATCATCGATCGCATTTTCTACGGACCCGCGCGGCGCAGGTTGCCGCGGGGCTGGCATCGCGACACTGGGCCCCGAGCTTATCGGAGGCCACGCCCACCCTGGACAAAACGCCCCCGCGGATCACCGGGCCTCCAGATAAGATAGCGCCTTCTACCCAGCGAGGATTCCATGAGCACAGCGATCCGAGACGCCCACGACGTCCTGCGCGACCTGCAGGCGGAGATTCAACGCGGCCTGGTCGGCCAAGGCGAGCTTGTCCGGGGCCTGATGATCGCCCTGGTCACCGGCGGCCACCTGTTGATCGAAGGCGTGCCGGGCCTCGGCAAGACCCGCGCCGTCCACCTGCTGGCGAGGGCCAGCCACCTCGACTTCAAGCGCTTGCAGTTCACGCCCGATCTGCTCCCCGGCGACATCCTCGGCACCCGTATCTACAACCAACACTCCTCGAGCTTCGAGACCGTGCGCGGCCCGGTCTTCACCCACGTGCTGCTCGCCGACGAGATCAATCGCGCGCCGGCCAAAGTCCAGTCGGCCCTGCTCGAGACGATGCAGGAACGCCAGGTGACCATCGGCCAAGAGAGCCTGCCGATCGAAGAGCCCTTCTTCGTTTTTGCGACGCAGAACCCCATCGAGCAAGAGGGTACCTATCCCCTACCCGAGGCCCAGCTGGACCGTTTCCTGCTCAAGCTCGTGGTCGGCTATCCCGAGCCCGACGACGAGAAGGACATCGTGCGCATGGTGATCGACGAAGAGCGCCTGCCCACCCCCAAAGCCCGGCTGGCCCGCCGAGACGTTCTCGGCCTGCAAGCGGCCGTGCGCGACGTCCACCTTGAAGACAAGCTCATCCGGTACACCACCGACCTGGCGCAGGCCACCCGGCTCACCGGCGAGGTCGAAAAGCGTCCGCTGGCGCGCTACGTCGCCATGGGCGCCTCCCCCCGCGGCGCCATTGCCCTAGCGACGGCGGCGCGCGGCCACGCCCTGCTCCAGCGCCGGGACAACGCCACCCCGGACGACGTCAAGGCGGTCGCCCACGCGGCGCTCCGCCACCGCATCTTGACGACCTACTTCGCCGAGGCGGAAGGAATCACCACCGACCAGATCATCGACGAGCTGCTCACGACGGTGCCGGTCCCCTAACGGCTCGCCCCCCTGAAGCTAACTCGTGTCGACTCCGCAGACTGCCAACGACCGCCGGGATATCGCCGAGCTGCTGCGCCGCGTGCGGCGCCTCGAGCTGATCGGCCGCCACAACGCCGCCGGCCTGCGTCCCGGCGACTACTCGACCAAGATCCGCGGAAGCGGCTTGATTTTCGAAGAGCCGCGCAAATATGTGCCTGGGGACGAAGCCCGCCGCATCGACTGGAATATCACCGCCCGCCTCGGCGGCGTCCCCCACGTTCGCGTCCATAGCGAGGAACGCCAGCGCGAGGTCCTGCTCCTACTCGACGTCAGCCCTTCGATGCACTTCGGCAGCCGGCGTCTCACGAAGCTCGAGACCGCCGTCGAGCTCGCCGCCACGCTCGCCGTCTCCACCGTCCACGCCGGCGATCGTCTAGGCTTCGTCACCTTCGCCGATCGCGTGCTCAGCGACCTGCCGCCCCGGGAGGGTCGGGCCCAGCTCTTCCGCGTGCTGCGCTCCATGCTCGACGACACCCGTCCATGGCGCCGACCGGTCGCCCAAAGCGACCCCCGAACCGCCATCCACGCCGTCGAAAGGCGCCGCGGGCGGTTTTCGATCTTTCTGATCTCCGACTTCATCGACCACGATATTCCGGACGACCTGCGCTATCTCCGGGCCCGCCACGACGTGACGCTGCTCCACGTCTTCGACCCCCTCGAGTACGCAGACCCCGAAGGCAAAGCCCCCGTCAGCCTGCGCGCCCGGTCCCCCGAAGGCGACAGGCGCCCCGCCTCCCGTCCCTGGGGCCAAGGCGAGTCCGTCGAAGCGCTCCAAAGCTGGCTCCGCCAGCGCTGCGGCGAGCTCCGAATGGACTTCGCCTCCCTGCCGACCACCGAAGCGGCCCCCCTGGCGCTCGGCCCCCTCTTCAAACGGCGGCGCTAGATGGCACTCCAGCCTACTCCCCGAGGAGCATCACGCTGGCCTTCCGAAATAGCCGCCCATCAGATCTTCTGGCAAATAGCCTATTCATAATAAAAGGTCTATAGTTTGTGAGATTTCCGTACAAACTAGGAAGGCCAGCTCATCATGAGAACGATCGCGGTCACCGGAGGCATAGCGATCTCCATACTTACTTTCTTCTCACCGGCGCCCCTCGTGGCGCGATGCGGAGACGGCGGCGGAATTACCAGCAATGTTCTTCTTACCTGTGATTCCTTTGAGGGAGCACTCGCAGCACTCCCCTGCGGGATCACCGATATCTCAGACCCGAATTGCTCATCTTCAGATCCTGGGGACAATGAGTGCTGGTTTGACATCGGGCACCCTTTTGGACCGGGGCATCTTCTTCTTGAGTGGCTAAAAGACGCCGAGACCGGAGTCGTGCCATCCGAAGCCACATGTACCCGGCTAAAGATCAACGTACAGCAAAATTTCTGCGGCACCAACTCGATCCCCTTCTTCCGTCAGTGCCCAGATCCCCTAGCCAGTGATGATGACGACTGCTTCCCCAATTGTGAGCGCCTGGGAAGTCAGCTGGACTCAAGAGTTGAAGCCCTTTGGAAAGAGCCATGCCTAGCCTATGCACTGCTTCCGCAAGGCTGGCGAAGCCATCAACGCGACGTCTCCGCGACTGCCTTCTTCACGGTGGGTCGCCACTTTCCTTCAGAGGCCTTAGCCTGGGAGGAATATGACGGAAGTCGCTACTCAGCAACCCAAGCACTTCTCGAAGACCGACTGGGTCCGACGATGCTTGGGGCCGTCGGGATCTCACCGCTGTGGGGGGATCCCGAGAAAGATGGCCGGCTACCCAACCGGCCGGATCTCTTCGCGGCGGTCGGGCTATGCGTGGACTCAACCGGCGCGATTCTTGGCTCACCTCGGTGGCAGACTCCGCTCGGCGACCTCAGTCAATTCCCACTGCTTTCTAGCGAGTGTGGTTTGAACGCCTACTCCGCAGACGGCGCCACGCTCTATGGCGGTCCTTCGACACTCATGAAGGTGCTTCCACTCCTTGAGAAATGGGCAGTTAGGGAAAATCACGAGCTCGTCTGCGTAACGCCCATAGTGGCAGATCAACGGCGAAGGGCCAGACGTGGACATTTCAGGCCATGAAGACCTGGATCTTAGTCCTCTGGGCGCTGGCTCAAAGCCAGCCATGTCCGACGAACGACTATCCCGTGAAATTCACGGTCTGCGCGGATCCTGCTCTTTGCGATCTGGAGAACTCCTCGACTGAGCGGGAACCCGACCTCCTTGCTGACTGGTCGGAAAGCTGCCAACTCTACGCCCTTCTCCCCATCGGCTGGGACCACCGGACACCGGCCAGGGGTCTCCTGATGGTTGGAAAGCTATTTCCGAACGACGGTCTGAGCTGGGGTGGCCGCAACGGCGGACGCTACGAGACCCGCCAGGCCCTCGAAGAGGGAAGGCTTGGACCTACCGTTCTGGCCGTGGCCACGGAGTCGAGTCTGTGGGGCTGTGGCTCTGATCAAAAGAGCCGACTGGACCCCATAGCCCTAGAGTCTGTCGGCGTTTGTATCGACGCCACCGGAGCCGTCGTTGGAAATCCATGGTGGCGCGTTGCGCTGAGCCATATGAATCGAGGAGCCCACTCCTTACTGAGACTCTGCGAGGGTGGTCGCGAGGCCGTGTACGGCCGATTCGGCAGTCAAGGGCATGGCCTCGACGAAGGGGCTTGGAGCGAAACCGGAGTTCTCGCTGAGCAGATTCTGCCTCGACTCCGTCGACTACCTGGACACGAGCTGGTCTGTATTTCCGACGAACTTGCGGCAGCGCGACGCTGGTCTAGCACCCCAGCGCAGCCCTCCGTAGAGAACTAGCGGTAGCGGCCTGGCTGCCTGGGGACCCCAGAAAGCCAGGCCATCCGCCGAGGCAGTGGGACCTATAGGTCCGACATCAATGGGCCCGGCGGATCTCCTGTTGAACCAAAGACCGGCGCCGAGCTTCAGCTGTCGCCGCTGGCCGGCCCGGCCCCTGGAGCCTCCGACGGCGGCACGGTCGGCGTCTCGGGGTCTCCGAGCAGGCTGTAGAGCCGGAGGAGATCCCGGGAACCGCCCTTGGTGAGGTAGTCCTGGCTCGAGCGGAGCACGGCCTCTCCGACCGTTGGATGGGGCCCGGCGAGGGCGGTCGCCAGGCCGTGGCCGAGTTCACGGGCGTCCTGATGTTGGGAGAGACCCACCGCCGAGAAGGCGGCGATCGCGCCGCCGTCCGGATCGACCACGAGCTGCTCGCCGAGGGCTTGGAAATTCGGCAGGCCGAAGCGATTGACGGAGCAAGTCGCAGCCACCAAGACCGGCAAGCGCGGTGCGTTCTGGAGGCCCGGGGCGCTACCGCTCGTCAATAGCCCGGCGTCCGCCAGGCGATCCAGACCGCCGTGGCCGAGGTAATACGCGACGGCGGCCCCTTCTTGCCAGCGGTCGAAGAGCGTTCCCTGGGCGACCTCCGGCGCACTGTCGTCAAGCGACACGCGGACCCTTTCCAGGCCCGTCGGCAGGCGGCGGAAGGCCGCGTCCCCTTCGGCGCTGAAGTGGGCGCCGTCTTCACGGTCGCTGACCATAAGCCACCGGTGGAGCCAGGCGCCGGCGTCACCGACGGCGGCTTCGAAGGCTTCCAGCTTGGCGATGTAGTCCGCCAACTCGCCCATATCCCGGGCCGGAATGCGGCCCAGCGCCACCTCAGGGGAGCCGTCTCCGTCGAGGTCGGCGTAGGGCTGATCGCTGGCGAAGAGCCCGTCCGGGGTCAGCACCATCCGTGGCGGCATGAGGTGGGTGCCGAAGCCCAGCAGGTCCCGGTAGTCGTAGGAGCCGGCCCCGACAAGGGTCACCGAACGGGGCGCATCCCCCCACTGGCCGGCGGCGGCGCGGAGGTAGGCGCTGATCGCCTCCGGCACCGGGAAACCGTGGGAGAACTGATCGTAGAGACCCTCGAGGCTCACCAGCTGGCGATCGAGGTCCTCGACCTGCGGGCGCTCAACCAGCCGGCGCGCGTCGTCGAGCAGCGCCCGCGGACTGATCACCACATACTCGGCGGGCCGAGTTTTGGCGGTCAGCGCCGGGGGCTCCGCCAGCTCCAACGCCGGGGTGCCCCAGCTCGGTTCCGCCTCGATCCAATATCGCACCGCGGCGTCAGCGGCAAAAGAGAGTGTCGAGCCCGGCCCGTCGACCGCCGGCCCGGTATGGGGTACCAAAGTCGGACGTCGGGAATCGCTGATGTCGAGCACGACGTGGCTACCCACGGCGGACGTCTTCACCCTGACCGTGCCTCCAGCCTCGGAAACCTCGAGCCCGCCGGCACCGAGCGCGAATCGGCGCGGATACTGGACGCTAAAACCGTCGATAAAGAACCCGATCGAGCCGCCGCCGGCCGGACGGTCCCCTTCGATCTCCAGCACGTTGGCCGTGCCCAGCAGGGCCTCCGCCGGAGCCTCGAGCACTCCGACGTGCTCGGCCACGCCAGACCAGCGCAGCGTCCCGAGGGGCTCGCCGTTGAGTCGAATCCGGGCCTGGTGTTCGTCGGAAATCCCCTCGGTGGTGGCGCTTTGCAGGCGGACGCCGATCTGCACCGGCCCGAGGAGGTCGACGCCGCCCCCATGGACGTTGGGCGCGTCGAAAGTAAACGACGCGACGCCGAAGGTCGGATGGCCGGTGAAAACCGACTTCCAGTACCAGTAGTCACTCTCCGGCGACGGTCCGAAGACGGTGGCGGCGAAAACGTCGGTCTCGAAGTCGAGGGTTGACGGGAAGAACTCCGGCGACGCCGGGGAGCCCGCCGGCGCTTCGGGCTTGAATGCCCAACGCACGCCCTCGCCCGATTCGAGCCAGTAGATGTTTTGGGTGGCGTAGAGCCCCGTGGGCGGTTCCGCAAAGAAGAGCAGTCCCTGGGTGTCGACGCCCCAGGCGACGGATTCCCCCCGGTGGCTGAGGCGAAGGGCCGAGGCAGAGACCGCCCGCCGGACTCTGGACTCGGACCAACCGAAGCGGTCGGCCACGGCTTCGAATGAAATCCGGTGGATCCCGCGCTCCACCACTTTGATCTTGAGCCGGTCACCGATTCGGGCCGGCGGCCGGAGGCCTCGAACGTCGCCCCCCGGAGTGGCCACCGACGGGGTCGCCGAGCTGATCCGCGGCGTCGCCACGGCGGGGGCCGTCGCGAAGCCAGGGTCCTCGATTCGATCCTCAAAGGACACCGTGAAGGGGCCGTGGATGCGGGAGCGGCCGCTGCGATCGAGCTCGACGATGGAGTACATCCCGCCGGCGCCGGGCTCGGCGCCGACGTCCAGGAGTCGGTAGGTACCGCCCTGCGGCTCGACGAGCAGGCCCGGTACGGCGCGCCCGTTGATTTTCTTGACGTCGCCGCCGTCGCCGTGGCGGTAAACGTCAAAGCCGACCGTCGCCACCTCCGAAGTCGTCCGCCAGGCGAGGCCGGCCCCGAGGCTCGAGACAAAGCCACGGACCTCGGAAATACTTGCGTGGGTGGCGAGGTCGGCGGTCACCGCCAGCTCGCAGAGCGGTCCGAGGGTGTAGGTGGCCCGGGCCTGGGCGAGTCGGGCGGACTCATCCAGGAATGTCGCCGCGGTGCCGAGCGAGCCAGGCGCGCCGGTCACCTCGACCCGGCTGCCGGGGGCCGGGGGCGTGACGTCGACCAGGTAGCCGAGGAGCGCCGTCGCCCCCGACGCGACGACGCCGGGGTCCCAAGTCACGGTTCCGGTGCCTGCGATCGCCGGTTGACCGGTGAGCACGCCCTGGCTCAAGAGCGGCCCCCCGGCGTAAACGGCGCCGGCGCCGGGGACCTCAGCGGTGACCACACGGGCCGGAGCGCCGAAGGTCACCGGATGCGGCGTCGGATTGACGACACGGATCGAAACCCGCACCCGCGACACCAAACCGGCCTGGGGCGGGTTCGGGCCCGACACGTGGGTGACGAGCTGCTCAGCGTAGACCTTGTCCGGCGCCCCGCCGCCGTCCCGCGGTAGGTAAATTCGCAGCGAACCCGGCTCGGGCTGGGCCGAAGGCGGCGGCCCGAGGCCGCCGGTGGGCGAATCGGCGGCGGAGAAGTCGCCGAGCCAGAGATTCACCACGTTCGCCCCCAGGCCGCCGGAGACGGCGGTCACCGTCAGCGGCGCGTCCCAGGCCCCGTAGTCCACGGCGGCTCCATCGGTGGTCCAGCCGGCGACCGTGCTGTTCTGCCACACCGTGGGGCCGGAAATGCCGACCGTCTGGCTAAAGACGCCGGTGCGACTGTTGAAAGTTAGCGCGGAGCCAGCCTGGGGCGCATCGCCGTCGAAGTCATTGGCGTCAAATTCGCAGCCGCCGGTCACATAAGGATAGGTCTGGGTGGTCGTCGAGGAGGGGTTGCCGATCGTCGCCAGGCCGATGTAGCTCTCGGCGTAGACATTCAGCTCGGTGCCGCCGACGCCGGCGATACCGTCGTGGGCCCGGATGCCGAGGCCGTTGAGATCGTCGCCGGCGGTGACGGCGGAGGACATATCGACCCGGATCTCCCAGGGGCCGTTGAGCGGCGCCGCGACGACGGGAAATTGGACCCACGCGTTATTACACCCGCCGCAGGCCCCGGGGCCGATGAAAAACGGCCCCGACGAAACGGCTCCAGTGGGATCCAGCAGCGTGTAGGTCACCCCGGTATTCAAGCCCGCGGCGCCGAGATCGAGGTCAAAGGCCGCGCCGCCGCCGCCGGCGCCGATATCCGCGTCGAAGATCTGGGCGGTGAGCTGGGCCGTGCCGGGGGGGACCTCCACGAAATAGCTATAGAAAGTATCGAGACCCGGCGCCGCCGCCGAGGACACGTAGTCGCCATTGCCCAGGCCACTGC
>JBCDKB010000065.1:0-25928 GCA_038747035.1 Acidobacteriota bacterium | reverse complement strand
GCGGCTTCGCCCTCGCCCTCAACCTCCCCGGCAACCCGCCGATCGCCCGCTGGGACGGGTTGAGGTGGTCGGCCCTCGACACCGAGTTCATCAACACCGGCGGCTGGATCTCCACGATGATCGCCCCGCCGCCGGGCCCCTCGGCCCCGACCCTGGTCCTCGGCGGCACCTTCGACTCGATGGGCCGGGTCGTTTCGATGGGGATCGCGGAGTTTCTTTTCCAGCCCGAGGTCTTCTCCGACGGCTTCGAGTCCGGCGACACATCCCGGTGGACGGTCACCGCGCCCTAGCAGCCGAGGTGAAGGTCCGGAGAGGGACGCCGCCCGTCAGGGGACCTCGTCCGTCCAGGAGGACGTGTCCCCGCTTTCGAAACCATCCGAGAAGATGTGATTCGGTTCCTCCATGCGGAGATCCAGCCGCACGGTGTCGATATCGAGTCCGATCAGCCCGGTGAACACGATGCTTAGCCGGCCGTCGAAGGGGTCGTTGAAGAACGAGGTGATGTCGAACGGCCCGGAGATCGTCGCCCCGTCCCGATTGAAGCGCAGCACCGCCTGATTGAGCGAGGTCGGCGTTGACGTCGGATCCAGCGTGTCGATTCTTCCGATCTCGACGCACGCCGAGTCGAGGGGCGCGCCCGTCTCTGGATCCTGGAAGCCTTCGGGGAAGAGATCCCCGGTCCCTTCGCTCGTACTGGTGATCCGCGACGTCGCCTCCGTACCGCCGGGCAAGGGCGTTTCGAACTCAAAGACCTGCGGCTGGGTGCCGTCGAGATACGGATCGAGGAGCTCCGTCAGGCCATCAAAAAGCACATTGTCGTCGTTCGTTCCGCTGACATGTGGTGAAAAACACTGGAATATATTGTCGATCATGGCGCCGAGCTGATGCTGGAAGCTATAAGTATCCCCATCGAAGACGGACCCGGTCCCGCCTTTCTCGGGGGCCCGGGCTTTCGGCCCGGCGTAGACGCTGATGCCGTCGACCACCAGCAGCGGTTCCGGCGGGCCGGAAGGGGCTTGCCCCCGGGCCGTCGGCGCCGCGGCGAGCGCCGCGAGGCCGAGCAGGCCCGTCGCCAGGACGGCGGGCGTTTTCAAAGACAGCTGAAAGACAGTCGTTCGAGTCACGCGCATTTCTACTTCCCATGTCTCAAGATCAAGATAGACATCGCCGCGGCATAAAAAGCTCGAGGGCAGGCGATCCGGTGGGCTGGGTCGGATGCTGACAGGCTCCATGGAAAAGACCATCCGGACTGCCACCCAGCGCCGATGGGTATTTACCCCCAAGCCCTCGAGCTCACCGACGACGCGCCGGGCGCCCCCAGGCCGGCGTCGCCGCTCGATCCTCGTCGCCGCGGCGGTCTGGCTCGGCCTCGGGGCCGCCGTCCACGCCGAGACCACGCCACTCGACGAGTGGCGACTCCGATTCGGCGACGACCGGGCCTGGGCGTCGCCGGACCCCGAGCTCGACGGCACCTGGCACCGGGCCGGGACCCCGGGCCCGGCCCTCCACGACTTCCGGCGTCTGCGCGAGTCCGGGGCCGAAGGCGTCCCCGACGGGGCCCCGTTCTTCGTCTGGTTCCGGACCACCTTCAAGACGCCCCACACCGCCGGTCCCCTGGGGCTATTCCTCGGTCGACTCGAGGACGTCGACGACACCTTCTTAAATGGCCAGCGCATCGGCGGCGAGGGCATCCTCGACCGCTGGCCGATCCCGGATAAAGCCCGCGGCTATCGCTTGCCGCCCGGAGCCCTGGCGCCGCCGGGGGATATCAACCACCTCGCCGTGCGCGTGCAGATCTGGTCCTCCGCCGGCGGCCTGGTGGTGGATCCGCCCTTCGTCGGGCCGTGGTCGACGGTCATCGAGCGCCGCGAGCGCTCAGACCGCAGAACGGTCATCATCGACGCCGTGCTCGTCGCCGCCAGCGCCTCGAACCTGGTCCTGTGGGCGGGCCTGTGGCTCTATGGTCAGCGCCACCGGGAGCACGTGCTGCTGGGCTGGGTGCTCATCGGACTCACCGCCATGCAGGCCCTAGAAGGCCTCAGCTGCTACCTGCTCGCCCGCGCCCTCGACGGCCAGGTGACCGGCGACACCACGAGCCTCGGCGCCACGCCGATCAGCGACCTCTATCCCTTCCTGGGCCTGCCGATCTGGACCGCCGCCATCGCTTTTGTCCTCCACTACCTGTGGAGCCTGACCCACAAACCCGTCGACCGCTGGCTATGGAGCCTGGACGGGCTCCTGGTGCTCGGCTCCCTCGCCCTGCTCACCTTCCCCGGCACCCGCCTCGGGGTCCAAATCTTCATCACCGCCCAGGCCGCCGCCGTCGTCGGGGCGCTGGTGCTTTTTCTGCCGGCGGCGGTACGCGCGAGGCGCGTCGGCACGCCCGGCATCACCGTGGTGGCCTTCGGGTTCTTTCTCTTGACCGTCGCTTCGCTCTTCTATTCCTATTCCACCTACGAGCCGACGGTGAATCGGGCCGTTACCCGCGCGTCGATGGCGGTTTTCGCCATGACCCTGCTGGTCGCTTTCGCCCAGCGCCACCGCCGGCTCCACGCCCGCGCCGACCACCTCGGCGCCCAGCTCATCGACGCCGCCGAACGCGTCCAGCGCGGCGTCGCCCGCGACCTCCACGACGGCGTGATCCAGCGCCTCGCCGCCCACGTCCTGACGCTGCGCCACGCCGAACGCCGGGGACAGTGGCCCGCCGTCGGCACGGTCATCGACGACCTCGGCGATACCTCTCGCGAAGTGCGCGCCGTGGTGCACGAGCTCCGCCCGGCGCGACTCGAACAGCTCGGGCTCGGGCCGGCGCTCGCCGAGTATTGCCGCGAGGTCGCCGACACCGAAGGCGTCGACATCCGGCTCGACCTCGGCGACGACGGGCTCCCCGACTTCTCCGATTCGGCGGCGGCCCACCTCTTCCGCATCGTGCAAGAAGCCCTCACCAACGCCGTCCGCCACGGCGCCGCCGGCCGCATCGACGTCATCGGCCGGCCGCACGCGCCGTCGCGGATCGACCTTTCGATCCGCGATGACGGCGGCGGCTTCTACCCCCACCTCGGCACGTCCGGACTGGGACTTTCCATCCTGAAGGAGCGCGCCCACCTGCTCGGCGCGGCCTTCGAGATCGATAGCCGCATCGGCGGCGGCACCGACCTCCACATCCGCGGCATCCACCCGCGAGGAGCCCACCCATGACGCCCGTCCGCGTGCTGCTCGCCGACGACCACGCCCTCTTCCGGCAAAGCCTCCGCGCCGTGCTCGACGCCGAGCCCGACCTGGAAGTCGTCGGCGACGCCGACACCGAGGGCGCCGTGGTTCCCCAGGTGGAGTCCCTACGCCCGGACGTCGTCCTGCTCGACGTGTCCCTCGGCGAGGGTGACGGCCTGCGCGTCGCCGCCGCCGTCCGCGCGGCCCACCCCGAGGTGCGGATCCTGATGCTCTCGATGCACAATCAGCCGCACCTCGCCGAGCAGGCGCTCGACCGCGGCGCCGACGGCTACGCGCTCAAAGAGGACACGATCGACGACCTGGTCTACGCCATCCGCAGCGTGCTGCGGGGCGGCCGCTATTTGAGCCCGACGCTGCTCCGCGCCCAAGCCCGGGCGACGCCGTCGCCCGAGCCCCGACTGCGCGGCGAGTCCCGGCGTGACGAGCTCACCGGCCGCCAGCGCGAAATCCTGCTCTTAGTCGCCGCCGGAAAGACCAACCGCGACGTCGCCGCCGAGCTCGGGCTCAGCCCCAAGACCGTCGAAAATCACCGGGCCAATATCGCTCGCCAATACGGCCTCACCCGCGCCGTCGACTATGTCCGTTACGCGATCCGCAAGGGCTGGATGGAGGCCTGAAGACCGGGCCGGTCACGAGCCAGGGCCGGGAACGACGACATTTTGCGTGACCGTGTCGGACGACGTGGAGTCGAAGACCGTCAACGACACGCTATAGGTCCCGGGCAGGGCGAAAGTACGCACCGGGTTCTCGGCGGTGCTGCTCGCGCCGTCACCGAAATTCCATTCCAAGGCCAGGACTGGGCCCAGACTTTCGTTGATGAAGCCGACGGTGGAGAGATTGCCCGTGCCGGCCGGGTCGTACTCGAACGAGAATCGCGCCGTCGTCGGAGTGACCGCCGTCGACCAGGCTGAGGTGTCGCCGGACTCGAAACCGTCCTGAAAAATCGGCGCCGCCAGCGCCCCCGTGCCGCTCAAGGTGAGGGACCACGACTCCAAGACGCCGCCATTCGGAGGCCCGTTCCCTACCCGCAGCTGCCAGGTGTCCTGGGCCGACTCGCCGAAAAATGGACTCAGATCATCAAAAGCCCGGCAGGTCACGTAAGCCTCCGGCGCGCCGCAGCCGGCGGTGCCGCACAGCTCGTTACAGGTCGCCGCCGCATCCGAGGTGATTCGCATATAGAGGTCGCCGCCGCCCGGGGACGCCAAGAAGAGTCCGCTGCCCGGCGGCGCCACCTGGTTCGGCCCGAGTAAGTCGATGAACAGACCGGAACCCTGCGGCTGCTCGAAGGTCACCGCGACCCACACTTCCAAGTCCTCCACGACCCCGTCCACCGGAAACTCCAGGGTGCTGAGCACCGTGTCTCCATCCGGGATAGCGAGCGGCGTGTCTTCAGCCGTCGCCGTCACCTGCCCCCGCGCCGGATTCGCGGCAAAACCAGCCGCTAAGCAAATAAAAAAGGCCACAGAGCCCCAAACCCAGAGTCTATTCACGTCTCACCTCTCTTCGATGTGCAGCACGCAGCGCCTGATGGCGGTGCGATTCGGTTGTCCTTTATCGCGCGAATTCCCAGCTTCGGGGCTCACACCGGGAGCAGACGCCGACAAGGCCACCCCCCCCAGGCTTCCACCCGCTCGCTAGCCGCCTCGCCCATACGCGTCCAGGGGCTCCCGCATTCGCGAGGACGCCGACGAGCCGGTTCACCGTTCTCTGACGACCCGACAGAGCGTGTTCCTTAGACCAAAGAAGTGGCCAGTCAAAACATCAAGACCGGCAGGCCCATCGGCCTGCCGGTCGCGCAGGGCACTCAGGTCGCTCGGGCGGCCGTTCAAGACCATGCCGCCGGCCGCTGCGTCGGCGGAGTCGGAGTCCTCGCGGGCAAGGCTCGAGAAGTCCGCCGCATCGCCCCGGTCGCGGCCCGCGACCTCGGCCGCACGAGCCAGGATGAGCCCCCCGCCATCTAGTCATAGACCCGTGATGTCGGCGCGGAATGCCAGGCTGATCACCCATTAACCCTGAGTGAGCGACGCCGCGAAACGCCATAAAGGCGCACTCCAGCACCTCAGATTATCCTGGCCCGGCAGTCATAGATGACGAAAAACATGGATTTATCCTTTCTTAATATTGGACAAAACCGACTATTTCCGAACTAGAGAGATTGCTCAGGAAAGTTTTTACACTACTTATAGTTTTACAACTATGATGTCGCCATGCTTTTCTTGAGGGCAGCGCACGCTGCCAGATGCGTCAGTACATACGCTACGACGACTGCAGGAGGTTGAAATGTCATTTCGAAAGATCCCCCCACGTGTTTTTCAGCCAAAACGGCGATTCGGCCAACGGGCGAGTACCGCGTTCCTGGGAGCGCTGTCTAGCCTCTTACTCCTCCCCACCACCGTCACCGCGCAGGCCGCGGACGAGGTCTGGATTCTTCCGGCGTTTTACGTCCCCGACGACGGCACCGACACCAGCGGCTGCCAGTTCTACAACAACAAGGAGATCCGAACGACGGCGATGTTGGACAGCCTGCAGGCCACCGAAGACTGGCCGACCACGAACCAGCGGCTCGCAGGCTTTTCCTTTCTCCAGAACCTGATGCTCGAGAACTCGGCCTGCACCACGTTCACCTCGAGCTCCGACGTGGCCGACATCGCGGCGTGGACCAACGGTGACCGCGACGGCGACGGCACCGAGGAAAGCGACGCCCTCCAGATCGGCGTCATTTCCCGGTCCTTCTTCATCACACCCCCGTCCGAGACCCCCAGCACCTCCTCCACTTACCAGACGGCCCTCGACAGCTCGGAGCTCTGCAACGCCGGGGACCACGACCCCGGCTACTACGGCACCCGCGAAGCCAATAACGCCTATCCGCTCTACAAGCGGTGGCTCCAGAACGACGGCCGCATCGACTACGTCCAGGTCGATTTCCCGATGTGGCGGACCTACGAAGACGTGCGAGAGGCCGAGCTCGTCGGCGCCGACTGCCCCGACGGCATGGGAGGAAGGCAAGACCTCCACGATATCTGGACGATCCGGCGCATGGCGCAAGAAATCGCCGCCTTCATGGAGCAGATGCAGTCTCGGGTCACGAACGATCCGGATGCCGAAGTCGACTTCCCCGCCGCCCAGCGCGCCAACTACGACCCGAACGTTTTCCTATGGACGGCCGTCGGCTTTGAGCAGTCACCCGGCGACCCCGGCGCCAACGTCATCGGCAACGGCGAAGAGCTGACCTATGTGCTGGAGTGCGTGCGCTACTTCCTCGAAGGCGGCGGCTCGGAATCCGCGTGCTACGTGGCCGCGGAGGACGCCGCGGATCCGGTGACGGCCGTGACGGGCGATCCGATCTTTGAAGGCCTCAGCATCGACGCCGATCCGAACTTCGTGGAGTCCCAGGGCGACGCCACCGATTGGAATTTCGAACGCGTCATCGGCATGCAGGATGTCGCCCGGGCCGAAGGCTACGAAGTGGGCATCAGCAACCACATGGGTCCCTGCGGACAGGGTCGAAAAACGTCCGACGGTGAGCTCTTCAGAAACTGCGACAACGAGAGCGCGCAAACCGCCACGGACTTCAACCAGTGGGCCCGGGACACCTTCCTCCGCTACGCCGACGAATTCGTCGCCGCCGGCGGACGTCCGGACCATCTGATGCTCAACCAGTGGCTCTACTACCCGGCCACCTGGGGCACGGAATTCGACGATCCGACGGCGCCGGGCTTCTCCGCCTTGAGCGAGATCACCAAGGAAGTGCTCACCGACACCTACCCCCGGCCGGTGCCGATCGACTACGTGGACGACGACTTCTCCGACGAGTCGAACTGGCAGGATCACTACAACTGCTTCACCGCCACCACTTCGGGATCGGTCAACATCCTCGAAGACGCGGCGTGGAATAACGGCAGCTCCAATCGCTGCTTCATGACGCTCAAAACCGACGCGTCGGCTCCGGCTGAGGAGGTCGTGGACTTTGACCTGACCTTCAACGTCAAGTGGACCGACGGAAGTCCGACGCCCAGTGATCCCAGCTGGGCGGGCGTGGCCTTCCGCAAGGCGGATCCCCTCGATCCGCCGTGGACCAGCGGCTACCTGCTGGCGGTGGGCGACGGCTCGACGCTCACCCTGTCGCGCAAGAACGGCAAAATCTGGACGGCGACCCTAGCCGGAGACCCGAATACGGGCAACGGCGTCGAGCTGACGGTGGTAGCCAGGGGCGACTGGATCCGGGTCTACGAAGGTCAGGACGATGAGCCGCTGATCAATATCGTCGATCGCCTCGATGCGGCGGACATCACCGCCGGCGTCACCCTCGACACTTCCGGCCACATCGGCTTCGCGACGATCTTCGCCGAAGCGCACTTCGCCGAGCCGTTTTCGCTGACCCGCGTCGACCGCCAGGCCTTCGGCGACTTCTTCGAAGGCTACGACACCACGACCCTCGGTTCGCCGTGGACCAGCGTCAGCCGGTTCACCGTCAACACCTCCGACACCACCGACCAAAAGCTGACGAGCTCGTCGGCCGGCTTCTCGAGCGCCACGGTCGACGGCTTCAACGACGACAACGTGCGTATCTCCGGCACCGTCATCCCGGGCGGCGTCGGCCTTTGGGGCGGGCTGCAGGTGCGCAAGGTCGACGACGACGCCCCGGTCTGGCTCGTGGACTCCGGCTATGCGGCGGTGCTCAAGCAGCTGTCGAGCGGCGCTGAGGTCTCGCTGGTCTGCAAGGACTGCACCGACGCCGGCACCATCGAGACGATGGCCCTGCCGTCCGTACCCAGTGACGGCTACGTCGTCGACCTCGAAGCCATCGGCGACCGCATCCGGGTCTACGTCGACGGCGAGCTGAAGATCGACCACTTCGAGATCGGACCTAACCGGCCGACCTCGGGGACCGTCGGCGCGGCGGCCCTCGCCGGGGCCGGCACGGAAATCGACGATGTCTTTGTGATGGAGCCGCTCTACTAGGCCAAAGCGCCCTCGTTGGGAGACAACGCCGGTTCGGCCCCTCGGGCCGGGCCGGCGTTTCGCTTCTCTCACCGGATCCGCCAGCTGATCATCCGGATCGACAGCGCCGAACACCTCGGAGACAGCGACCGCGACCCGGCGCCGAGGCCATCCCGCACTTCGGCCCCGGTCTCGAAAGATTTACCGAGGGCCTGGTCGACCTTGGCGTGGAGCGCCTTCGGCAGCGGCACGCTCGAGCTGCCGAGCACATCTGGGAACGCCTCCACGTCCCCCCGAACCGGCGCCTCGCCAGAGCCCCTTTCCCCTCACCTTCCCCATAGCCGAAAAAAAGAGGCAGGAGCTCTGGGGAGTGAATCCAAAGCCCCTGCCTGGAGGGTTTGTTCGAGCAGAGGCAGCTTTCAGGAGTTCAGCCTAGCCCGCGAACTCCTGAAAACCGGCCTCCGGAGAGACCGATTCTCGTCGCCTATGTCTCGGAAAAAGACTAAGTCCTCAGTCCCGGGATGTCGGTCGGCCGACGTCAACAAGAGCCGTCGGATTCCTCCGACAGCCTGTCGGAAACAAACTCTTTAGATCAGCACGCCTCGCTTGGGTCTCTAGAAGAGGCCGTTCCCATGTGCATCACATGCGACTATCATCATCGCATGCCCAAAATGATTCAGATCCGAAACGTGCCCGATGCACTCCACCGAACGCTTAAAGCGCGCTCAGCGCTGGCTGGCCTGACACTTTCAGACTACCTCCTCAGGCATCTCGAGGACGTGGCTGCACGCCCGACCCTGGAAGAGATCCAAGAGCGCCTCGCAGGACGAGAGCCTGTGGAGCTTTCCGTCTCGCTGGCTGAAGCTGTCAGGGCCGAGCGCGAGGGGCAATGATCGTCATTGACGCCTCGGCGATGCTGGAGGTCCTCCTCGCCACGCCCTCGGGCCAACGCATTTTCGATCGGATCTACGCCGACAGGACGGCGCCCTTCGCCCCTGAGCTGCTCGACCTAGAGATCGCGCAGGTTCTCCGGAGACTCTGCAGGCAAGGCGAAGTGTCCGAGCCGAGAGCCCAGACCGCTCTCTCCGACTTTGCCAGCCTTCCCATCAATCGACTCGCGCACGGGCCTTTCATGACGAGGATCTGGGAGCTCCGCCACAACCTCACGGCCTACGATGCGGCCTATGTGGCCTTGGCCGAAGGCCTGGCTTGCCCGCTCCTCACCCGTGACGCGCGGCTCGCCGCAGCGCCCAGCCACCGGGCGGTCGTCGAGGTCTTCTAAACCCATCCACGGGTCACCGCAAAGTCCGCAAGGACGATCAAGCGCAGGCGGTCTCGCTTTCCTAGGATCTCCTTATGAAACAGACGCCCTTCGAATCCAACCGACGGCGCATGCTGCGGGTGCAGCTTTTCATCGAGGAACACCTCCACGGAGACCTGTCGCTCGAGAAGCTGGCTGAAGTCGCCCACCTCTCGCCTTACCACTTCCACCGCGTCTTCAAAGCGACGATCGGAGAAGGGGTGGCGGAATACGTGCGACGGGTGCGGCTCGAAGCCGCCGCCATCGCGCTGCGGGCGACGTCCCACCCCGTCACGGATCTTGCCTTGACCGCGGGCTACGGCTCCCACGAAGCGTTCACCCGCGCGTTCCAGCGCCGGTTCGGGGTTTCGCCCTCCGTCTTTCGGAAGGGCCATGGATTTCGAAGTCACGCCCCTTCAAGCCCCGACTCCTCAGGGCTTAAATCAGGAGACGTCACCATGACGACAGACGCCCAGCCCCAAGTCCGCACCGGCCAACGCCCCGAAACAACCGTCGCTTTTCTCCGGCACACCGGCCCCTATGGTGAAGCCAGGCCGACCTTCGAGAAGATGATGGGCTGGGCCTTCTTGAAAGGCCTCTTCCAGCCGGACACGCAGATACTCTGCATCGGTCACGACGACCCGGAGGTGACCGCCCCGGAGAAGTGCCGCCTCGACTGCTGCGTCACTGTCGACGTCGGCTTCACCCCCGAAGACGGCGTCGACGTCCAGACGCTGCCGGCGGGTGAGTACGTGATCGCGACCCACCGCGGCCCGTACGCCAACTTGGCGGAGACCTATACCTGGCTCTACGGCACGTGGCTCGCGACCAGCGGCCGCAACCTCGCCGACCGTCCTCCGTTCGAGATCTATCTCAACAATCCCGAGGAAACGCCCGAAGAAGACCTCCTGACCGAGGTCTGCGTCCTGCTCCAGCCGGTCGGCGTTCCGTCCTGAGTCGACCCGGGGGCCCGGTCGCCCCCACCGGTCGCCCTACATCTCGACCCAGTCCTGTCCTTCTTCGAGGACCTTCTCCTCCGCATCAAGGCGCAGGCCGGGTCGACGGATGCGACCTTTAATCGGACGGTCACACCCGGGGCAAGCGTTCGCTTCCCCGGGTAAAACCGACTCGCACTCAGGGTCCGAGCAGACGTCATAGGGATTGGCCTTGGCGTGGAAGAAACCGTAAACCGCGCCCGCCAGGGCGAGGCCTAGGACCGCTTCGATCGGGACCGCCACGTCGAGGAGGGCATTGGACGAAGCCGCGAGCACCGCGGCGGCGATCGCGCCCCAGGCGGCGTAGGGCTTGAGCCGGCGGACCCGGAAAATCGGATATCGGCCCAAAGGAACGGCCTGGCCCGCGGCCTGTCCGGCGCCGTGGCTCCCCGACCGCCCTACCGGCTCGGCGGGGACCCGGGCCCCCGCCGGCTCCGGACGCTGGAATCCGACGAGGCGCGTCGTCGACGGGTTGTAGGGCGGCAGCTCCTTGACCGTGAGCACCGGCTGGCGCACGGGCCAGGACTCGATCGGCGGAATCTCGAGACTCTGGAGCAGCAGCTCTTCCTTGCCGGCGTAGAGCGAAACCGCGGAGTCGAAAAAGGTCGCCTGGTTCGGCTCCAGGAAGCGCCGGATCTCCCGGAGCCCGCGCTTGTCGAGTCGACGGGCGCTGCACTGAACCGCCAGCAAATACGTCAACGCCTGCGGCGTGAGCACGCCGAAGCTGGTGATCTGCCACGTCGTCGCCGCCCAACCCGCCGTCACGTCGTGGCCGGACTGGTAGCGCAAGCCGCTATTGGCCGCGAGGATGCCGAAGCCCAGATAAACCGAGGTGACCTCGATTTCCAGGCCTTCGTCTGACGGATCCGCCGCCGCCAGGCCGTGGCGCCGACGGAAGACGTCGGCGACGACATGGGAAAGGGCGCCGGCGATGTCTTCAGCGTCGGGCGCAAAGTCGGCCCGCGCGCCGATCACCGCCCGCCGGTCGTCGTATCGCACCAGCCACATCGGGGAGTTTCCGTCCTCCACCGCGCTGTCCGGGTGGGTCACCTCCAGCTCGACTTCGACGTCGCCCAGGTCCGCGTAGTGCAGCAGACGCCGCGCCGCCCGGTCGGTGATGACCTCCGAGCCCCCCGACGCGTCGGGGAAGAACTCGGCGGTCGGCGCCAGGATCGGCGCCCGCACGAATCGGCGCCAGCCGCAGGCGCCGATGAGCGCACCCAGGGTCCGCACGAGCCAAACCTGCTCCTCCCCTTGCGGCGTCAGTTCCATGGATTCGCCCGATCTCCTCCTCTACCCGTGCGGATCGGTCCACCTGCGGTCGGCTTCCCCGCCGCCGGGACGTGCGCCGTCATCGTACCTCGCCGGGGCCCGCCAGACGCCGCCCGAGCCACGCTTTGGCGAGGCGGAGCTCGCGTGCACGGTGGCTTCTGAGACGGCGTGGACCACCTCCCCGTCCGCACGCTCAGCGACGCCCTCAATGACGGCCACCCGCTTCGCCGACTCGCCGCCGAACGCATAAAAGCCCTCGGCCCCGTCCACGACGCGGCTCGGTCGCCGCAATCCTCGTCTCTCGGCTCCTAGGGTTTCTCTAGGGCCTTCCGCCAGTCCTCGATCCACACCACGTACTCGCCGACCGGGCTTCTGTTGACGGCGTTCACTAGCTTCCGGTCGGCCGTCACGAAAAAGGCGCCCATTCCGAAAGCGAGGGCAAGATAAAGACTGTCGTAGACGCTTCGATCCAAGTCGGCGGCGATGTGGAAAGCGTCGGCAATCAGCCGATCAGTCGGATGGAGATCAATGGGAGCCCCGGCCAGTCAATCGATCACGAGCTCGCCTTCCCCTCGGCTGATCACACGCCGGCGTTGGTACTTCCAAATCACGTTGCCGACT
This sequence comes from Acidobacteriota bacterium, assembly GCA_038747035.1. GTDB lineage: Bacteria > Acidobacteriota > Thermoanaerobaculia > Multivoradales > J023 > JAUIJL01. The sequence goes on along the minus strand of JBCDKB010000065.1, from coordinate 13,568 downwards.
TCAGCGACCAGCATCCCCGATGCCGCCGTCCGCGCCGCCGGCCTCTCCCCCGATGAGTTCCTCGGACTCACGCGCTGTCGGGTCACGTTGAGCGGGTCGCGTGACCCTAAGCGGACCGTCCCCTTTCAACGTCCCGGGCCATAAGAGCTACGTCGTGTCGGAGCTCGAGCCGCTCACGTGACGAGATGCGCCCCCGCTGCGGATGGCCGTCAACCTAGGCTGCGGGGACGTCCGGTGAGACCTGGCTTTCCCGAACCGGCTCCGAAGGCAGGAAATACGCCCCATCCCCCGACCCGCAAACCCCATCGACATGCCGCTGAAGCTCGATCAAACGATTCTCCAGCTCCAGCCGTAGCGCGTCAGACTGCCTCCGGGTCAACTTGGCCGGAACCTCCATAGGTTCTCCGTAAATCACAAAAACCTTCGCCCCGGGCCAAGGCAACAGGGTCCGATCCCACGCCTTCGTGAAGATCTTGCCCGGGCACGCCGCCGCCGTGACCGGCACGATCAGCCCGCCGGTGCGCCGGGCCAAGGAAACAACGCCCCCTTGAACGACACCCCGGGGTCCCCTCGAACCGTCAACAGCGAGGCATGACCCCAATCCCGGATCTTGGCGTACGCGGCTGATCATGTCGACGATCGCCTGAAGGCCGTCGCGGCCGGACGAGCCGCGGACGACCTCGAATCCCAGGGCCTCTTCGACTTTGGTCATGGCGTCGCCGTCGAGGCTCTTCGAGCACATGGACAGCCAGCGACCGTTGCGAGGCCGACTCATAAAGCGTAAGAGGAGAAAAATGCGTCCGTGCAGAAAAGCGCCGACGATGGGCTTCCCGGAGCCGCGGGCGGCGTCGAAGTGATGGCGACCGATCTCTCGGTAGCGCCACGTCCAATCGAGGAACCGGATAATGCCCAGGACCACACCCGGTAGCACGTGCAGCATGAGGATGCGGCGGAACAAAGTCTCTTCACAGCGGTCTGCCGCGGTGTCCGTGGAGCGGCCCCACCTCACGCCGGGAGGGTCTCTTCAAGAGGGCTCACGGGCTCGCCCCTGCGGCCGTGCAGACCCACCAAGGCCCCGCCGGTCAGCGGGCGCCTCGCGAGGCCGCGATCGATTCCACAGATGGGAGCGGGGATGAGGATGCGGTGCCCGTCAAAGGCGAGCGAAGGCGTGGACGTCAAACGAGTCCTTGCGGAGGTCAGAGCTAGAGAGCGAGCAGATAACGACGGTCGGTGGGCGGATTGTGTCAGCTTCCGCACCACCCGCCAAGCGGCTCAGCGGCACCGATCTCTCCTGGCTGGGGCCCCTTAGACAGCTCCACAAGAATTCCCTGGCGGAGCCAAGACCGAGTCGAGGCAGCTCGCGGCTCCACCGGTGCTAGTGCTTCATCCACTCTCGAGAATCCTTCCGCCGTCGCCGAACTCCCTAAACCGTCCCGGACACCGCCGTTCGCGCACCCGGTCTCCCGGGAGATGAGCTCCTGAGCTCACACGCTGTCGCGTCCCGCTCAGCGGGCCTTCCGAACTCCACGCCCCGGGCAATATCAGCAACATCGTGCAGGAGATCGAGCCGCTCGAGTGAGAAGATCCGCGGCGCAGTGGACAACTTCCGAATCAGAATCTCCGCCGAGCCCCTCGCATGAAGACTCTCCTTATCTTTCTTGGGCTGCTCGTCCTCGCCTACCTCACCTGGCGCCTCCTCAGCGGAGGGCTAAGGGCTAGGGCTCGAGCCCACTCCCCACCCATGCCCGATGGCCTTTTCTTGTCCCCCGCGTCCCAATCCGCGGCTCGGGCCGCCGGCGCGATGCCCGCGCCTCCGACTGAAGACGCGAGTCACCTGCTCACTCCTCCAGCCCTCCCGGCGCAGCCAGAGCGAGATGACGAGGAAGAGCGAGAATATTTTCCTCTCCCGACCTTGGAATGGGCGTTGAACGTCGCACTCCCAGAGTCGGCCTCTGTCACCGGCCAAGAAGTCACTGCGCTGCTCACCCGCAACTGGCGAAATCAAAACGGCCAGCCCACGCTTTACGCAAAGTCGGCAGCTAGCGGACGTTGGACCTATCTCTTCACCGAAGACAGCCCCGGTCGTCTGGCTGAACTGGCGGTGGCCTGGCGACTCCATGACAGCGCCAGCGAGGCTCAGAAGCCGCTCCAAGAGCACACGCTCCAGGCCTATCTCAAGTCTCTCGAAGCCGCGGTCAAACCCCTCGGTTCCGTCACCGTTACGCCGTCCATGACCCCGGCAGAGGCCGCCGTGAGGTCTTCAGAACTCAGCGAGATCGTAGCCACCTGGAACCTCGGAGCGGTCATCGTTGTGAAGGCTCCGGCCGGAGCCTCCTTCGACGGCAAAGAGATCTGGGACGTCATGCACTGCCTAGGGCTTCGTTGGGGGAATATGGACCTCTTCCACTGGCCCAATAACTCCGCCGACATCGGCGATGATGCCCTTTTCAGCGTCTCAACCTCCACAGCTCCGGGATACTTCCTGCCCGAGCTCATCGCCCGCGGCGCGGTCAAGACCGAGGACTTGGTCTTTGACTTCTCCATCCCCCGCAGTGCGGCGCCTCTCGAAGTCCTTGAGTCGATGATGGCAGCGGCAGAGTACGCCCGCGACCGACTCGGCGGCGAGCTCCAGGCGCCCGACGGTCAGCGTCTCGATCCCGAGGCCATGAAACGCGACCTCAAGTCCGTCGTCGAAAGTCTCCGGTCGCACGGCTTCGAGCCCGGTCGAGATGGGACGCTCTTTCTCTTCTAGCCGGGCTCACAAGACCAAAACGACGAGCAGCGCCGAGCGAGAGAGGGTGCATACCTAGTCGACTTCGATCGCCGTCTCCCCTTCGTCAGAAGTGCCCTGACTTGGCGCTATGCCTGTTAGATTTTCGACGCCGGCCAGATCCGCAAGCAGACCCGTGTAATTTCTCAATTGCCGCTGGAGGCCGGCCAAGTCGGACCTAAACCTTGCGCGCTCTTTTTCTTCCTCGAAAGCGCCCCGTTCCGATAGGAGGTGCCGTTCCGCAGCAAAAGGTCGCACGATCTGATTGAGTACAACGATCGCGATTCGAGAGAATCCCACGGCTTGGCGTCCGTGATGCTTCAGTGTTTCCCGGGTCAATGGAAACAATTGCGCGACACTCTCTAGTGCTGATTTCTCAACGCCCTCGCCTGTCGCGATCGGCTGCGTCGCGACCCGAGTCAGTAGTTCAACATATAGATCCCACGCCGCGTCCTTATCGACATCTCCTGGTGACCAATCCAGCTCCAGGATGGGAGTCTTGACTCTCAGGGCAGTTAGGTTCCACTTTTCGAGTAAATCTCCAATTTTCATAAGTCGGTGACCTCTTGCCCCCCCTTGAAGTTGCTGCGCTGGCTTCTCTACTGCCATTGATCCCGACCAAACTCTTTCTCAAGAGCCCCGCAAGGTCCCCTCCACCAGCCCAATCAATCGCGGTCTCGCTTCACTCTAGATGCAAGCAATACATCCTTTCACGACCCGATCGTCGCCATTCGCATCCGTCATCACCTGGATCAGCCAGCGCGGCCTCAAGACCAGAGGTGCTCCGCATTGGCGAGAATCGTTAGAAGCGCCAGTACCGCCAGCCAGACCGCGCCGGACACTTGCTGTCCGTACTTGAAGAGATCGAGCGTCCCAGGCTTTCCGTGCTTTCTATAGAGGAAAAAATACTCACCCCAGAACCACACCGGCGGCACAATAGTCCAAACCCCGATAGCGCCGAGGAGCGGATCTATCTGACGGTCTCCAATCGCCGAGATGGCGAGGCAGGCAGTGAGGGCCAACAGGAGAATAGCCGTGACGCCAGCAGTCCAAACCACGGGCCGGATCTCAGGTTCATATATTTCTCTTCTGGGGCATTCCATCTCGCGATTCCCCGAGGTCGCTGCGCGATCCACATCATCGATCTTGCTAGCCACTGACGTTCCTCCTCTCCTGGCCGACCGCCGGATTCGGTCTCCCCGGAGTCCCATGGCTCGGCGGAAAAGCTCCCGGTCGGGGGACTAAAACTCAATCGACTGGACCAGCTCGTCCAGCTGAACATCGAGGGCCGAGCTGGAGTCCAAGAGCACCGTCGCGGTCACGACCAAAGTCACGGCGGTGGACTTCTGCAGCTGGTACTGCATCATCATCGTTCCCGGCACAGCTCCCTCCGCTTGGATGAAAAATGCGGAGCCGCTGCCGACCGGACGGAGCTCGCAGGCTTCGAGGACGATCGGGCGCCCGAATCCTCGGGACAGCTCGGTCTCAACGACCGGACACACCTCCTGGAGCTCGGAGTCGTCGCCGGGAAGCCTCCCGACGCCCTTTTGAACGTTCACGTTCTCACTGAAGTCGGAGACGTTCGCACGGTCGGGGTAGTAGAACTCGACCGAGCCGGCCTCGATATTGGCCCGCATCTGCTCAAGCAGCTGGGGGTCAGCGCCTTCGAATCCCGGGCTCTCGAAGACGCCGGCGAAAAGCTCCGGGTTTTCTCGAATCTGGACGCCGTCGAGGATGAGCCAGGACTCGGGGATGGAGGCCGCAAAGCCGAGGGCGCTTTGGTGTTTGCCGTCGGCCCTGGGGCCATCAGGCCCGCCCGTACAGCCGACCAGCAGCCAGACGATCAGAGCGGCGGAACGCATCAGCTTCATGTCTTCATCTCCCTAGGGAAGCCCTTGAGGCGAGTGGTGGCGATATTTCGGACAGCTCGATGGACCCCTTGATCGCGGGGGATTTCGAGCGGCGCAGTCGCGGGTTGGCGGCCCAATTTTAGAACAGCCGTCAAGGCAAGAGTCACCGCCCCGACTCCCAGGCCGACGCTGACGAGCGCACCTGAAATCCGCCGATGCCGCTCCGCGACGCCCCGTCATGAACCCTGCACATCGTGCGCACTGCGCACGATGTGCAGGGCACGATCTTCCCGGCGACCCGGGCCAGCCCCCAGTGGGGCCGGTTTTCCGCGGTGAAATCGAGCCAGATCCTTGGTACGGGCCTTGCTCTTGAGAGAAGCCACGCTCGAAGCGTCACGCCCCCTCACCGACCCGCCCCAACTCCGAGGACTTGCCGTGAAGACCACGCCCAGGCCGGCATTCCGCGTCCTGTACCGAAGCCCGCCTTCGGTCCCCGCCCTCGTCCGCCACGCGCCGCAGACGCCGCGTGTCTTACAACGCTGGTTCGCCTGTCTGGCTCTAGCCGCCGCGGCGGCCGGCGCACCGCCACTCCAGGCGACCGTGCCCTTCGGCGGGCAGAACACCATCCAGAGCGCGACGAAAGCCGGCGACGTGCTGGCCGGCGACCTCGACGGCGACGGCGTCCCCGACCTCGCGGGCCTCGACGACGGCGCCGTGCGCTACCTGCTAAACGGCGGCGACGGCTCGACCTGGACCAACGTGACGCTCAACACCAACGTCGGCTGGCCGCGGCAGCTCGAAATCGACGACCTCGACGGCGACGGCGACAACGACATCGTCTACACGGACTGGGAGACGAGCCGGGTCCACTGGTTCCGCAATAACGGCGGCGGCAGCTTCTCAGGTCGCCTGACCGTGGGCACAGTCAGCCGCGCCGACGGCCTCGACGCCGTCGACTTCGACGGCGACACGGATATCGACCTGCTGGTCACCTCCCGCCGAGATGGCCGGTATTTCTGGTTCGAAAATCGGAACGGCCTCGGCACCAGCTGGAGCCGGCACGAAATCCAAGACCGGCTCGCCGGCCCAGAGGCGGTGAAGGCCGCGGATATCGACGGCGACGGCGACCTCGACGTCATCGGCGGCGGCACCGAAGACGGCGGTCAGCTGGTGTGGATCGAAAATACTGTGGGCGACCGCTCCGAGTGGGCGGTCCGCACCATCGATCCGGCGGGCTGGTTCACCGCGGTCCTGGGGGCCGACGTGGACCTGGACGGCGACCTGGACGTCGTCATCCAAGAAACCAACGCCGACCCGCCGGGGTCAGCGTTCGACGCCGTGGTGTGGTTTGAGAACCTCGACGGCAAAGGCGGCGATTGGCTGGAGCACGCCATCGGCCCGGCCGGGCGGAACGCCCACAAGGGCCTGCAGGTGGTGGACCTGGACTACGACGGCGACCTGGACGTGGTCGCCAACCGCAACGGTCGCTGGTTTGAAAACGCCGACGGCGGCGGCACGACCTGGGTCGAGCACTTCATCACCGTCGTCGACGACATCGTCGACCACGACCTGGCCGATTTCGACGGCGACGGCGACCTCGACTTCGCGGCGGCGCGCTTCACCACGAACCGCTTCAGCTGGTACGAAAATCAGACCTGCTCCGCCGGCGATCTCGACACCGACAGCGACGGCTTCCGGGACGCCTGCGACGTCTGCGACGGCTTCGACGACGCCATAGACAGCGACGGTGACACCGTGCCCGACGGCTGCGACGTGTGCGCCGGCGGCGACGACCGGGTCGACGTGGACGGAGAAGGCACGCCGGACCCGTGCCAGGCCGTCGCCACCTTGGCCATCGACGACGTCAGCGCCGCCGAAGGTGATGCGGGCACCACCGACTTCACCTTCACCGTCACTTTGACGGGCGCCTCCCCCGAAGCCTTCGCGGTGGATTTCGCCACCGTCGACGGTTCCGCCACCGTCGACGACGGCGACTACACCGCGGCCGCCGGCACGCTGGTCTTCACGGGCTTCGACGGCGAAACCGCCACCGCCACCGTCTCGGTCGCCGGCGACGCCGCCCCCGAAGGGGACGAAACCTTCTCCGTGGAGCTCGACAACCTGACGAGCTTCTTCGTCGAGCTCACCGATGACGTCGGCGTCGGCACCGTCGAAGAGGACGACGTGTCCCTCTCGATCTCCGACGTTACCGCCGACGAGGGTGACACGGGCTCGGTGGACTTCATTTTCACCGTCACCCTCGCCGGCGACGTGGCGGGCGGCTTCACTGTCGGCGTCGCCACCGCCGACGGCACGGCGACCGCCGCCTCGGGAGACTACGACGCCGTCGCGGCGACGCTCACCTTCGACGGTGTCAACGGCGAGAGCGAGACCTTCACCGTCTCGGTGGACGGAGACGCGTTCCTGGAAGACAACGAGACTTTTACCGTGACCCTCGGCGCACCCTCGGACCCGAGCGTCGGGGTCCCCGACCCGGTCGGCCTCGGCACGATCACCAACGACGACGCGGCTTCGATCTCAATCAACGACGTCACCGCCGCCGAGGGCGACGCGGGGACCGTGAATTTCGGCTTCACGGTCACCCTCACCGGCGACGTCCAGGATTCCTTCACCGTCGACGTGGCGACCCAAGACGGGACGGCCACCGTCGCGTCCGGCGACTATGCGGCCGCGGGCGACACGTTGAGCTTCGTCGGCATCGACGGCGAGACGGAGATCCTGGTGGTCAGCGTCGCGGGGGACGACCGACTCGAGCCTGATGAAACCTTCTCGGTGGCGCTCGGCACTCCGACCAACGGACTGGTCGCGGTCACGGCGGGCACCGGCACGGGCACGGTCCAGAACGACGACGTCGCCTCGCTCTCGATCACCGACGTGGCCGCCGCCGAAGGCGACGCCGGCACGACGGACTTTACGTTCCTCGTCACCCTCACCGGCGCGACCGACGGCGCCTTCACCGTCGGGGCCGCCACCGCCGACGGCTCCGCCACCGCCGCGTCGGGCGACTACGCGCCGGCGAGCGAGACGCTAGCGTTCACAGGCGGAGACGGTGAAACCGAGTCGGTGACCGTCAGCGTCGCCGGCGATACGGTGCTCGAAAGCGACGAGACTTTTTTTGTGCTGCTCGGTTCTCCGTCCAACCCCGGCGTCGACCTCGCCGACGGCACGGGCCTGGGCCACATCACCAACGACGACCTCGTCTCCCTCGCCATCGACGACGTCAGCGTCATCGAAGGCGACGCGGGCGACGTCGAATTGCTCTTCACGGCCACGTTGACCGGCGACGCCGACGGCGCCTTCACGGTTGACGTCGCGACCCAGGACGGGACCGCCACTTCGGCGTCCGGCGACTACACCGCCGCGAACGCCACGCTCTCCTTCGCGGGCACTTCGGGCGAAACCGAGACTTTCACCGTCACCGCCTCCGGCGACTCGGTCGTGGAAGACGACGAGACTTTCACCGTCAGACTCGGCACGCCGTCGGACGGCCGCATCACCGTCGCGGACGGAGCCGGCACGGGCACGCTCGAAAACGACGACGGCGCGACGATCTCGATCGCCGACGTCGCCGGCGCCGAGGGCGATGCGGGGGTGACGGATTTCGTCTTCTCCGTCACGCTCAACGGCGCCGTCGAGGGTGGCTTCACCGTCGCCGCCGAGGCCCGCGACGGCACCGCCACCGAGGGATCGGGGGACTACGTCGAGACCGCGGCGACCTTGACCTTCAGCGGCACCGACGGCGAGGTCGAGAGCTTCACCATACCGGTCGCCGGCGACACGGCCGTGGAGAGTGACGAGCTCTTCCTGGTGCTGCTCGGCGCGCCTTCGCAATCCGGCGTCAGCGCCGCCGACGGCAGCGCCACCGGCACCATCGAGAACGACGACACCGCTTCCCTCCGTATCGACGATGTCTCGGTGACCGAGGACGATGCGGGGACGACCGATCTCACCTTCTCGGTCACGCTCACCGGCGATGTCGAGGGCGGCTTCACGGTCAGCGCCGCCACCGAAGACGGCACGGCCACCGCCGCCGGCGGCGACTATGTCGCCACCGCCCAGACGCTCACCTTCAGCGGCGACGACGGCGAAGTCGAGAGCTTCACCGTCGGCGTCGCCGGCGACACGGTCCTCGAGGAGGACGAGACCTTCTCGGCGCGACTCGGCGCCCCGTCCGCCGCCGCCGTCACCCTCGACGATGGGCTCGGTGCGGGCACCATCCTGGACGACGACAGCGCGTCGATCTCGATCGGCGACGCGGTGGTCACCGAAGGCGATGCCGGCCCCTCGACGCTGCTCTTTACCGTCACGCTGGCCGGCGACGTCGAAGGCGGATTCACCGTGCCGGTGTCGACGGCGGACGGCTCCGCCGCGGCCCCCGCGGACTACACGGCGACGAGCCAGGTCCTGGCCTTCATCGGCATCGACGGCGAAACCCAGAACTTCAGCGTCGCGGTAACCGGCGACACCGTGGTGGAGGCGAACGAAGGGCTGACCGCGCTGCTCGGCGCGCCGTCGCTCGCCTCAGTCACCGTCGATGCCGGCACCGGCGCCGGCACGATCCTGAATGATGACACCGCCGCCCTGTCGATCAACGACGTCAGCCTCGACGAGGGCGACGCCGACACCGCCGACTTCACCTTCACCGTCACGCTCGCGGGCGAGGTCGACGGCGGCTTCACGGTCGCGGCCAGCACCCAAGACAACACCGCCCAGGTCGGCGACGGGGACTACGCGGCGGCCTCGGAGACGCTCACCTTTGCCGGCGCCGACGGCGAAACACAAAGTTTCACCGTGGCGGTGGCGGGGGATCTGCGGGTCGAGTCGGACGAGTCGTTCTTCGCCCTGCTCGCCTCGCCGTCGAATGGCGACGTTGCGCTCGCCGACGGTTCCGGCCTCGGCACGGTCGTGAATGACGACGAGGCCACGCTTTCCATCTCCGATGTCTCCGCCGCCGAAGGCGACAGCGGCGCCACGGCTTTCGAATTCACCGTCACCCTCAGCGGCGACGTCGACGGCGGCTTCTTGGTCGGCTACGCCACCCGCGACGGCACGGCGACCGCCGCTGACGGCGACTACGACCCGGCCGCCGACTTCCTGACCTTCACCGGCGACGACGGCGAAACCCGGACGCTCTCGGTCACGGTCAACGGCGACGGCGTCGACGAGGGGGACGAGAGCTTCTTCGTCGACCTCGACTCGGTCTCGAATCCCTTGATCAGCTTCGCGGACGCCGTCGGTGAGGGCACCGTCCTCGACGATGACCTGCTGCTCTCGATCACCGTCGACGGCCTCGGCAACGTGCTCTCCGACCCCGCCGGCCTCGACTGCGGCGACGGCGGCGTGGACTGTGACGAGGTCTATGCCGAAGGGATCACCGTCACCCTCACCGCAAACGCCGCCGTGGGCTGGAGCTTCGACGGCTTCAGCGGCGACCCGGACTGCGACGACGGCGTCATCACGGTGGTGGCGGATACGGCGTGCGTCGCCACCTTCACCGCCCAGTCCGAGCTGACGGTGGAATTCGTCGGCGAGGGCTTCGCGGTCGTGATGTCGATCCCCGAAGGCCTCGACTGCGACCCGACCGGCGCCACCGTGTGCGCGGCGCTCTTCGACGTCGGGACACCGGTCGAGCTCGCCGTCGAGACCGATATCGACACCCGCTTCGACGGCTTCACCGGCGACGCCGATTGCGAAGACGGCTCCGTGCTCTTCACCGGCGCCGACCAGAGCCTCACCTGTACCGCCAATATCGCCCTCGACCCGCCGTTTTTCTTTGACGGCTTCGAGTCGGGGGACACCACCGCCTGGTCCGACACGGTCGGCCTAGCCACCGTGCCCCCTGTGGCCCCCGTGGCCCCCTAGAAAAGCGAAGGTCTAGCCCATGATCGACAGCCTCGTCCGCTCCCTGCGCCCGCTCACCTCCGGGCTGGCGCCGGCCCTCGCGATCCTCAGCCTCGCCGCCCCGGCGGCCTTCGCCAACGCGCCGTTCAGCGGCGACCAGACGATCCAGACCATCGCCGGCGCCAACAGCATCGCCGCCGGCGACCTCGACGGCTCGCCGGGCGCCGATATCTTCCACGGTATCGAGTCCGCCCAGGTCCTGACCCTGGTTTTCCAGGATCCGCTCGACACCTGGACGCCGCAGACGCTGACGCCGGGCAACCGCATGCGCGACGTCGCCATCGCCGACCTCGACGGCGACGGCGACAACGACCTGATCTACGGCGACTACAACGGCAACCAGGTCTTCTGGCGCGAAAACGACCTCGATACCACCGGCGTCTTCCTGGCCCGGATCGCGCTCGCCACCGGCATCGGCAACGCCCAGGGCCTGGACATCGCCGACGTCGATAGCGACGGCGACCTCGACGTGCTGGTCGCCGGTCGCAACGCGGACGCCTATTTCTTTCTCGAGAACGACAACGGCGACGCCAGCGCCTGGACCCGGCGCACCATCGCCACGGGCGTCAACGCGGCGCAGGTGATCGTGGCCGCCGACCTCGACGGCGACGGCGACCTCGACGCCGCCGGCGGGTCCTCCTCCGGTTCCGGCAAGCTCGCCTGGTACGAGAACGTCACCGGCGACGGCACCAGCTGGCTGAGCCGCGACATCTACTCATCGCGCTTCGCCGCCGTGGCGGCCGGCGACCTGGACCTCGACGGCGACCAGGATCTCCTAGTCCAGGACATCGGCGCGACCGACATCATCTGGCTCGAAAATACGGCGGGCGACGGCACCGCCTGGACCCAGCGTCAGATCTCGTCATTCTCAACGGCGCGCCGCGGTCTGCAGGCCGTTGACCTGGACTTCGACGGCGACCTCGACGTCATCGGCGACCCGAACGGCGACTGGTGGGAAAATATCGACAAGGCCACGTCGTGGACCCGGCGGTCCTATAGCAACGACACCAACGTGACGGATACCGTGGTCGCCGACCTCGACGGCGACGGCGACCAGGACATCGCGGCGGCGCGGAGCACCGCCGGCCAGATCACCTGGTGGGAGAACCTCACCTGCTCCCCCGACGACGCCGACGACGACGCCGACGGCGTGCGCAACGCCTGCGACGTATGCCCCGGCTTTGACGACACCCTGGATGCCGACGGCGACCTGACGCCGGACGGCTGCGACGTCTGCCCGGGCTTCGACGACCGGGTCGACGTCGATAGCGACGGCACGCCCGACGCCTGCGGCGGCTCCGCCTCGATCGCCATCGACAACGTGACGGCCGCCGAGGGGGACGCCGGCACCACGGACTTCACGTTCACGGTCACGCTCACGGGCAGCGCCGGCGCCTTCACCGTCGGCTATGCGACCCAAGACCAGAGCGCGATCGCCGGCGACGACTACACCCCGGCGACCGGCACGCTCAGCTTCGCCGGCACCGACGGCGAAACCCAAACCCTCACCGTGCTGGTCACGGGCGACGAAACGGTCGAGGAAAGCGACGTCTTCGATGTCGTGCTCGGCGCGCCGTCGGACGCCGGCGTCAGCGTCAGCGACGACACCGGCGCCGGCTCGATCTTCAACGACGATACGACCGCCATGTCGATCGACGATCCGCCGACCGCGGAGGGCGACTCGGGCACCACCCCGCTGGTCTACACCGTCGGCTCGACCCACGCCGTGGAGGGCGGATTCACGATCGACTTCGTCTCCGGCGACAACGCGGCCACCGTCGCCGACGGCGACTACCTGCCCACCTCAGGAACCCTCAACTTCACCGGCCTCGCCGGCGAAACGCACACCGTGACCCTCCAGGTCGTCGGCGATACGGCGCTCGAAGCGGATGAGCGGGTCAATATTCTCCTGCGTAACCCTTCTCGGACGACGATCCTGGTCCCCGACGGCGTCGGCCGCGGGCTGATCGTCAATGACGACTTCGCGCGGCTCACGGTCGACGACGTCTCCCAGGTGGAGGGCGACGCCGGCACCGCCACCTACACCTTCACCGTGTCGCTCACCGGCGCCGACGTCCCCGGCGGCTTCACCGTGCCCTTCCAAACCGCCGACGGCACGGCCTCCGCGGGCAGCGACTACGCCCCGGCCGCCGGCACGCTCACCTTCGCCGGCACCGACGGCGAGACCCAAACCCTGACCGTGACCGTCAACGGCGACACGGCCCTCGAGCCCGACGAGACCTTCGCCGTCGAGCTCGGAGCGCCGTCGACGCCAGGTATCCAGACCGTCGACGGTACGGGCACGATTCAGAATAACGACTCGGCCAGCCTCGCCATCGGCGACGTTTCCCAGCTCGAGTCCGACGCCGGCGCGACTTTTCAATTCGTCGTCAGCCTGACCGGCGAAGTGGCCGGCGGCTTCACCGTGCCGTTCCAAACCGTCGACGGCACCGCCTCGTCGACCGGCGGCGACTTCACCGCGGCGTCGGGCACGGTCAGCTTCACCGGAGGCGCCAACGAAATCCAGACCATCGACGTCTCCATCACCGGCGACGCCACCGTCGAAGCCGACGAAGGCTTCACCGTCGAGCTCGGCACGCCGTCAAACGCCGGCGTCTCCGTCACCGACGCCGTCGGCGCCGGCACGGTCCAGAACGACGACTCGGCGACGCTCGCGATCGACGACGTCCGGCAGTCCGAAACCGACGCCGGCACGACGTTTTTCACTTTCACCGTCACCCTCTCCGGCGACGTCGACGGCGGCTTCACCGTGCCCTTCCAAACCGCCGACGGCACCGCCTCGTCGGCCAGCGACTACACCGCCGATACGGACACCCTGAGCTTCGCCGGCTCGGACGGCGAGACGCAGACGATCCGCGTCGCCGTCAGCGGCGACGCCACCGTCGAAAGCGACGAGACTTTCACCGTCACCCTCGGAGCGCCGTCGAACGCCGACGTCAGCGCCCCCGCGGGCCCGGCGCTCGGCACGATCCAGAATGACGACTCGGCCACCGTCGCCATCGACG
>JBCDKB010000064.1:0-26023 GCA_038747035.1 Acidobacteriota bacterium | reverse complement strand
TCAGCCACCTCCAGCGACAAATCCTGGCGCTGCCGCTGCCCCTGCTCGCCGGTCTCTATACGACGCTTATCGGCGTCGCGATCTTCTTGCTTTGGCGCACCCGCCAGAAGGCCGCCGAGTACGAAGCGATCATCGAAGAGGACTACCGGCAGGTCGAAGAACGCCTGGAAGACTGAAGGCGGTATGACCGCGGCGCGCCGCGGTCGGCGACGGATGCGCCCGCAGAACCGAGTCCTCCCCGATTCGCGAAAACAAGGCAAAGCACTGACCGAGCGGTCGGTATATGATGGCGGAGAGCTTAAAAGAACTATGCGCATACCTGAACCCATGCCGCTTAGCTCCTCCGTCCAGTCCACCGTCGACGCCGAAGATGGCCCTTTCCCCACGCTCGGGGACATGCCGACGCCATCGTTGGTCCTCGACCTCGACATCTTGGAGCGCAACTTACGCAAGATGGCGGCGCGCGTGACAGGCGCCGGCCTCGCGCTCCGTCCCCATTTCAAGACCCATAAGTGCCTCGAAGTCGCCGCCATGCAGCGCGACCTCGGGGCCACCGGCTTCACGGCCTCGACGCTCTACGAAATGCGGGTGCTGCAGAGCGCCGGCTTCCTGGACGTGACCTGGGCTTTCCCCGTGATCCTGAATCGCGTCCGCGAGGTGTCGGAGCGGGCCCGCGACAGTCCCGAGGCCCGATTCGTCGTCGATAGCCTGGACGCCGTCACGACCCTCGAAACGGAAGTGGTCCCGGCCGTCGGGCGACCGGTCCACGTGTGGCTCAAAGTCGATAGCGGTTACCACCGGGCGGGCGTTGATCCGAAGAGCCCCCTCGCGCTTGAAATCGCACGGCACCTCGGGGCGTCGCCGAAGCTCCATTTCAACGGCATCCTTTCCCACGCCGGCCATGGCTACGACCGGCCCGGACGTCCCGGCCTCCGCAAAGTGCACGCCGAGGACCGCGAGACGATGCTCGCCTTCGCCGCCACGCTTCGCCGCGGCGGGGTCGACGTTCCGGCGATTTCCATCGGCTCGACGCCGACCCTCTCGGTCGCCGACGAGCCGGGCGACCTCGAAGGTCTCGACGAAGCCAGGCCGGGTAATTACGTGTTCTACGACTTCACCCAGGTCCAGCTCGGCGCCTGTACGGTGGCGGACTGCGCGCTGACGGTGATCGCCAGCGTCGTCTCGTGCCGCGAGAGCGCCGAGCATTGCGTCATCGACGCCGGGGCCTTGACCCTTTCGAAGGATACCGGCCCGTCCTGGCAGGACCCGCCGACGTTCGGCGAAATTTTTTGCGACTACGCCGGAAGTCAGCTCAACCCCGATATCCGAGTGATCTCGCTCTCCCAAGAGCATGGCAAGGTGAACGCGCCGCTGCCGCTGGGAACTCGCCTCAGGATCCTGCCCAACCACTCCTGTTTGGTCGTCCCCCACTTTCGCCACTACGTGCTGGCTCGGGGTGACCGGGTCCTCGGCCGCTGGCCTATTCGCCACCGAAGCTTCGAATAGGCGCAACCAAACTTCGTTCGCCGGCGGATCGTAACGGTAGCCAGACCGACTGCGGCCGTTCGCCGCCCCTTAACGCCTCTCCACCGACGACGCCCGAAGCTCGACGCGCGAACGGCCTTGCCCTCGCCCGCCCGGGTCGCTTCCCTTCTCCGGAGCCGCCATGCTCACCGATCGCCTCTCTTTGCCCCTCGTTATTTCGCTCTTCATCGCCATGCTCTTCGCCGCCGCAGCCACGGCCGAAGACGCCACAGAGTCGTCCGCGGAACCGACCCGGATCGCCGTCACCGAGTGGCTGGCCCTGGATGATCCGGCGACGGTCGCTACTCCGGCCTTCGCCGACGGATATGAACACCTGCTCGACGGCATGACGCTGGCGGAGACCGATCTTTGGCCCGCCGTCGGCAGGACCGCCCACTTCCCTCCGGGGCGCGTCGCCACTTGGAAAGCACACTCGGCGCCCTCGGATCTGGGCTCGCCGGACGGCGGCCGCGCGCTGTGGCTGGCCACCGCCCTGTCGACGGATCGGTTCATCGACGCGACCCTCGTCCTCAAAAGCGCCGACCTCTTGAAGGTGTGGGTCAACGGTGAGGAGCTGGTGACGCAGGAGAAAGTGGCTGACGAGCCCCAGGAAGCCCGCGCTACCCTCGCCCTCGACGCCGGAAGTCACCGCATCCTCGTGCTCGCCGTGCGCCCCGCGACGTCATCTGCGGAGACGTGGACTTTCGACGCCGCCCTCGAAGTGGCCCCGGAGCTCGCGGACGCCGTGGCTTTCCGCGCATCGCCCGAAAGGCCGCTCGCCATCGACGACCTGCTGCAGCCGACCCGCGCCCGGGACGTGGACGTTTCTCCCGATGGCCAGTTCATCGCGGTCACCTTACGCCGACCGGCGTCGCCCACGGCGGGCGGTGAGAATTGGATCGATATTCTGACGCCCGGCGGCGCCGTCGTTAGATCCCTTCGCCAAGCCCCCTCCTCCTTCACCTGGAGCCCCAAGGCTGACGGCACCTTCGCCTACCTCTCGAGCGCCGGCGGCGGCCAGCAGGTCCGCCTGGGCCACGCCAAACGCGGCCGCGAAGACACGATCGTCCGCGGCCTCGAAGATATCTCGGACCTTCAATTCGCCACCGCGGAGACTTTGATCGTCACCAAGACCGAGTCCCCGGATGCGGATGAGCGCGGCGTCAAACGCTACCGCGACCCGATGGATCGCTGGACCTACCGTCGAAACCGCTCCCACTTTTTCGCGCTCGGTTTAGACGGCTCGATGCAACGCCTGACCGCCAGCGAGCCCTTTGACCAGCTCCAGGACGTCCACCCGGACGGCACCCACCTCCTCATTTCCCGAGCCCACTACGCGGCGAATCGGCGGCCATTCCGGCGGACCGAGCTCATCGAGGTCGAGATCAACACACTCGCCGCCCGCTCGGTCGCCGACCTCGGCTGGTTCAATAGCGCCACCTACGCCCCGGACGGCCAACACGCCCTGATACTCGGCAGCGCCGCGCTCTTCGGCGGCGCCGGAAGCGTGCTCGAGGCAGACCGAATCGCCAATGACTACGACGCCCAGGCCTACTTGATGGACCTCCAGTCCGGCGACGCCGAGCCCTTGTCTCGGGAATTCGATCCGGCGATCCAAGACGTCCGCTGGGCAGCGGGCGACCGGGTGTTCCTGCGGGTAGAAGACCAATCCTGGGTCCGAATCGTCGCCCTCGATCCGCAGACCAAGACCTTCAAGACGCTCGACAGCGGGGTTGATGTCGTCCACAACTTCGACGCCGACGGCGGCCGTTTGGCTTGGACCGGGTCTTCGATGAACGGCCCCCACGCCGTGTGGACGTCGACCGGCGAAGGCCCCCAGCCCCTGCTCGACACGTCAAGCGAACGCTTTACGGATGTGCGCTTCGGCGACGTTCGCGACTGGAGCTTCACCTCGGCCGCGGGGGACGACATCCTGGGTCGCTTATATCTTCCCCCCGGGGTTGACGAGTCGGCGGCCAGCGAATATCCACTGATCGTCTACTACTACGGCGGCACGGCGCCGGTGGGCCGTGGTTTCGGCGGGCGCTACCCCAAGGAGCTTTGGGCCGCCCAAGGCTTCGTCGTCTACGTGCTCCAGCCCTCCGGCACGACCGGCTTCGGCCAGGAATTCGCCGCCCGCCACGTCAATGCCTGGGGGCGCCAAACCGCCGACGAAATCCTCGAAGGCACGGAGCGCTTCTTGGAGGCCCACCCGTTCGTCGATGCTGATCGCGTCGGCGCCATCGGCGCGTCCTACGGCGGCTTCATGACCATGTACCTCCAGACGCGGAGCGACCTCTTCGCCGCCGCGGTATCCCACGCCGGCATCAGCAACCTGGCGAGTTACTGGGGCCAAGGCTGGTGGGGCTACCTCTACAGCGACGCGGCGTCCGCCGGCAGCTTTCCGTGGAACAACAAAGAGCTCTACGTCGAGCAAAGCCCCATCTACGCCGCGGACAAGATCACGACGCCCCTACTGCTCCTGCACGGCGACGCCGATACCAACGTGCCGCCGGTTGAGAGTCACCAGATGTACACCGCCCTCGAGGTGCTCGGCAAGGATGTCGAGCTGATCGAAATCGGCGGCCAGGACCACACCATCTTGAGCCTCGAAGAAAGGCGCCTCTGGTCCCGCACGATCCTCGCCTGGTTTAGCCACCACCTCAAAGGCGAACCGGAGATGTGGCAGCACCTCTGGGGGACCGACGAGGAGCCCAAGGGCTAGGGCCACCGGGATCCGGAACCTGCCGACGCGCGGGTTCCGGACCGACGCGCCGCCAAGCGCACCTTAGGCTAGCCTGCCCGCTGCCAGCGCTCGAGGTCGAGCAGCGCCAAGCGATGCTGCTCGGTTCGAAAGAGCCCATAAATGGCATCGGCGAGGGCGCCTTGGGCGGGCTCGACGGTGGCCCGCTCGGGCAGCGGCCTCGCGGTGCAGCGGCCGTCGAGCTGGAGCGCCAGCCGGCCACCGCCGGGGGTTGCGGCGATGAGCCAGCGACGGCCGCGACCGCCGGATCCGTCCGGGGACAGTCGACGGCTGACGTCGTAGACGCCGATCGGCTCGCCGCGCCACCAGCCGACGCCCAAACACCAGGTGGCCAAGGAAGGGAGCACCGTGACGTCCCCCGCGGACTCGACGGCCAGAACCTGGGCCGCGGAGACGGCCGGGATCAGCGGCAGCTCCCCGTGCTCCCCCTCACCTTGTGGCGGCAAGAGCATCAGGGAGGGCTCGTAGTCGGCGTCGAGCGTATTCCGGATCTCCGGCCGCGACGGTACGCCGGCGGCGGCCGGAAGTGGTGACGAGAGCTGCTTGAGGTCGAGCACCGCCAGCGCCGCCGCCCCTTCCCCGGCCAATCCGAGAATCGGCGGCGGGACCTGGAAAGGCAGCGACGGCAAAGCGTGCAGCGACATCGACGGCAACCGATCCCCGATGTCGTCGACGGCGATCGCCAGCCGGTCCTCGTCGGTCCGCAGCCACACGATGCGCTGATCCGCCGTGAGGGTCAGTCGTCCCCCGGGGGACAGCAGCGGGACCGGACCGACGTCGTCATGGATCAAAGCTTGCGCGCCGTCCCGGTCCACGGGCGAGTCACCCGGCCGGGTCACCCGCTCGACGGCTTCGAGCCGCACGCCCCAGCTGTGGTTCCCGCTTTGTACCCGCAGCAGCGGACCGCTTGACGTCAAGTCCATCGGGGCGCTCCTTCGAAATCACCTTTCTGGATCAGTCGCTGTAGCGTTTTCTCAAGCTCCTCTTCGGCCACCGGCTTGACGAGGTACGCATCGGCGCCGGCGTCATAAGCCCGATTGCGATGCTTCACGGCGTCGCGCGACGTGAGCACCGCCCTCGGCACGTGGGAAAAGCGCGCGTCGGCTCGCAGGGCCGCCATCAGCTCGAAGCCGTCCATCCTCGGCATCTCGAGATCGAGCAGGATGACGCTGGGGTGGACCGCGTCGTCGTCGAGCAGGTCGACAGCTTCTTGACCATCCCGCGCTTCCACACCCACAAAGCCAAAGCGTTCGACGAGACGGCGGAGGTAGCGGCGCATACTGAGGGAGTCGTCGACCACGAGCACGTCGCGCCGGCGCGGCGCGGCTTCGGCCGCCGGTCTCGGCGGTGGCAAGGGCCGCTCGCCGGCGCCCCGCGTCCACGCCACGGGATCGAGGATCGGCACCGGATGGCCTGACCCGACCTGGGTGACGCCCAAGAGTCCCCGGCGGCGGCCCAGGTGCCGTCCCAAGTCTTGGACGACCACCTCGCGGCCGCCCTGGATACTGTCGACCAGGAAGATCGTCGGCTGATCCTGCAGCCGACTGAAGATGGCCACCGGCCGAGACTCGGCTTCCCCCAAGGCTGGAAAACCAGCGACCTGGGCTAGGCGGATGACCGAATAGACCTCGTCGTGGGATCGCACAATTTCTTTCCCGCCGAGGATCTCTATGTCCTCCGGGTTGATGCGCTCCAAGCGCTCCAATCCAGGGCTCGGGAGCGCCAGGCGATGGCCGCCGTCCGTGACCAGCAGCACGCGCTGGACGGCGAGGGTCGTGGGCAGCCGCAGCTTGAAGGCCGTGCCGCGGGCGCTACTTTCTTCGATCGTCAGTCGTCCCCGGAGATCTTCCAGCCGCTGGCGCACGACGTCCATGCCGACGCCCCGGCCGGCGAGTTGGTCGACGGCCTCCGCGGTCGAAAGGCCCGGCTCAAAGATCAACTCGCGCACGGCGGCTTCGTCCAAGGCTCGAACCTCTTGCTCCGTGCGGAGGCCCCGCTCGACGGCACGGCGGGACACGGCCGAGGTCTTGATTCCGGCGCCGTCATCACTCAAGACGAGTTCCACTCCATCGCGGTCATAGCGCGCCGTCAACCGCACCACGCCGGTCTCCGGCTTTCCGACGGCGTCGCGCCCTTCCGGCGTCTCGATGCCGTGGGCGACGGCGTTGCGCAGGAGATGATCCAGGGGGTCAACGAGGGCGTCAAGCACGTCGCGGTCCAGCTCCACCCCGCCGTCCTCCACCTGCAGGCGGGCTTCTTTCCGCGCGGTGCGGGCGGCGAGGCGCACGACGCCCTCAAGACGCGGAGATAGCGAGGAGAACGGCACCAAGCGCAAGCCGAGCAGACGATCCCGCAGACGGACCGCGGTCCCTTCGAGGCGTTCGATGGAATGGTCCATCGACACCAGCTGTCCACCGAGGTCGGTCTGGACCGCACCGAGGTCGCCGGCGCTCTCGATCAACGATCGCGAGCGCTCATGGAGTTCCGAATATCGATCGAGCTCCAAGGCGTCAAACGGCGAATCCGGGTCAGCCGCCTCCGCGTGGCGCCTGAGGCCCGCTCCCCCCAAGGCCGCCACTTCGAGGTCGGTCTCTAGGGCTCGCACTTCGCGGTGCAGGCGTCGGTCCGCCAAGTCGAGCTCGACGGCGTGGTCTTTTTGGCGGGCAATCAAGCTGCGCAGCAGGTGCCGCTCCGCGTCCACTTCGACCAGCAGTCGCATGGCTTCATCGAGGGCGTCGACGGACACGCGCACGTAGCGCCTGCGCTCCGCGGGCCTCCCCACAGGCGCGGTGGCCGGCGCCGGGGCGAACGCTTCAGGAGCCTGGTCCTGCGGCGGGGTCTTCTCGGCTTCGCGCGTCGCGGACCGATCGGCGGCCGCGACCTTCTCTGCCGCCGCGCCGGGAACCCTCGCCGACGGGCCGGCGACGACGCCGGTCGCTGCGACGGCGGATCCAGCCTTGTCGCTATCCACCGGGGACCTCTCCGGCATGGGGCCGACGGGCGATTCACCAGGCGTCGAGGCTTCGGCGAGGGTAGCCATCACCGCCGGAACTTCCACGCTGAGCTCTCGATCGTAGATGAGGGCCTGGAGGGCGTCGCCGGCGAGCACCAGCGCCGAGATCTCTCGGGGGCTCGGCCCCCGAGACTGCTCATAGAAAATATCGAGCAGATCTTCCATACCGTGGGCGACCTGACTCAGGTCATCGAGCTTCACCAGCGCCGCCGACCCCTTGAGATTGTGGACCCGGCGCCGCAGGTTTGAAATCACGTCGCGAACGAATTGGTGCGGACTCAGCTGATCGAGGAGCTTCGAGATCGCCTGCGCGTGCTCGTCCGACTCGGCGGCGAAGATCTCACGGACCGCAGCGGACGGTCCCGAGCTTTTCTTTCTCGCCGTGGGCCGCTTGGCCGCGGCCGCCGGCGGCGAGGCGGGGGCCCTCAGCGTAGGCGGCGGACCCAAATCATCCGGCGGTTCGACTTCGGTCTCGGGCTTGGACGTTGAGGCGAAAAGATCGAGGGAGGGGGGCGTCGGCAGCGGCCGAGAAAGCGAGGATCTTTCGACCTTCGGCTTCTCGGGATGAGAAGACCTGGGCGCTTCGACGCGGGTCACCCAGGAAGGCATCGGCAGCGGTGCGGGGTCGCTCGACTTGGTCGCCTTCGGTCGGTGGGACTCGGATAGTACGGCCGCGTCGGTCTGCTCGGAAGCGGTCTGCTCAGCATCGCTCGGCTCGGCATTGCTCTGCTCAGCACCGCCGCTCTCCTCAGCACCGTTCTTCTTAGCGGCGCCGGCAACGATCTCCACCTCAGAAGTGGCCAGGTCGTCCGAGGCGGCTAGGTCGTCCGATAGGGCCACGTCATCCGAGGTCGCTCCATCCGGGGTCGCCATGTCCGCAGCTTTCCCGTCCATTTCGGACCCCTCGGATGTTCCGGAAGGCGCGGACGAGGAGGGCGCATCGAGTGCGTCGACCGCAGAAGGCGCGGGGCCGCCCCCCGCGACGTCAGGGGCGGAGTCTAGAAGCGCATCGAGCAGCTGCGTGGGTTCTCCGGTGGTCCGCGGGCTCTCCTCCAGCCCGACAAGGTAATCGTCGAGCAGCTCGAAGGGTTTCGCGAGCGGTTCCACGTCGTGGGCCTCAAGCCGCCGCACGATGAGCTCGAGGGCGCGACCGAGGGCGTCGAGCCCCATCATCGAAGATGCGTCGCGCATGCTTTCGACGCGGCGCTTGGCCTCGCCGAGTTTCTCCGGCGTCGTATCCGCACCGCCGCCGGCGGCGGCGAGCGAGGTCTGGATCTGCGGCAGGTGGCTCCTCGCCTCCGCCGCAAATCCAGCGACTAGTGAGGGGTCCATTGACGGTGTCATGACAATCCTAGGGTCCTTCTCCGCGGTGCGGAAATGACCCCGGGAGTGAACGGGCTCACGCAGCGCTCCGCGCCGCATCATCCGGCAGACGGAAGGTCGCGACGGAATCACGCAGCTGCTGCGCGGTCGACGCCAGCTCTCCGAGCACGGACACGGTTTGCTGAACACCGCCTGAGGTTTGGCGAGAGATGGAGTCGATCTGGCCGATGGCTTCCGCCACCCCGTCAGAGACTTCCGCCTGACGGCGCGCCCGCTCCACGATCACGCCGGAGATCTCAGCCAGCTGCGACGACACCTTTTCAATCTCTTCCAAGGCCCGCCCGGCGTCGGTGGCGACTTCGGAACCTTCAACCACCTCGCGGGTCGTATCTTCCATGGCGGTCGACGCTTCCGCGGTTTCGCGCTGAATATTGTTGATCAGCTGGGAAATGCGCTTGGTCGATTCCGTGGAGCGGTCGGCCAGCTGCTCGACCTCTTTCGCCACCACCGCGAAACTCCGACCGGCCTCACCGGCCGAGGCCGCCTGAATCGACGCGTTCAGGGCCAAGAGACTCGTCCGGTCGGCGAGGTCGGAGATGAGCTCGACGATTTCACCGATCTGTTGAGAGCTTTCACCCAGGCGCTTGATGCGCTTGGAGGTGTCCTGCACGCGTTGGCGGATCTTGCCCATGCCCTCGATGGTGCGTTCCACGGCTTGGCCGCCGGCGCGCGCACTCTCCAGGGCTTCCCTCGCCACCTGACTCGACGTCTCGGCGTTGGCGGAGACTTCCTGTGCGCTGCTGGCCAGGAGACGGACCGAATCCGCGGTTTTCTCAATTTCTTCTGTCTGCCGCATCGAACCGTCGGCGAGCTCGCGCGAGGTGTTCGAAAGGCGGGAGGCGGAATCCGTAACCCGGGTCGTGGTCGCCTGCACGCCGCCGATGATCGTGCGGAGCTCTTCCAGCATGTAGTTGAACGAGTCGGCGATGGAGCCGGTCATGTCCTCGGTCACCTCGAGATCTCGCCGGAGGTCGCCGTCGGCCACGTCCGACACCTGCTCGAGCAGGCGCCGGATGGAGCGCTGGATCTGATCGCGCTCGGCGCGGTCCTGAATCAGGACCAGCGTGTTGTCGAGCATATTGTTCAACGAGCCGGTCATGCGCCCGAGCTCATCCGCCGAGGTGACGCGGGCGCGGGTGCTGAAGCGCCCCTGGTTGATCTCGCCGAAAAGCTCGTTCAAACGACCCACCTGACCGGTGATCGACCGGGCGATGAGGACCACCAGGCCCAAGGTCAGGAGCGCGGCTGCGACCACCACCGAGATCACAAGCAGGATCTCGTTCTGGAGGCTGTCCCGCCGATCAATGAGCTGACTTTCCAGCTGGCGGAGCATGGTTTCTTGCACCGCGAAGTAGGGATCGATCGCGGCGGTACCTCTAGGAAAGTAATCGCCCGAGTCAATGGTGACCTCCTCGGCGTAGATCACTTCGTTCGAAGCCGTATTGAGGAAAGTACGCGTCGCCGCCGATAGGGTCCCCATCGCCCCCTCGAGCTCAGCCTTCGCCGCCGCACGCTCTTCGCCGATGATCCCCACCGCGTCTTCCAGCTCGGTGAGCTCGCGATCAATATTCAAGGACAGGAAGATCAGCTCACCTTGATCACGACCCGTCGGCGCTTCTCGGCGGGCCGCAAAGCCCGAACCCAAACCGCGGAGCTGGCCCAGGTCTTCGGCGGCGCCCGGGAATGAGCTCGTCAAAGAGCGAACCAGATAGGAGTTGCCCCGGTCTGGATCCGAGCGGAGACCGGAGTTGTCGGCGACCTTGTCGATCAGCCGGAGCACATCGGCGACCAGCGCCGTATGCCGCTGCCAGCTTTGCTTCTGCACAGCTAGACCCGGAATCCACCCCTCCGTATCGCTGGAAAGCTCCGCCCAGGTGCTGGCGATCCCTTCGAGGGCCTGTCGGGTCTGGAATTTATTCGCCAGCGCCCCTTCGACCGTGGCCAGCTCAGCCATGTCGGCGTCGATTTGCGGCTTGAGCTGGTCGGCCTCGGGCTTGCGGGCGAAACTGCCGCCGAGATAGCCGTTGGTGAGACCGCGATGCTGCGGAATCTTTTCGAAAATGCCGTAGATCGAGCTGATGTACTGCAGACCCTCTTGACGCACTTCGATGCGGTTGAGCTCTTCGAGGCGCTGGTTCAGGGCGAGGTAAAGGATGGCCGGGATGGCGAGGCCGAAAGCGAGCGCAATCAGGGCCAGCTTTTGCCAAATCTTGAGTCTTTTGAGCATCGGGCGTTGTCTCCGTCTTGGGTGCGAATCAGTCGCTCAGGTGGAGGAAGTCTTCAGAGCCGAGTAAGGCTTCGATATTGAGAACCGCGACGGTTCGACCGTCGAGCTCGACGATGCGCTCGGCGAATTGGCCAAGGCGACCGCCCAGGGCGGCCGCGGCCTTTTCGCCACCGGAGGTCTCCGGTAACCACTGGTGGGTGAGCACGGCGTCGACGGCGAGGGCGGTGAGCGGGCGCTTGGCCACGCGCGGATCAAAGACCACCATCGCCCGCGAGAATTCGGTGGCGGTGAGCTGGGAAAAGCCGAGGAAAGCGGAGAGGTCGGTCACCGACAGCACCTCACCGAGGTAGCTTTCGATACCGAGGATCCAGGGCGGGACGCTCGGAATCGGCATCGGTGCCACATAGGGTCGCACTTCGGCGCACGCGGAGGCGGCAAAAGAAAAGACAGAGCCCCCGAGCTCGAAGAGCACGTGGAGAACCCCCTCGCCGTCGACGGAGGACACTCTCGCAGCGCTGGGCGCCCCGACGGACGGCGTCAGCGCCGCGGGCTCCGCCCCGCGCACCTCGACCGGTTCGGCCGCCGCGTCCAGGTCCAGACCGGCGTCGACGCGGGCCACCAGCTCGCGCAGCATGGCTGCACCTTCCAGCGCTTCGTCCGTGGCCGGGGCGTGGGGGGGAGAGCCGTCCATGGCCGGCCGGGTCACACGAACTGACGGACGGTCTGGAGGAGCTCGTTCGCTTCGAATGGCTTCGTGACGTAGCCGTCGGCCCCTTGCTTCATCCCCCAGAACTTGTCCGATTCCCCGTCTTTGCTGGTGACGAGCACCACACGCAAACCGCTCATCTTTTTCTTCAGCCGCCGGCAGACCTTAAAACCGTTCTCGCCCGGCATGACGACATCCAGGAGCACCAAGTCCGGGCGCTCCCGCTCAATGGCACCAAGAGCCTCCGAGCCGTCGTTGGCGCTCGCGATCTGGTGGCCTCCACTCTCGAGGGTCTCGCGAATCAGGGCGCGATCGGTCGGGCTCTCGTCGACGATAAGAATTTTTGCCATCTTTGTGGGGTCCTTTCAGAGGTGGAGGCCAGCGCCGGTCCGGCGCCATTTAGAAGGAGCAAGCCCGAATCAGGGCCTGAATATCGGTTGTCAATGCTCTGCCGCGCTCCATGGCTTGTCGGCTGGAATCCGTCGCCGGCAGGAGCTTCGCCAACCGGGTCAATATCTCGTCCAGGCTCGAGCCGAGCATGCGGGCGGTGGCGCGGGCTTCAAGGCGGCGACTTTCGGGATCGAAGGCCGCGGCGGCATAGACCTGGCCGACGGCCCGGCTGTTGATCAGAGTGTCCTCGAGCTGGATAAAGCTAAGGCCCGAGCCCTTCCAGCCGTGCCGGGGAAGCACGTCCAGGAGCTGAAACTCGTGCCGTTTCGCCTGCTCCGGGGAGAGGGACACCGACATGTTGACCATCTCGCACAGGCTCTCGAGCAGCGGGATCGCGCCGCACCGCTCATCCGCGAGCCGGGCGATGTCCGAGCCGAGGTTCTGGAAGAGGAGACTCAGGTCCTGTTCCAGAAGCTGGATGTCGGCTTCGCTCAGCGGCGCCACCTCACCGATTTGCGACTGGGCGGCGCGACGAAAGGCCTGGCGCAAGAGCTGGGACCACGTCCACCGAAGCGTCTCTTCATCCTCGGCGTGGCCCATCTCCGCAGAACTCAGGGAAAAAAATCCGTTGCGCCAGGAAAGCATGTCGAAGAGCGCTTCTTCGCCAGTGACCTCTCCGAGGCGTGCGTCAATGATGAAACCCGCCTCGAGCCGCAGCTGCCCTTCCCGCTCGTCGTCCGCCATCAGCAGCTGGGCCGGCGCCACGCGGCGAAGCGCTGCCTGGAGCACTTCCAGGACGTCGAAATCTTCGAGACGACCGTCTAAACGCATCAGGAGTCCTGGGAAATGAGGTTCTGCACGCGGGCGAGCAAGTCGTCCGCATCAAACGGTTTCGTGACGTAGTCCTGGCACCCGACCATGCGGCCCCGGACCTGATCAAAGAAGCCGTCGCGCGCCGAGAGCATGATGACGGGGACTTCGGCGGTCGACGGATTCTGTCGAATCAGCTGACACAGCTGATAGCCGTCCATATTCGGCAGGCCGATATCGAGGAGAACCAAGGCCGGCACGTTCTGGCGCAGCGCCGCGAGGGCTTCCATGCCGGTCCCGGCGAATGAGGTCTCGTACCCGCCTTCCTCGAGCGCGGTACCCACCAGCATGCGAACCGTCGCGGAGTCGTCGACGACGAGAATATGCTGCTGCTCTTCGGGCTCTTCCGGAGCGTCTGGAGCCGCGATGTCTTCGCCGTAGTGCTTGATGAGGTAGAGCTGGACTTGCTCGATCTCGAGCCGCTGGGGCTCGGTCATCGGAATCGTCTCGAGCAGTCGAGCGGCCTCGCGGGCCGCCGGCCTGGCTTCACCCAAATTCAAACGGGCGAGCAGCAGGCTCTTGCGGATCCGCCAGTCGTCCTTGTGCTCGAGACGATCCTCCAGGCGTTCGATTTCAGGCTCCACCCGATCGCGAACTACGCCTTCGTTGCCGAGCAGCTTGCTGACATCGAAGAGCGAATGCTCCACGCCGCAGACAGGGCATTGCATGGACGTCGGCTCCCTCGGAGCCCGGCAGATGGAGCAGCAGTTGACCGGCAGCGTCGAGGATTCCGTGGTCGCCCGCTGGGCGAGGGCGTCCCAAAGCATCTTGGCTCTTTCGTGCTTGGGGTTGTGCTTGAGCAGCTCACCGAGCATGGCGAGGCGGTCCCCTAGATCCGTGAGGTCGTCTTCGGCCAAGAAAAACAGGGCTTGCGCATTGGTCGGATCCAGCTCATGGGCCCTCCGATACTGGGCCCGGGCCTCGTCTTTCTCACCCCGCTCGGCGAGGCTCTCACCCAAGAGCGCGAGATCCCGGGCCAGCGCGCCACGAATGCTTCTATCGTCCGGCTGGAGCGCGAAAAGCTGCTCCAGAGCCTGGATCCGCTCCTCGGCGTGGTCACAGACCTCGATGAGCCAAAGGAAGGCGATTTCTTCCTCCGGCAAGACCTCGATGGCGCGGGAAAAGCTGCGCCGGGCAACATCCCGCTGTTGCGCTTGGGCCTCGCCGACGCCTTGGCGCACCAGCCCTTCGTAGAGCTCGGCGCGGGTCGAGTCGTCAGCCGGGTTCAGAGCCAGGGCACGCTCGAGAAATTCGACGCGCGACCGGCCTTCCGGCGTGACGTTAGCGAGCCATCGCCAGACGCCGGCGTCTTCCGGATCGTCTTCGGCGATCTGGCTAAACAGCTCACGAGCCTCGTCGAGGCTGCCGCGGTTGGCGAGGTCGATGGCTCGCTGCCACCGAGTGCTTTGTTGAGGTAATGCCATCAGGCGCTCCGGTTATGGGACCTCCGACTCCACAGGCTGTGGGCTCTGGGTCGCCGGGCAACTCAGGGTGAATCCGATGTGCTAAGCAAGTGTGATGCCATGCTGGTCTTCTGTTGTGCGTCCTTACGGAGCGCCCAAAGCCGGTCTTCTGTAGATCCAGAATGCTTTTTTCGGCCTGGGAGAAGTTCCCTGTCAGGGCAGTTTTCCTTACTCGGGCTTTTTTTCGATTCGCGAGATTCTATCGTCGCAAACGACTCTTACGGCGCGTGTTGCGATGATTTGAGCCGAATTTGCCGCGCTTTCGGTTGGATTCGCCTTGACGGCCACCCCCGTTCTCCTGGCATGATGCGTGCTTACTCTTTAAGAATCTTGAACTTAAAGCTCCCTCGGGCAGTCGTCTCGCCCTTTCAAAGGATCCGGAATATGCGATCTCTACTCCTCTTCGTGACCTCCTGCCTTCTGCTACCGATCGCAGATCCCGCCCTCGGGGACGACTCCTCGGCCGATGCGCCCCGCTCCTTCAAAGAGGCGATCACCGGAGGCGACGCCAAGCTGAGCCTGCGCTACCGATTTGAGACCGTGGACGATGACTTCTTCGACGAGGTAGCTCAGGCATCGACGCTACGCACCGCCCTTTCCTACCGGACAGCCCCCTACAAGGGCTGGAGCTTCTTCATCGAAGCGGAGGACATTTCTCCGCTCTTTGATGACGACGATTACAACAACGCCGGCGCCGGCTCGCTCAATAACGGCGTGCGGGGAGTTCCGGTGGTGGCGGACCCGAATCTCACCGAGATCAACCAGGCCTGGATCGGATATCAGTCAGAGCGATTCGACTTCACGGCGGGGCGTCAAGAAATCAACCTCGGCGACCAGCGATTTGTCGGCGCGGTGGCTTGGCGGCAAAATCATCAGAGCTTCGACGGCGTGCGCCTGCGCTACAAGCCCTCGTCCACAGCCCACGTGGACTACAGCTTTGTCACCAAAGTTCATCGCATTTTCGGCGACACAAGAGATCTCGAAGGTCATTTTCTCTACGCACCGGTGGCCCTGGCGCCGGGGCACAAGCTCACGGCCTATGGATTCTCCCTAGATTTCGACGAGGCGGTGGCACTTTCGACCCTCACCTACGGCCTGGAATACAACGGCAAGGTCTCACTCAGCGGCTCGAGCGCGCTGCGCTTCGAGGCCGAGATTGCACAGCAGGATGACACCGGCGACAACCCGTTTACGATCGACACTCGGTACGTCTTGGCTTCCCTCGGTGTCGATGTCGGACGATTTGGCTTCGACCTGGCGTGGGAAGTACTCGGTGATAGGGACGAGGGAGATCGCCCGTTTTCAACGCCGCTCGCCACGCTTCATAAGTTCAACGGCTGGGCCGACAAATTCCTCGGAACCCCGAGCTTGGGTCTCGAGACGCTCTACGTCCGGTTTAAAGGCAAGCTCAACGACGCCTGGCGATTCGCGCTCGTCTACCACGACTTCACCTCCGACGGCGGCGACGTCGACTTCGGCACCGAGCTCGACGGCGAGCTGGTCTACAAATCGCCTTGGAAGCAGACGTTTGCCCTCAAATTCGCGGCCTATGAAGCCGACGCCTTCCCGACTGACACCGAGAAGGTCATGCTGTGGTCAAGCTACACGTTCTAAGACCGCTGGAAGCCTGTGCGTAGGTTGAGTCGCCAAGGGGGAGCGCTAGCGACGGCTAGCCGAGACGGCGCCCCGTGCCGGAGACCCGAATCCGCGCCGCCGATGCGTCCACCCAGAGATCGCTCGGACTCCCCATGTCTTCGCCCTGTCGGATCCTAAAGCGCCCGGCGGCCTCGGCACCGACCACATCCCGGAGGTAGCCTCCAAAGGCTGCGGCCGCGGCCCCTGTCGCCGGATCTTCGACGACGCCGCCGACTGGGAATGGGTTGCGGGCGTGGAAGAGCTCGTCATGCTCTCGCCAGATCAGCTGGAGTGTGATCCACCGACGCCTGGTCATCAAATCCCGGAGCCGGTCGAAGTCGTAGTCGAGGCCCGCGAGTCGCGCGCGCGTCGCTGCGGCGAGAACCAGGTGGTGAACGCCGCCGAAGGCGACCCGCACCGGCAGCAGGGGATCGAGATCTTCGGCTCGCCAGCCCAGACACGCCAGCGCCTCTTCGATATCGCCCCCATCTGCGACTTCGGAATGGGCGGGGACGCTGGTCAGCGTCGCCCGGAGACCGTCCGGAGACGCTTCCACTTCGATCGGAATCTCACCGGCCGCGGTATCGAAAACCAAGTCCTGGGCGCCAGCTTTTTCTGCCCAAGCGATCGCCGTCGCGATGGTCGCATGGCCACAAAAGTCGACTTCCCGCTGCGGGCTGAAATAGCGAACGCTTAAATGGCCTGGGGCCGGTTCCGCGACGATAAAGGCGGTTTCGGAGTCGCCGACTTCAGCGGCAGTCCGCAGCATGTCTTCTGCGGACGCATCCGAGGCGTCGAAGACGACTCCTGCGGGATTCCCGCCACGGCCTTCGGCGGTAAAGGCGCTATAGCGAACCACCTTCAAGCTCATACCGTTTCTCCCAGTCCTTCAAGCTCGCGTCCGAGGCGAACGGTTTCTCGAATCAGCAGGTCGAAGTCCCGCCTTTGGCTCCGCTGATTGGTATTGGCGATCCTCAAGACGAACTGCCCTTGGAGTCTGGTGGACGACGGCGCCGCAATGCCCTGCTCTTGGAGGCGCATGAGTATCTCCCCATTGATGGCATTCCATGTGGACTCAGGGGATCTGGTCGGTCGATACCGAAAGCATGCGATATTCAAGGCGACCGGAGCACAAAGCTCGAGTTCTGGTTGCGCCTCGATCTGCGACGCAGCGTAGCGAATGTGATCCACATTCTGCTGCATTTGTCGCCCCAAGCGATCGAGCCCGTGCTCTCGAATCTGCGCCCAGACCTTGAGGGCCTTGAAACCGCGGGACAGCTGCGGGCCGCGCTGGTTGGTGGAGTCGGGAAGGGCTGCGATGCCCCGCGCAGGGGGTTCAAGGTAGCTCGCCGCGACCGCGAAAGAGCTCCGATGGGCCTCGCCGTCCCGGATCAAGACGCAGCCCGCTTCATAAGGTACGTAAAGCCATTTGTGAAAATCGAAGGCGATAGAGTCCGCCATCTCGATCCCCTGGAATCGGGAAGCCAAGCCGGGGGCTAGGCGCGCAAGGCCACCGATGGCGCCGTCCACGTGGAACCAAAGCCCTTCGCGCCGCGCGATGCCCGCGATCCCCTCCAAGTCGTCGATGGACCCGGTATTGACGCTGCCGGCGTTGCCGACGACGGCGAACGGCGAGAGGCCGGAGCAGCGATCTTTTCGGATCTGCTCGCTGAGCACATCCAGCCTCATTTGGTATTCCGCATCGACCGGAATCGAGCGCAATGCGTCGCGTCCGAGGCCGAGGGTCTGGATCGCCTTGATCACCGAAGAATGGGTTTCCGTCGACGCGTAGAGCACGGGCTGGCCACCGTGGGCCGCGAGGCCCCACCGGGGAATATCGTGCGCGAGGATCTGGTCGCGGGCGACGGCGAGGCCCACGAGATTGGCCACGGAGCCACCGCTGGTGATGAGGCCAGAAGCGGTTCCAGGGAAGTCGAAAAGATCCTTCATCCAGCGGACCACCTGATCTTCGACCCGGGAACCCGCGTCGTTGAAAGTGCCAGAGGTGCTGTTGACGCCGGCGGCGATCATCTCCGCCAGCATTCCCGTCGGCGTTCCCGTGCCGCAGACCCAGCCCCAAAACCTCGGGTGAAAATTGCCGCTCGGGTACGGCGCGACGTGGGACAGCATGTCCTCCACGACCGCATCCGTGCCGAGGCCGCGCCGGGGCGCGTCTTCTTGGAAAAGGCGCTCGGTCTCCGCCGGCATCGGCCGCCATACGGGCTTGTCCCGAGCGCCCTGCTGAAAATCGAGCATGGCGTCTAGCGCGCGGTGGGCCAACTTTCGAAAAGCTTCCCAATCCTCCGGATCTAGGTCGAGGTCTTGCGGCGGAAGGGGCGAGGCCAGGCTACCGGGACCAACGGCCGGCCGCGGCGTCGGCGACGGGATTTCTTCACGGGGTGACTTTGGAGAGATCAAGGGTCGTCCTCCTGCGGGGTGGAGCTCGCTGATGAAAGAGCCTGCCGTCAGCGATTGCCGGCACGATTGCCGACATAGACATTGAATCAATTGACACAATTGACGTCAATGATTATATTGACACCATGACAATTCCCTGGACACCGCAACTCCATGAAGGCTCTCCGCGCTACCTCGCCCTCGCCGAGGCGATAGCCTCGGCGGTCCGATGGGAGCAGCTGCGACCGGGGGAGCGATTGCCGACCCATCGGGAGCTGGCGAAACGCCTCGGCGTGACTGTGGGAACGGTGAGCCGTGGCTATGCGGAAGCCGAAAAGCGCGGGCTTGTCGTGGGCGAAGTCGGTCGTGGGACCTACGTACGGTCGCAGAAGACTCCAGACCCTTGGGGTACATCCGAGGGCCTTGGCTCCGAGGGGCCCCGGGATCAATCGACCCAGTTCGACCCCGTCGATCTGACCTTTAGCTTGCCGGCTACGGTGCCCGAAGAAGGACCTCTTCTTGCTGAAACGCTCCAAGAGATTTCTCGCGACCCACACATTGGCCGACTGCTGGTCTACCAGCCGACGACCGCCCTCGCGCATCAGAAGGCGGCTGCAAACACCTGGCTTGCCCGTCTGGGCCTGGGGATCGAGGACAAAGACATCCTGGTGACCGCCGGTTCCCAGCACGGTCTCAACGTGGCGTTGACGGCGCTCTTCACGCCGGGGCAGACGGTGCTCACAGGTTCGTTGACCTACCCGTCCATAAAGAGCCAGGCTCGGGCGCTGGGCCTAAGACTGCACGGTATCGAGCTCGACGACGAAGGGTTGATTCCGGAAGCCGTCGAACGGGCGTGCGCGAGGGAACCCAAACCGGCGGGCATTTATGTCGTGCCGACGCTCCAGAATCCGACGGTTGCGACGATGTCCCAAGCCCGCCGACAAGAAATCGCCCGGATCGTCGAGGCGCACGGGCTATGGCTGATTGAAGACGACATTCACGCGTTTCTGCCGGAAGAGCCGTACACCCCGATCGCGGCCATCGCCCCTGAAAGGACGGTCTACCTCGCGAGCGTCGGAAAATGCCTTGCTCCAGGCCTGCGGACAGGGTATCTCGTGGCGCCTAAAGCGCTCTACGGACGCGTCTTGGCTACGATCCACTCAACGATCTGGATGCCGGCCCCGCTGATGGTCGAGGTGACGAGCCGATGGCTCACCAACGGTATTGGCGACACGCTCATCGAGGCCAAGAAAAACGAGGCCGAGCGCCGTCACGCTATGGTCGCTCGTCACCTGCAGAGCGTGCCGGAGGGAACCCTGGTTCGCGCGGCTCCACGCTCCTATCACTACTGGGTCGAGCTTCCAGAGCCACTCCATTCCGACGAGGTGGTCAGCCAAGCCCGGGCGCGGGGTGTCCTACTCTTGGGTGCAGGGGCTTTCGCCGTCGGCCGGCGCCATATCCCGCACGCCGTCCGACTCTGCGTCGGACAGCCAACCTTAGAAGGGCTCGAGCACGGACTCGGTATCGTCACCGACCTCCTCAGGGGCGGCGGCACCCCCGCCTACTAGTTTAGAGCCCAGGGACTTCTTCGGAGTCGGCCTCACCGCCGGTGACCCTAAGGACCAGATGGCGACTAATGGCGGCCAAGAGACCGGAGTGATCCGGGGACTTTCTGACAAATCCAGAGGCTCCACAGGCCGAGGCGATACGAGCGAGCTTGTCTTCATCCTGGTCGGAGAAGAGAAGGATAGGGATATCTGAGCCAAATCGACGCTGCCGCACGAAGGCCGCCGCTTTGTCGCCGCTGAGCGCTGGCATCGAAATATCGAGCAGGATGAGATCTGGGGCCTCGTCCCGGATAGCCTGATTCAGGCGCAACGCGCTATCGAGCGTGGCGACGCCATAGCCGGCGGACTCCAAGCTCGCCCGGAAGACCTCCCGGACAATTGCGTTGTCATCCACGAGCAGAACCTTCGCGACGGACCTCTTTGTCACGCTGTCCTCCGGGTCATGCTCGACGGCCATCCCCTCTGCCGGTCAGGCGTTACCTACGAAGAGAAAAACGGTATAGCCGATGTAGAGCAGCAGCAGGACCGCTCCTTCCAATCGGGTGAGCTTACGGGTGGTCAGCAGAAATACGACCAGCAGTGCGCTTGTACCGAACATCATCCAATAGTCGACTTGCAGGATGCCGGGTGCGACCGCTAGCGGCTCGATCAGCGCGGTAATGCCTAGGATGCAAAGCAAGTTGAAGATATTGGAGCCGACAACGTTGCCCATGACCATATCGACCTCACCGCGTCGGCCGGCGACGAGACTGGCGGCGAGTTCCGGCAAGCTCGTGCCGATAGCCACCAGGGTCAATCCGATGATGCGCTCCGAGATTCCCAGCTGTTGCGCGATGTCGCTGGCGCCGATGACCAGCATATTGGCGCCGCCCACCAGCAGAAGGATTCCAGCGAAGACCCCCAGGCCCGAGCGCCAGAGGGGTACGTCTTCGATGGCCTCTTCGGCGTATTCCTGCTGGTGGTCCGGGTCGACTAGGAGCCGCCACAGGAAAAGCACCAGGAGACCGAAGAGGCCCAGGCCCTCAAGGCGACCAATCACGGATCCCGTTAACAGGACCGGGTAGAGCATGATGGTCACAACCACCATAAAGGCGAGCTCTCGCTTGATAAAGCGAGGCGCCGCCGGCAGCACAAAGAAGAGGGCGGTCATGCCGAGAATCAGTCCGACGTTAGCGATATTGGAACCGACCGCATTGCCCACCGCCAGGTCTTGGGCGCCCTTGAGATTCGCGGTGATCGCCGCCGCCAGCTCAGGTGCTGAGGTGGCAAAAGCGACCACCGTCAGGCCAATGGCCATCGGGCTCATCCCGAAATGGTGGGCCAGGCGCTTCGCGTTGGTGACCAACACCTCGCCGCCCCAGTAGAGGCCTGCGATGCCAGCGAGAATCAGCATAAGGGGGAACAACATCAGTCGTCCTCGCTGGATGGGACCTCTGGGGCTAGGCCCAGATCTTGGTATATCGCGCCGGTCAGGCCGTCGAAACGACGGCCGTGCTCTGCGTCCGACGGCTGACCGTTGACCAAGAGGGCCACGACGAGGTCATGCTCAGGGTCGGCAAAGCCAGTCGAAGACCGGTAGCCGGAATGGCCGAAGGTCCGCCTCGAGGCGTAGGGGCCGTATCCATAAGCCACGCTGGACTCGCCATAGTGTTTAGAGTCGACGATAAATCCAAGTCCCCAATCGAGCTTTTGCTTGAAGGTGTGGTCGAAAAGGCCCACTCGGTGGGGTGTCGTCATCGCGGCGACCGTCTGAGGTGTCAGCACGTGCTGGCCACTCCGGGTGACACCGCCGTTCAGAAGCATTTCGTAGAAGAGGCCAAGCTCGCGGATCGGTCCCCGCCCGTTGCCGCCCGGTGAGCTGCCCACTACCGACGAGGCCTCGTGCCATCGGCGTTCGATCCGCTGGCCGTTTTCCGTGCCATACATGCGACCGAGGTGGTCACGGATCTCATCGAATTGAGGCTGCGGCATGCCAATCCAGGTTCCATCCATTCCGCAGGGCTCGAGAACACGTTCGCGGACAAATTCAGGAAAGGGTCGACCGGCGACGCGGGCGATGACTTCACCGAGAATGAACCAGGACGAGGCGAGGTGATATCCCGCTTTCTTGCCGATCGGCCACCTGGGCTCCGGCTTCCGTGCGCAGATTCCGGCGATGATCTCGTCCCACGTCGCTTCCGGCCATCCCAGGTTCAGCATGCGGATACCCGCCGTATGCGTCAGCAGATGGCGCAGGGTGATCTGGTCTTTGCCATGGGCGGCGAATTCTGGGACGAAGTGGGCGACCGTATCGTCGAGTCGGAGCATGCCCTCCTGCCACAAGACGCCCAACGCCACAGCAGTGACCGGTTTCGTCGACGAAAGCCATATATTCGGTGTCCCCTCGTCCATGGGCTCCCCCGGCGCCCGTTCCCCGAGGGCGATTGACACGCGAGGGCCCCCGTCGGAGGCGCGAAGGGAGATATAGAGCTGGGCGCCAAAGTGCAGACCTTCGGCGATGCCGCGCTCAAGCAGCCGGATCGTGCGTGGGAGGGAGATGGGCATAGGAGGGGCAGGGGGAGCCGCGGGCGACAACCAGCGTCCTTTATGAAGCATAGCAGTTGGGTTGAGCCCGTGGGCGGAGCCGTCACCGAGGAGATACAGGTACGGGCAGCGCGCCTAGCTTATGTGCTCAGTAGGTCGATGCAGGGCGCTCGGTGACTCTGAGTAAATCTCGCTTGAGCCCCTTCAGATCGGTCGCGCCACAGAGGGCGAGGGCCTTGTCGAGCTCTGCCCGAAGCAGATCCAGCACGTGCCCGGCGCCGTCTTCTCCCCCCGCAGCGAGGCCCCACAGAACCGGGCGACCCACTGAGACGGCCTTGGCTCCAAGCGCTAAGGCCTTGACCACATCGGTTCCGCGTCGAACGCCGCCGTCCATAAAGATCTCGACCTGATCACCCGCCGCGTCAGCGATCTCCGAAAGCACATCCAGGGTCGCCGGTGCGGTATCGAGCTGCCTTCCGCCATGGTTGGAGACAACCACCGCTTGGGCGCCATGACGGGCCGCGAGGACGGCGTCATCGGGGTGAACGATGCCCTTGATGACCACCGGCAGGTCGGACAAAGACGCCAACCACTCTACGTCCCTCCAGCTGAGCGCGGGGTCGAAGAGCGACTCGACGTACGCTCCGAGCCCTGAGCCGGCGGTCTTCGGGAGTGTCGAATTTTTTGTACCCAGCAGGTTCTTGACCTCCATACCCTCGGGGAGGCGGAACCGATTCCGGACGTCCCGTTCGCGCACTCCGAAGACCTGAGCGTCAACGGTCAGAACGAGCGCCCGGCATCCGGCTTGGGCAGCTCTCTCGACCAGCTCCCGGGTCAGACCGCGGTCACGGTAGACGTAGAGCTGAAACCAGATGGGGCCTGTCGCCACCTCGGTGACCTCTTCGATGGAGCGAGTAGCCATCGTCGAGAGCGTAAAGATGAGACCGCGCCGACCGGCGGCTCGGGCCGTTGCGAGCTCGCCGTCGTCGTGCGCCAAACGGTGAAACGCCATCGGGGCGACAAAGATAGGCGCCGCAGACGCTGAGCCCAGAAGGCTGCACGTCACATCCCGGGTGCTGACATCTCGAAGGACCCGATACTGCAGCTGGTAACGATTGAAGGCCGCCCGATTCGCACGGAGCGTCAATTCATCGTGGGCCCCAGACGCATAGTAGTCGTAGGCCATCTCGGAAAGCTGCTCCCGCGCAGCTTCTTCGTATTCCAGGAGGTTGATTGGAGGCACGGCTGGCATCCACGCTCTAGCGTCGGCGTTTCCGCTTCGGCTTCTTGGGCGCATTCCTTCGCTTCTCGAGCAGCTCCAGGGCAAGTTCAGGGGTGACCTTTTCGGGATCGGTTCCTCTCGGAAGCGAGGCGTTGGTCTCGCCGTCCGTCACGTAAGGTCCGTAGCGCCCCTCCAGGACGTTGACCGCGCCGGCTGCCCCTTCCAATTCGCCAAGTTCCTTCAGAATCTTCTTCTGTTGGCGCCCTCGTGTTTTGGGCTGGGCGAGAATCTCGAGGGCTTTGGCCATCTCGATATCGCAAGCCTCTTCCCACGATCCCAGGCTCCTGAACTCCTTACCCTTCTTCACATAGGGACCGAAACGACCGATGGCGGTACTCACTTCTTCACCATCGGCGGGGTCAACTCCAACGATTCGGGGCAGCAGGATGAGCTTGGCGGCGACGGTCTCATCCACATCTTCCGCTTTGAGTCCTCGCGGAAGAGATGTCCTGCGCGGTTTTTCCTTGGCTTCCTTTTCGTCCTCGGTCTGCTCGACTTCGAGATAAGGGCCGAATCGTCCCGTCTTGAGAAATATCCCGCGGCCTTCAGCATTGACCCCGACTTGCGGCGCTTCGCCCTCGCGGCTGCGGAGGAGCTCCACTGCCTTATCCAGGGTCAACTCGTCGGGGGCAATATCTTCAGGAACGGAAGCCGTGAGGCTCTTCTCACCTTCTCCCCGCCGGAGGTATGGATTTCCCTTGGGCCCGATCTTGACAACGATCGGCTCTCCGGTTTTTTCGTCGTCGCCGACGCGGATCGCCGGATAGAAGAGCTCACTGTCTTCGAGTCTTTTCTGAAGACCGGGGGCGCCTTCATCGCCCAGAAAGAAATCGCTGACAAGCGCGTCCCAGGCGGCTTTGCCGTCGGCGACGTCATCCAGCTCGTCTTCCATCCGAGCGGTGAAGTGCGTATCGACAAGGTCACGGAACTGCTTCTCGAGCAGGTGCGTGACGCAAAAGGCGGTGAAGGTCGGAACGAGTTCGTTGCTGCGCTTAAAAGCGTAGTCGCGATCCTGAATTGTGCCGATGATGGATGCATAAGTACTCGGACGTCCGATGCCTTCTTCTTCCAGCTTCTTCACTAGGCTCGCTTCCGTGTACCGATAGGGAGCCTTGGTCGCATGTCCCTCGGCGGTCACTTCGGTCGGAGTGAGCTCCTGCCCTTTCTCAAGCGCAGGGAGGTGCGTTTCTTGGTCTCCGAGCTCCGCCTCTGGATCGTCGGCTCCTTCGACATAGGCCCTCAGAAAACCAGGAAAAACAATGCGGCGGCCGCTGGCCACGAAGACGAATTCCTGATCATCGTGCTGAATCGAGACTTCGACGCTCGTCCTCTCAAATCGTGCCGGAACCATCTGGCACGCAACTGTGCGTTTCCAAATCAGTTCATATAAGCGCAGCTCATCACGGTCGAGGAACTTTTCGAGGTCTTGCGGACGGCGGGTGAGATCCGTCGGTCGGATGGCCTCGTGGGCCTCTTGCGCCCGCTTCGCCTTCGTCTTGTAGTGAACAGCCTCTGGCGGTAGATACTCCTCGCCATAGGTCTCTGAGATCATTTCCCGAGTCTGCTCGAGCGCCCTAGCGGCCAAAGTCACAGAATCCGTTCTCATGTAGGTGATGAGCCCGATGCGTTCACCCTCGAGATCGATGCCTTCATAGAGCCGTTGGGCTACCCGCATGGTGTGCCTGGAGGTCATACGAAGCTTTCGGTTGGCCTCCTGCTGCAACGTTGACGTGATGAAGGGCGCCGCCGGCTTCTGACTGCCGGGTTTGCTTTCAAGGGAAGAGACCTTCCAGGGTGAAGAGGACTTCAGAGCCTCGGCGAGGACTTGCGATCTTTCCTCATCGAGATGGACACGATCTTCTTCCTGAAGCTTTCCCGTCGCTGAATCGAAACTGCGGCCCGTGACCAAGCGCTTTCCATCGATTCTCTGCAGCTTGGTCTTTAGGCCGCCCACGCCTGCATTGAGTTGAGCTGAAAGGTCCCAATAGCTGGCGGATACGAATGCGATTCGCTCGCGCTCGCGCTCGACGAGGAGGCGCACGGCGACACTCTGGACCCGGCCCGCCGACAGACGCGGCGCAACCCGCTTCCAAAGGTAGCGAGAAAGCGAATAGCCAAAGAGCCTATCGACGACGCGACGGGCTTCTTGAGCTCTCACAAGGTTTTCATCGACTTCGCGCGGCGAATCTAACGCGGCCTGTATTGCCTCCGGCGTGACCTCATGAAAAACGATACGTTGGACGGCCTGGGATTTTTTGGGTTTCAGCAGCTGCAAGAC
>JBCDKB010000063.1:0-26452 GCA_038747035.1 Acidobacteriota bacterium | reverse complement strand
CGCGGGGTGACGCTATCGCCGCGGAGGCGCTACACCGCGAGACGCTGGCGCGCCGTCGCACGGTGATCGCTGAACGCGGTGATCCGTCGCTCGACCTCACCTCGAGCCTCAACAATCTCGCCCTGGCGCTGCGCGATCAGGGCCGCGCCGACGAGGCCCTACCGCTGCTTGAAGAGCTGCTGATCCTGCGTCGAGAACGCCACGGTGATCCCCATAGCCGGGTCGCCACCGCCCTCGGGAATCTGGCCCTCGTTTACTCGTCACTCGGACGCCAGGCGGAGGCTGAGCCGCTTTTTCTTGAATCGTTGGCCCAGGTCCGCCAGCTCTTCGGGGACGACCACCCGAAGATGGCGAGCGCGCTGCTGAACGTGGCGGGGAACCTGCGCGACCTCGGGCGGCTTGAAGAAGCCGTACCGCTCGCGCGGCGGGGGCTCGAGCTGCGACGGCGGTGGCTGGGCCCCGGGCATCCGGAAAGGCTCGCCGCCCAGCGTTACCTGGCGGCCATGCTGCTGCGAGTCGGTGAGGTCGAGGAGTCCGAAGAGCTGCTGCGAGACGCCATCGAGCGTCGTCAGGCGGGCGCCGGGCCGCCGCATCCGGA
Source organism: Acidobacteriota bacterium (assembly GCA_038747035.1). Taxonomy (GTDB): domain Bacteria; phylum Acidobacteriota; class Thermoanaerobaculia; order Multivoradales; family J023; genus JAUIJL01. The sequence continues at coordinate 25,854 of JBCDKB010000063.1, read as the reverse complement.
CCTCGCCCGGGATCTCTCGGTGCTGGCCGAGGTGCTGGCGGCCCGCGGGGGCCTTGAAGAAGCCGAACGCATCGCGCGGCGGGCGCTGGCGCTCGACCGTCAGCTGCTCGGGGAGGAGCATCCGCGGGTTGCGGACGGTTTCTTTCGTCTCGGGCGCCTGCTCGCGGACCGGGGATTTGTGGAGCCGGCGGCGGAGGCTTTTCGGTCTTGCCTCGAGCGAAACGAAGCCCGGCTTGGGCCCGAGCACGCGACTGTGCGAACCGTGAAACAGCGTCTCGAGGCGCTGTCGCAGCCCCCCTAGGTCGTCGTTTGTTTTAGCGGCTTCAGGGCGCCTTCACATCGACCGCGGGGATGCGCGGGCGTGTTCGTTTCGGCCGAGATTCCGCGGCGCGGTCGGAGGTGTTGAAGAAAAATCTGAAAAAGGTGGCGGGTTTGCCTCGGAGGCACGGTGTCCTCGAGTGAGCGCCCACGAATTCCCGTCGGTCGCCGTCAAGCACATCAAAGGAGCTTGCCCATGACCCAGCTCGCCGGAGTCGACATGCTCGGCTACACCTACGACGTCCTCGGCAAATATGCGGATATCGACTCGACCCAGCTGCCCGTGATCGACATCTTGACCGGTTCTGAGGACCAAATCTTCAACTATGACAACCTTGAGGACGCCGCCTACACCTACCCGTCGACCTGCACCGTGCAATCGTCCTCGCCGCAAACCGCGAGCTTCGAGACCCACGGTTCGAGCTATAGCGAGTTCTCTCGGACCACCTCCAGTCGACTGGGTCTGAACGGCGACTTCGGGGCCTATTCCGGCTCGATCGACATTTCCTACAACGAGAGCGTGAAGGCGAGCAGTCAGTACTACTACTCTTCGATCTTCGATACGGCCAGCGGGTACGTGCTGCGCATCAATAGCGAGAACCTCAAACTCAATGATGAGGTGCAAACGCAGCTCGACGCGGTCGACAGCGCCGAAGCCGCGAGCGCTTTCTTCGCCAGTGTCGGCACCCACGTGGTCGCCGGCGTACTCGTCGGCGGTCAGTGTCGCTACTGGTCATACGGCAGCAAGGAGAATTGGGAGAGTTCCAGTGAATTCTCCGTGTCCGCCGAAGCGGCGTACTCCGGGGCCTCCGGGTCCGGGAGCTACAGCACCTCGACGAGTACCAAGACGGAGGACGTGCGGACCGATGTCGGTGTCGAGGTGCTCGGCGGCACGACGGTCGCGCGCAGCGGTGTCGTGACGGACCAGGACTTCACCGGCTGGGCGGCGTCGATTCCTTACCAGCCCGCTGTCGTCGGCTTCATGGCAGAAACCGGGGCCACGGCCGGCTTGGTGCCGATCTGGGATTTTTGTACCAACCCGGAAGCGCAGACGTTGCTCGAGTGCCAATTCGAAATCGACTATGTACCCCAGCGCAGCGACACCACGTGGGTAGATATCCAGGGCGATACGAGTGACTACTCGGCCGGTGACTACATCCAGCTGGCGACCAACGATCCGGATGAGTTCATCGTTGGCTTCGGCGGAAACGTGAACGACAACAACAATCTCAATCGCATGGGGATCATGATCGAAAATGTGCGCACGGGCGAGCGGTACTGGGAGCAAAACGAAGATGGCAATCTCGAACGGAGCCTCGAAGTGCCGGAGGGTTGTGCACTGACCGGCGTGGCGATCCACGCCAAGGATAATCACCTCAAGAACCTGAAGGCCTACTACCAGCTGGTCAACCGGGGCGATAACCCGAGCAACGGCGGCGCCGCTGTGGACTCGGAAGTGTTCCACCTCTATGACGGCGGAGAGAACGAAAGCTGGGACCTAGATAGCGACACCAAGGACTACAACAAGAAGGCGCTCGGTGGACTGCGCGTTCGGGTCCACAACGGCAAAGGGAAGCTGCTTTCCCAGGCTGAGAGCACCTTTGAGGTCGCGGGGGCCCAGGATTAGCCGGAGGTCCCACGGAGCCACCGCCCCTCGGGAGAGTCTCTTGGTCTTTCTAGGCTAGTTCCCGTCCAGGAGCTTGGCTTAGGGGGGCGGCTCGGTGGGCCGCGCACCGTCGCACTCGGTGAGGGCGCCGCAGTCTGGACACGTGGCGTACCGGTCGCCGCGGATGACTTCGAAGGCTCCGGCGCACCTCGAGCACTGGCGCCAAGTCCCATCGATGAGCGTGGCGGGGACGACCCCCGGGGCCGGAACCTCGAAACCGAGCCGCGCCCGGGGGCCGGACCAGTCCTCCCTGTCGACGAAAAAGAGTCGCCCCGCGACGACCGCGAAGTGCCGGTCAAAAAATAGCGAAATGCGCCGGTCTTCGCCCGTAGCGCTGGCGTCCTCCACGGTGCCGTGCGCCCCCCAGAACTCACCGCCGTCCGAGAACTTGACGTCTAGGAGATCGATCAGCAGAAGCTCGATGGCGCGGACCTGCCACTGGGACTGGATGAGGATCCTGGCGTCGCGGCGACCGGGCGGCGCCATGGAGCCATCGGAGTTGACCCAGCCTCTGTTGGTGATGAAGATCTCTTTCGCCAGGCTGTCGTGAAAGCCCGCGACGCGATCCAGCAAGGCGTCGAGCTCGTCTTGGGTCACGATTTCTGTGTATTCCTTCATCGCGGTCTACTGGCAGGAGGAGGCCCGCTGGAGCTAGCCCGCCCAGTGTCTTAGCCACGGCAGGTTCTTTTCTACCGCTTTGGCGTCGTCGGTGAAGTCGAACTCTATGATGCTGAGCGACTCGAGCGGCTTGACGTGCGGCGGCGTCTCGACTCCCCACCGGAGTGGAATCCGGGCGGCGTTCTTTGCGAGCTTGCGCTGGGATTCGGGGCTGAGCAGGCACGCGGCCAGTTGGTCGGCGCTGGGGTTCGGGCGTCCCCGGATCAACGAGATCGAAGTCGGTATGACAAAAGCGCCCGGCGCCCCGCGCTCGCTCTTCACCTGGTCTGGGTAGATGACGGCGACGGGGTGTCCCGCCTCGAGGGCCCGGTGGGCGTGGTCCGTATCGGTGAGGCCGAAGGCGATCTCGCCGTCGGCGACCAGCTGGGCCACGGCCTGATTGGAATCGGCGATCTGTACACCGTTCGTCTTCAGGTCGTCGAGAAACGCTTCGGTCCGACCTTGTCCCCACGCGGTGAAAAGGGCGGCCACGTGGAGAGCGGTGGGGCCTTCGAGCGGACTGGCGATGGCCGTCTGGCCGCTCCACTGCGGTGCACCCAGGTCGAGAATCGACGTCGGCCGCTCCGCGTCGGGGACGAGGTCGGTATTCACAAGCAGGACTTGGGCCCGGGCCGCGAGACCGGTCCACGATCCGTTGAGGTCGCGCAGGGTTCGGGAGAGATTGAAGTCTTCAGCGGGTGCATAGGGCCGAAGAGAAGACCGCGACAGTGAATGCAAGGGGACCGGGACCTCGGTCCACAAGACGTCGAATTCGAGATCGTCGTTTGACAACGGTTCGTCGCCGAAGACTGTCTCGACAGTCAGGCGTTCCGTGTCCCCGCAGGCGCTCAGGATCGGTTCGGCGATCTCGCGCTCGACGTCCGAATAGACGACGACGGACCTCAGCAGCTGCTCGAACGGCGCCTCTCCGGGCGGCGCGCACCCGAGCGCGCTGGCTAAGAGCAGTCCGCCCGCCAGCCAACGGAAGATCGCCTCGGCGGCTCTTTGACGGGGCGGGCACTGATTCTGACGCTGTTTTTTCATCGATAGCTCCATACTCGCTATCGTAGCCTCCGTCGACCCGGACGTGGCCGGTCGGTGACCTGGGGGTGCTTCGGCGGGGCGAGTCGGCGATGTGGGGAGTCTTGGCTCTCGATTGAAGGCGACGCGATACCGAGGGGAGGCCTCGCCGACCCTGAGCGACTCCTCGATCTTCAGCGCGCTACCGCCGTGGGCCTCGATCCCGGCGGCGAGCTCGTCGGCGAAGGTGCGTCGTTGTTGCGTCGATGAAGCTGGACCTCGGCCCGGGCTTGCCCAGGCGAGAGCTTGAGCAGGTCGAGGGAAGACTCTTGGAGACGCCGCCAGCGGTCGGTGGTCGATGGGGGAGACGGGTCGGGGGATATTGTCATCGCAGGTCTTGGCCAGATTCGGCGTCCAAAGCGGCCACGCCGAGGTCGGCGGCGACTTCCTTGCGCAGCCACGCCCGCGCCGTCACCCACGAGCGTCGGACCGTGCGTTCCGAGGTGCCCAAGAAAACGCCGATCTCCTGCGTGCCCAAACCGCCGAAGAAGCGAAGACGCACGACCTGAGCCGCCCGCGAATCGAGCGACTCGAGTCGCTCGAGTGCCTCTTCGAGGGCGATCAGCTCGTCGGCCTGGTGCTCGGTGAGGAGGTGCTCGACCTCTTCGATGGGCACCGCCGGAATGCCCGATCCGCGCTTATGCCGCTTGCGCGCGCGGGCCGCGTCGATCAACACGCGCTGCATCGCGCGGCTGGCGACGCCGAAGAACTTGGTCCGGTCCGCAGCGCCGATACGCTCGCTTCCGAGCAGGCGGAGATAGGCCTCGTGCACCAACGCCGTGGTCTGCAGGGTGTGGCGCTGATGCTCACGACGCAGATTCTCCCGGGCGATTCGGCGCAGCTCTCCGTAGAGCAGCGGCACCAAGTGTTCGAGCGCACCGTCCTCGCCATCACTCAGCCGCTCGAGCCACCGCGTGACCTCTCCGCGGTCCGGCGCGGCGGCACCGTCCCCATCCATGGCATCCATAGGGACAGCGTACAGCAGCCCGCGGCCGCCACCTGGAGCCGGTGGCTTGCCGATCTTCCCGGCCCGCGGTTCGCGTCGCAGAGTGCAGCCGATGCGGACGTTCACGTCGGATGAATGAACGGCCCGCCGCTTCGCCAGGGACGGAAGTTGATCCGAGTTGCGTCAAGGCGGGCCGGCGGTGCTGCTCAGCGGGAAGGCTCTCCGCCGAGGCCGAGATCAGCGAGTGTCTTCGCTGTCAGCACACGTTCGCTCAGGCGCTCGATCGCTTCCAAGTTCTCCAGTTGGCGGATCCGCGCTTCAAGGTGTGCCGGCGGAGCCCCGAAGCGCGAGGTGACGAGTCGGAGCAGCATTCGCTGGCCGGACGCGACGCCTTCACGGTGGCCGAGTGCCACGCCCTTCTCATGAAGTCTTTCGGCCCAAGTCATTTCCATGCGCAAAACCTCCGTGCCTTTCGGGCTCTCTTTCACCCTGCGGTCATATTTTAGCTGGTCGTCGGGAAGCAGCCGTAGATAGGTCTCGACGGCGTTGAGTAGCAGCATCTGTTGGGCGTCGTTGACGTCGGCGTCGAGGATGGCTTCGACGCATCGATATTTTCGTTCGTGAATTGGAAGGCCGTCGCCGCGCGTGCAGGACGCGAGGGCGGCGCCCAGTGGGGACGTGCTGAGAAAGTCGTCCGCGGCGGCCTTAGAGAGGCCGAGGGCGATGTAGGTGAAGTCGACCACCACGAGGTCCTCGACCATTTCCCGGTATCGACGCCTTTCAACCCCCGGCGGCCCGCCGCGGAGGAAGAGCACGATCGGAATAATCGGGAGATCGAGCTTGAGCTTCAGGTGGGCGAAGTACCGAAAGATTCGGCGATCCATCGACTCTCCGAAGTCCCGTTCGACTTCGATATGGACAATGACTAAGCCGCCGATTTGCCCCCGTCTGCGGACCTCGGCGACCAAGTCCATGCGAACGTGCACCCCGTCGAGGAGATCCGTGAAGGACTCCTGCTCAAGGAATCGGGGTTCTTCGCCCGCCACGGCGGCCGCCACTTTGGGGGCCACGAGTTTCAGGAATTCAGGGAAGAAGGAGCGGAGGAGCTCCTTCCACAGTCCATCGTGTTTCTGCATGTCTTCTCCAGTTCCGGACCTACCGAGGTCCATTCACCCGATAAAGAAGACAAAACGCGTTGGAATTTGCAGGACGGGGTTAATTTTTTTGATTTTTTTGCCCAAAGCTCTCTGGTCCTACACCTTGCCAGACCTGTTTCGGGAATGTGGACGTTGTCAGCGACGCGCAGGCTCGGGGCTCTGGTCGCGCCGACCCGTGCCGACACGACGCGCCCGGGCAGCTATGACAAGCTGTGGCATCGAGCTGTGACAAGCTGTGACATCGAGCTATGACAAGCTGTGACACGAGCGTTGGATCTGAGCTACAGCTCAAGCTTCTGGCGGCGCCGCGCGGCTGATGAAAAACCCGTGGGAGGGTGACGGTGGACGAGCGCCACGAGAACGAACAGTATTTTTTTGACGCTGCGACCTTGGCCCGTCTGCGCGATCTCTTGGGGCAGTGGCAGGCGCCGTGCTGCATCTGCGCGCCGATGGTCGGCAAGGCCCTGGTGGACGCCGGGCGGCCGGTGACCATCCTCGATATTGACGAGAGGTTCAGCACTCTGCCGGGCTTTCGACACTTCGATCTCGTCCAGCCGGAGTGGTTGGCGGATCGATTCGATGTGATTTTGTGCGATCCGCCGTTCTACAACGTGTCCCTGTCGAAGCTCTTCGAGACCCTGCGGGGCCTGGCTCACTACGACTTCAAGCAGCGGCTGATGGTCAGCTTCCTATCGCGACGGGCTCGGGCCTTGGAGCGCTCGTTCTCTCCCTTCGGCCTCACGTCGACGGGCTTCTTTCCGGGCTACAAGACCGTGGAGGCGTCGGCGAAGAACCGGATCGAGTTCTTCGCCAATCTCGAGTCGAGCGAGCTGGGGCCACTCTTCGCTGGGGCGTAGCGGGTCGGGGCCCGGCAGCCAACGTTGACGAAGCCCGTTCTAGGCGGCTGAAGCCGCCGCGATCCCTTCGATGATCGTATCGGTCAAGTCTGCGGTCGAGGCTTCACCGCCGAGGTCCGGGGTGCGGACGCCGGCGGCGAGGGCGCGGTCGACGGCGGCTTCGATGGCTGCGGCTTCGGCGTCGAGGCTTAGGCTGTGTCGGAGCATCATGGCCGCCGACAGGACCGTGCCGATGGGATTGGCGACGCCGCGGCCGGCGATATCGGGGGCCGAGCCGTGGACCGGCTCGTAGAGACCGCGGCCGGAAGCGGAGAGCGACGCCGACGGCAGCATGCCGAGGGAGCCGGAGAGCACCGAGGCGGCGTCGGACAAGATGTCGCCGAAGAGGTTGCCGGCGAGCACGACGTCAAACGACGCCGGGTGGGTGATCAGGCGCATGGCGGCGGCGTCCACCAGTACGTGTTCGAGCTCGACGTCGGGGTAGTCGGCGGCGACGCGGTCGACCACCCGGCGCCACAGGCGCATGGAGGCGAGCACGTTGGCTTTGTCGATCGAGGCGACGCGTCGACCGCGGCCTCGGGCGGCCTCGAAGGCGAGGCGGGCGATGCGCTCGACTTCGGACTCGCGGTAGATCAGCGTGTCCCAGGCCGCGTCCCGGGTTTCATCGTCGGCGCCTTGCTCACGGCGGGGGCCGAAGTAGAGGCCGCCGGTGAGCTCGCGGAAGATCACCAGGTCGACGCCGTCGAGCCGCTCCGGGCGCAGCGGCGCGGCGTCGAGCAGCGCTGGGAAAAGGCGCACCGGCCGCAGGTTGGCGAAGAGCTGGAAGTGGCGCCTGATTTCGAGCAAGCCCTGCTCGGGCCGGACCGGCGCGTCGGGGTCGGACCACTTCGGGCCGCCGACGGCGCCGAGCAGCATGGCGTCGGCTTGGGAGCAGGCGTCGATCGTGGCGGTCGGGAGCGAGGTGCCGGCGGCGTCGATGGCGGCGCCGCCGATCAGCCGTGGATCGAAGGTGAAGGTGTGCTCGCCGGACTCGGCGACCGCTTCGAGCACGCGGACGGCGGCGGCGGTGACTTCGGGGCCGATGCCGTCGCCTTCGAGTATGGCGATTCGGGCCTTCACGGCAGGCCCCCCGAAACCCGCGCGGCGACGTCCCGGGTGTCCCACGGAAGGGCGTGGCGCGCTTCAAAGGACTCGATAGCGGGCAGTCGGGCCCGCAGGTAGCCGAGGGCGTCGACGCCGTCGAGCAGGCAGCGGCGGGCGAAGGGGTCGACGGTGAAGGCGATGTCCTCACCCCAGGGCGTGCGCAGGATCTGTTGCTCGAGATCGACGGTCGCCTCGGCGGTCGGATCGTCGATGGCGGTCGTCATCAGGCGGTCGACGAGGCCCCCCGTGGCCACCACCGGCAGCAGTCCGTTCTTGAGGGCGTTGGAGCGAAAGATGTCGGCGAAGCGCGTCGACACGACGGCCCGGATCCCGTGGTCGAGCAGCGCCCACGGCGCGTGCTCGCGGGAGCTACCGCATCCGAAGTTCTCGCCCGCCACCAGAATCGGGGCCTCGGCGTAGCGCGGATCGTCGAGCACGAAGTCCGCGCCGTCGCCGCGCCAGCCCGCGAAAAGGCCGGCGGCGAGGCCCTCGCGGCTGGTGGTCTTGAGATAGGACGCCGGAATGATCTGGTCGGTGTCGATATGGTCCACCGGCAGCGGCGCCATGGCGCCGGTGAGCCGGATGAATCGGGGGGCTTGGATCTGGGCGGTGGTCATGGAGACTCCGGTCGGGGAGTTGGGATGGGCCGGGCAGCTAGCCCAATTCCCGCGGGTCGACGATATGGCCAGCCACGGCGGCGGCGGCGGCGGTGAGCGGACTGGCGAGCAAGGTGCGTCCGCCGGGGCCCTGGCGGCCTTCGAAATTGCGGTTCGAAGTTGAGATGGCGAGCTGGCCGGGCGCCAGGCGGTCGCCGTTCATGGCGAGGCACATCGAGCAGCCGGCCTGCCGCCACTCCGCGCCGGCGGCCTGGAAGATGGCGTCGAGGCCGAGGCGCTCGGCCTCCGCTTTGATCTGCTGCGACCCCGGTACGACGAGCATGCGCACGCCGGAGGCGATGCGTCGGCCGTCGAGCAGCCGCGCCGCCGACTCCAGGTCCGAGAGGCGGGAATTGGTGCAGCTGCCGACGAAAACCACATCGACCGAACGTCCGCGCATCTCCTCGCCGGCTTCGAAGCCCATATCGGCCAGGGCCTTTTCGAAGCTCGGTCGATTCGCATCCGGCACGTCGGTCAGGCGCGGGATATGGCCGCCGACCGGGACGGCGGTGCCCGGGTGCGTTCCCCAGGTGATCATCGGCTGGAGGTCGCCGCCGTCGATCTGGACCCGCCGGTCAAACGGCGCGCCGGGGTCGGTGGCGAGGGCCCTCCAGGCCTCGGCGGCGGCCGGCCAGTCGACCCCCCGCGGCGCCGCGGGGCGCCCCCGCAGGTAGGCGAGGGTTGTGGAGTCCGGCGAGACCATGCCGGCGCGGGCGCCGGCCTCAATCGACATATTGCACACCGTCATGCGGCCTTCCATCGACAGGCCGCGGATGGCTTCACCGGCGTATTCGATAACGTGCCCGGTGCCGCCGTCGACGCCGATATGGGCGATCACCGCGAGGATCACGTCCTTGGCGCTCACGCCGTCGGCGAGCTGTCCGTCCACCCGCACCTCGAGCGTTCGGGGCTTCTTCTGCAGCAGGCATTGGGTCGCCATCACGTGGCCGACTTCGCTGGTGCCGATGCCGAAGGCGAGGGCCCCGAAGGCGCCGTGGGTGCTGGTGTGGGAGTCACCGCAGACCACCGTCATACCGGGTTGGGTCAGTCCGAGCTCCGGGCCGATGACGTGCACGATGCCCTGGTTGGTGTGGCCGAAGGGCAAGAGCGGCACGCCGTGCTGGGTACAGCTTTCGGCGAGTCGGTCGAGCTGGTCTGCGGCGGCGCCGTCGATGACCCGCAGGCGGTCGAGGTCGACGCCGTTTTCCGTCGGCGTCGAGTGGTCCATGGTGGCGAGGGTGCGGTCCGGGCGGCGGACCCGCAGGCCGCGCCGGTCAAGCTCGGTAAACGCCTGCGGCGACGTCACTTCGTGGACGAGGTGAAGATCGATATAGAGCACCGACGGCGCGCCGTCACGCTCCGGAGCGACGACCTCATGGCGACGCCAGATCTTCTCGAAGAGGGTGAGGGGCTCGGCGGCGCTCATGGGATGCCGAGGGTGTAGGAGGCGTCGAAATTCTCGTCGACGAGCGGTTGGGACAGGTCCGGGCGCCGGCCGATGGCGAGGTGCGCGGGGGTCGGCGCCGGTCGGGTGGTGTCCGGGCCCTTGTCGGCGATCAGTCGATTCAGCGCCGCCAGGTAGGCGTTGGCGGCGGCGACCAGGATGTCGGTGTCGGTGGCGAAGCCGCCGTAGGCGCGCTCGTCGCCGCGGCGGCGGGCGATGCGCACGGACACGGCGCCGACGGCGTCGAGGCCCTCACTGACGTTCTGGATCGTCAAATCGGCGAGCACGTTCGGCACCGCGACGATGGTGCGGATCGCCTTGAAGATGGCGTCGACCGAACCGTTGCCGACCGCCGGCGCCACCTGCTCATCGCCTTCGGGGGTGCGCAGGCGCACGGTGGCGGTGGGGGAGCCGGGGCGCGAACAGTGGACCTGCATGTCGACGATTTCAAAGCCCCCCGGCGGCGGCTCGCCGCCTTCTTCGGCGATGCAGCGCAGGTCGGCGTCGCTGATCACTTTCTTGCGGTCGGCGAGGTCCTTGAAGCGGCTGAAGGCGGCGGCGGTGGCGGCTTCGTCGAGCTGGAATCCGAGCTCCCCGAGACGCACCCGGAAGGCGTGACGTCCGCTGTGTTTGCCGAGCACCATGCGGCTTTCTGTGCGGCCGACGCTCTCCGGCGTCATGATCTCGTAGGTGCGCTGGTCCTTCAGCATGCCGTCTTGATGGATGCCGGCCTCGTGGGCGAAGGCGTTGCGGCCGACGATCGCTTTATTGGGCGGTACGACCATGCCGGTGTGGTGGCTGACCAGGGCCGAGACCCGGGTCAGGCGCTGGCAGTCGATGGCGGTGCGCAGCCCGGTGAGCTGGGGGCGGGTGCGGAGCGCCATCACGACCTCTTCGAGACTCGTATTGCCGGCGCGTTCGCCGATGCCGTTGATCGTCACCTCGGCCTGGCGCGCGCCCGCTTCGAGGGCGGCGAGCGTATTGGCGGTGGCGACGCCGAGGTCGTCGTGGCAGTGGGCGGAGAAGATGACGCCCCGAGCTCCCCTGACGTGCTCGATCAGGTATCGGAAGAGGTCGCCGTACTCGTTCGGCATCAAATAGCCGACGGTGTCGGGGATATTGAGCGTCGTCGCCCCGGCCTCGATCGCCACATTCAGCACTTCGACGAGGAACTCCCGGTCCGAGCGTCCGGCGTCTTCGGGCGAAAATTCGACGTCGGGCACCCGGGCGGCGGCGTAGGCGACCATCTCCGCGGTGCGGTCGACGACCTCGGCCCGGCTCATGCGCAGTTTGTGCTCGAGGTGTAGGTCGGAGGTGGCGAGGAAAGTGTGGATCCGAGGCTTCTGGGCGTGGCGGACGGAGTCATAGGCCCGGTCGATATCGTGCCGGTGGGTGCGGGCGAGACCGCAGATGATCGGGCCGTCGGCGGTGCCGACTTCACGGGCGATGCGCTCGACGGCACCGGCGTCGTCGTCGGACGCGGCGGGGAAGCCGGCTTCGATGATGTCGGCGCCGAGGGCGGCGATTTCGTGCGCCAAGGTGAGCTTCTCGCGGCTCGTCAAGCTGGCGCCCGGCGACTGCTCGCCGTCGCGCAGCGTCGTGTCGAAGATGCGAATGGACGTCGGGTCGATCGGATCGGCGGTCATCGGGCGGTCCTCTCGGCGCGGGGCCGGGCGTGGTCGGAGGTGGAGGCGGCGTTCAGGGAGTCGGCGACCGGCGTCAGCCAGCCGTGGCGGTCGGCGGCGTGGCCTGAGGTGATGTCGAAGAAGGCGCGCTGGAGCATGCGGGTGACCTCGCCCGGCGCCGAGGCGCGCACCGGCAGGCGGTCAATAGAGCGCACCGGCGTGATCTCCGACGCCGTGCCGGTCATGAAGACCTCATCGGCGAGGTAGAGACTCTCGCGGCTGATCGGCGCCTCCCGGACCTCGAAGCCCAGGTCGTGGGCCAAGGTGATGACCGAGTCGCGGGTGATGCCCCGGAGGATCGCCGAGGACGCCGGCGGCGTGGTGATGACCTCGCCGTCGACGAGGAAGAGGTTCTGGCCGGCCCCCTCGGTGACCCGGCCGTCGCCGTCGAGCAAGATGGCGTCGGCGAAGCCGTTGGCCTTGGCTTCGGCGGAGGCCAGCTGATTGTTGATGTACTGGCCGCCGATCTTGCCCATCGGCATCAGCGAGTCCGAGCCGATGCGGCGCCACGACGACACCGCCACGTCGACGCCTTCTTCAAGGGCGTCGCCGCCGAGGTAGGCGCCCCAGGGAAACGCAAAGACCGTTACCTCGACCGGCGAGGTGGTGGGCACCAGGCCCATGGCGCCGCTGTCGCGGTAGGCCAAGGGGCGGATGTAGCACGCCTCGAGGCCGTTGCGGCGTACGGCGTCGACGCAGGCCGCTTCGATGTCGTCGAGGGCATAGGGGAGCGGCATTCGCAGCAGTCGGCAGGAGCTCTCGAAACGCGCGATGTGGTCCTGCAGGCGGAAGACGGCGGGGCCATCGGGCGTCGCGTAGCAGCGCAGTCCTTCATAGACGGACGAGCCGTAGTGCAGGGCGTGGGCGGTGACGTGCACGGTCGCGTCGCGGGAGCGGCACCAGCGTCCTCGGTGCCAGATCCATTCCGTGGTGTCCACCATGGCGGGTCTCCGTTTTATCCAGTGCTTGGCTGCAAAAGCCCCGGGGGGCCGGGTGTTCGTGGGTCTCTGTTCGGGTTTAGGTCAGGATCGGGTGTGGCGGAAGCCGGGTCTCGGGGGAACGTGCGGACAACAAAAAAGGCCCCCGGAATCCGGGGGCCTTTTCGATGTCGCGCTCGATTTCTTGTGCGCGTCAGCTCACCCCCGCTCCGATGGAGCTAAGAAGGAGGAGGCTAAGAAGGAGGGCGAGGGAAAGCAGGTTCGGCGTCGCCATGCGGGCGCACGCGGTCTGGCGCATCGTGGCCTCACGCGTCAAAGCGCGGACGGCAACGTGGGCAGAATCGGCGGTGGCTGCGGCGAACGGCATGGCGCGAGACTATAGAGACCTGTCGGGGATACCGTCAAGTTTTTCCTGGTTTTTCCGGGCCGGGGACTGTCACGCTTTCGTCACGGGGCCCGGCCCTCCGGACATTCGGAGCCTAGCGGTAGTTGGTGAACTGCATGTCGATGTCGAAGGAACCGCCCTTCACGTGGGCGATGACCTCTTGCAGCACGTCGCGGTCTTTGCCCGTGACGCGCACGGTGTCGCCTTGAATCGCGGCCTGGACCTTGAATTTGGCGGCCTTGATGGACTTGACGATCTCTTTCGCCTTGTCGGTGGGGATGCCCTGCTGGAGCTCGATCGATTGGCGCACCCGGGCATTGGCGGCGGGTTCGACCTTGCCGTAGGACAGCGCCTTGATCGACACGCCCCGTCGCAGCAGCTTCGACTGGAGCACGTCGACCACCTGCTTGAGGATGATCTCGTCGGGCACGTTGAGCTCGATGCTGTTGTCTTTCTCGTTCAGGTCGACCGTCGAGTGGGTGTTCTTCAGGTCGTAACGCTGGGAGATCTCTTTGGCGGCTTGGTTGACGGCGTTCTTGACTTCGGCGAGGTCGACTTCGGAGACGATATCGAAGGAATTCTGCTTGGCCATGGCTACTCTTTCCTGTGTGGGTGCGCTGTGCGGGGCGGGGGCTTGCTGGCGGGCTCTCCGGGCCCCGCTTCTGGGGGCTGGCTGCGGGCGGATTGTAGCTCCATTGCGGGTCCGCGGGGATATCATCGGTCGACCGCCAACCCACGGAGGAGCTCGCCATGGCCTATCGCGTCGACCTGCAGGACTTGCGTTTTCAACTCTTCGACTGGCTGGAGCTCGAGTCCCTGCTCGACGCGCCGCTGTTCGGCGATTGGGACCGGGAAAACTTGGACATGGTGCTCGACGAAGCCACCGAGTTGGCGGTGCGCGAACTGGCGCCGATCAACGCCGACGGAGACCGCGTCGGCGTGACGTGGGACGGCGGTTCGGTGACCGTGCCGCCGTCGCAGAAAGCCGCCTGGGGTCACTTCAAAGAAGGCGGCTGGATCGGCAGCACCGGTTCGCCGGAGCTCGGCGGCTTGGGGCTGCCGGCGACCCTCGGCGCGGCCCTCAACGAGATCTTCGCCGGCGCCAACCTGTCGTTCAGCCTGGTGACGCTGCTCACCCGCGGCTGCTGTGAGCTCATCGAGCACTACGGCGATGACCGGCTGCGGGACCTTTTCTGCGAGCGCATGATGACCGGCGAGTGGACGGGCACGATGTGCTTGACCGAACCCCACGCCGGCTCCGACGTCGGCGCCTCCACGACCCGGGCCACGCGGCTCGATGACGGCACCTACGCCATCGAAGGCGAGAAGATCTTCATCACCTCCGGCGAGCACGACCTGGCGCCGAATATCGTGCACGCCGTGCTCGCCCGCACTCCGGATGCGCCGTCGGGGTCGCGGGGCCTGTCGCTCTTCGCCGTGCCCAAGCTCTGGGTCGGAGACGACGGCTCCCTCGGCGAAACGAACGGCGTCTACTGCGCCAGCGTCGAGCACAAGCTCGGCATCCACGCGTCGCCGACCTGCTCGATGGTCTTCGGCCACGGCGGCCAGTGCCGCGGCTACCTGCTCGGCGAAGAAGGCCAGGGCCTGCGCCTGATGTTCGACATGATGAACGCGGCCCGCATCGAGGTCGGCGTCGAAGGCGTAGCGGTGGCGGCGGCGGCTAATTTCGCGGCCTTGGACTACGCCCACGAGCGCCAGCAGATGAAGCATTGGGACCGGAGCTCGGGGCGCAAAGGCCAAGTTTCGATCGTCGAGCACCCCGACGTGCGCCGCATGCTCTTCACCTCGTCGGCCTATATCCAGGCCATGCGCTCGCTCTTGCTGCGCACGTCGCTCTACCTCGACCGCAGCCGGACGGAAGAGGGCGAAAGTCAAGAGATGTACAAAGCCCTCGTCGCCCTGATGACGCCGATCTGCAAATCGTGGCCCACCGACTGGGGATTCCGCGTGACGGAATGGTCGCTCCAGGTTTTCGGCGGCTACGGCTACACCGCCGACTACCCGGCGGAGCAATACCTCCGCGACGCCAAGATCTGCTCGATCTACGAAGGCACCAACGGCATCCAGGCCCTCGACTTCGTCGGCCGCAAGATGCCGATGGCCGGCGGCGCGCCGCTGAAAGTGCTTTTCGACGAAGTCCACGGAACCGTCAAAGCGCTGGCCGACGACGCCGACCTCGGCGCCGCCGCGGGCCAGATCGGCGCCGCCTTCAAAGCCCTCCGGGGCCTGCTCGGGGCCGTGCCGGGTCGCGACGATGCCCAGCTGCTGATGATGCTCAACGCCGTGCCGGTCCTCGACCTCACGGCCACCGTGCTCGGCGGCACGTTCCTGCTCCAGCAGGCGCAGGTGGCGAAGACTCAGCTCGCAGAGGTGCTGGCGGAGAGAGGACTCGAAGGTCCGCTCGCCGCCCACCGCGACGTCCTCGCCGAGCACTCTCGCCACGCTTTCCTCTTCAACAAGGTCCAGGCCGCCATCCACTTCGCCTTCCGCGCCGCCCCGCCCGCCGCCGCCCAGGCCACCGCGGTGGTGGCGGGAGAGCGGGCGGCCATGGACGCGATTCTGTAGCCGCGGGGTTCGGAAGCGGCGAGTCTGCGCGGGCCGGGACTCGTCCTTTCGGCCGATTCCGTCGAGCGGGGGCTTGGGTAAGCTCGTCAGCGATGTTCGACGCGCTCGCCGCCCTGTGGTCCGAGCCCCGGCCGGCGGATCCACCGTCGCCGGGGACCCGGGATCTTCTCTTCGGCCTCGCGGCGATGGCGGTGATGGTCGCCGACGCCGCGCTGCAGCCGGGGCAGGTGCACCGGCCGCTGGCGGTGGCGCTTTCGATCTTTGTCGGCGTCTTGATCCTGCTGCGTTTGCGGTGGCCGCTCGGCGCGTTCCTGACGGCCTTCGGCGTGGGTTTCTCGGTTGAGATCGTCACCACGGTCCAGGCGACGGGTTGGGAGGCGCCGCCGAGTCACGCGTTGGCTTTGATCCTGCCGTTCGCGCTCTGCCGCTGGGGCGCCGGCTGGCAGATGGCGGTGGGCTTCGGCGTGTTGCTCGGCATCTTCGGGCTGGCGGCGGCGCTCGGCGACCTGCGGACGCCGCAGGAAGCGATCGGTTCGGCGGTCATGTTGCTTTTCCCGGCTGCGCTCGGCTCCACCGCCCGATTCCAGTCCCGGAGCCAGGCGCAGGCGCTCGGACGGGTCAAGCTCGAAGAGCGGGAGCGCCTCGCCCGCGAGCTGCACGACACGGTGGCCCACCACGTGTCGGCGATCGCCATCCAGGCGCAGGCCGGACGGGCCGTGGCGGACCGCAGTCCGGAGCGGGCACTCGCCACCCTGGAGGTGATCGAAGGGGCTGCCAAAAAGACGCTCGAAGAAATGCGCGACATCGTCGGCGCCCTGCGCTCGGACGGCGAGCACGACCTGGCGCCGCAGAAGGGCCTGTCGGACCTTCCGCAACTTGTCGCCGAGGCGGGGGCGGAGCTTTCGATGGAGGGCGATTTCAGCGACCTGCGGCCGGCGGCGGGCAGTGCGATCTACCGCATGGTGCAGGAAGCGATCACCAACGCCGAGCGCAACGCCAGAAATAAAACCAAGGTGTGGGTCGACCTCCGGGGCGACGGCTCCGCCGTGACGCTCCGCGTCCGCGACGACGGCGATCCGACGCCGGTTGGCGCCAGGGGGCGGCGAGGATTCGGGCTGCTCGGGCTCGCCGAGCGGGCGGCGCTGCTCGGCGGTCGCTTCGAGGCCGGGCCCGATCCGGCGGGGGGCTGGTGCCTCGAGGCCGAGCTCCCGCGCACCGGTCAACGGGGGACTTGATGGGCGACGAGCTGATCCGGAGACGCATCCTGCTCGCGGACGACCAGGACCTGGTGCGCGCCGGCCTGCGCCTGATCCTCGAGGCCCAGCCCGGACTCGAGGTGGTGGGCGAAGCCGGCGACGGCGAGGCGGCGGTGAGCCTGGCGCGTCAGCTCAGACCCGACGTGTGCCTCTTCGACGTCCGGATGCCGACCATGGACGGCATCGAGGCGACCCGCCAGCTCGCCGGGCCCGAGGTTGAAGATCCCCTGGCGGTGGTCGTGATCACCACGTTCGACGTGGACGAGTACGTCTACGGCGCGCTGAAGGCGGGCGCCCGGGGGTTTTTGCTCAAGGACGCCGGTCCGGACTTGCTGGTCCAGGCGATCGAAGCGGCGGCGAGCGGGGAGGCGCTGATCGCCCCCAACGTCACGACCCGGCTGCTCGCCCGCTTCCGCGAGATGGGGCCGAGGCCTTCTCCGCGTCAGCCGCAGGAGGCCTTGACGGCCCGCGAAGAAGAGGTGCTGCTCACCGTTGCGCGGGGGCGGACCAACGCGGAGATCGCGGCGGAGCTCCACATCAGCCTGAGCACGGTGAAGACCCACCTGGCGAGCCTGATGGGCAAGCTCGGCGTGCGCAATCGGGTGGAAATCGCCCTCTGGGCGTACGAGACCGGCCGCATCGTGCGCTAGCTCGGCCGAAAGGACGAGCCGCCGCCCGCCGAAGGACCGAGCGGGAAAAGACCGGTCGGCGGATGTGGGATCGGCCGTCGAGACGCAGGATTTACCTGCGACGGCGGGGCCGCGTTGACGGGCCAGAGAGCCCGGCGGGGCCCGCCGCATCCGGTCGGACGTCGACCGGTGCCAACTCGAATTTCCGATGCCGATGAGGTCACCGAACCATGAGCCCGCGATTTCTCCCGCCATTCACCGCCGCCGCCCCCGGCGGGTCGTTTCTTCCCGTTCGCTCTTCCGCGCTCGATGCGTCCACGCTTTCGACGTTGGGCCGCCCGGAGCGACGCGCCGTCGGTCGAAGCGCTGCCCGGGTCTTGGTCTTTACCCTCCTCTGCGCCCTCGCAGGATTCGCCCTGGCGTCGCCTGTGGCGGCCCAGCAGCGGGGTGATGTCGAGGTCGGCGGCGGCCCGGGGATCCTCGAGCTCGACGACAAGCTGGGCGGCGACACCGGCTTGGCTCTCGACGCTCGGGTCGGCTTTTTCGTCACCGACCGATTCCAGCTGGAGCTGCAGCATACGTCGGCGTCGTCGGTCCTCGACGGCTCTTTCCGCGCGACGACGCTCAACGCCCTCTACTACTTCGGACCGTCCCGCCGCTTTCTTTCGCCGTACGGCCTGCTCGGCGCCGGACGGGCCGACGTGCGGCTGGACAACATACTGGGGCCCGACGCCGCCGACGAAGCGACCGCCCTCCGCGCCGCCCTCGGCGTTCGCATGGGTCTGGGCTCCAGCGACTACGCCGCGCTTCGGGTCGAGCTCTCGGCCCTGCGGGAAGACGCCTTCGGCGACAGCGCCACCCACCTCGGCCTGACGGTTGCCTTCCTCTGGCGCTTCAGCTCGGCAGCGCGTTGAGGGCACTTCCCGCCCTATCGCCGGGGTGGGTTGAATGGCGGGCCCCGAGTCGATCACCCGAAGCCCGGCTCGTTTGGCAGCTTAAGGCTGGCAGAGCGAGAAGTCGTCGAAATGGGCCGTCGAGGTCACCGAGATGTTGTTCGACACCATGCTCGGACCGACGAGGAGCGTCTCGGCCAGGTCGTCGATGGTGATCGAGCCGCCCAGGCCCGTGGTCGGACGGATCCAGGTCGTGCCGCCGTCGGTGGAATACTCCACGGAGAGCGTATTGCCGCTACGGATCACCGCCAAGCGCAGCAGGCGGGGGACCCCGACCACGTCGCGGGCGACTGGGAGGCGACCCGGCGTGCCGTGGGACTCTCGGGCGACGAATTGCAGGTGGGTCTCGTCGGTGTTGTTCCAGAAAGGGACCAGCTTGGCGAGCAGGCGCACGTCCCATTTGTCGAGACTCTCCCGGACTGTGAGACCGGCCTTGCGGTAGCGGCCGCCGGTGTCCATCGGTCCGCCGTCCACGGTGGTTTCCATGCGGAAATCGCCGCTCACCTCGCGGTAGAGAAATCCCATATTGTCGGCGCCGAAGAAGGCGGTGGCGCCGTCGGCGGTGAGCTGGAGCTCGCCGTTTTCTAAGGCGGTCGACTGCTGATTGGCGTTGCCGACACCCGCGAGCGTCCAGGCCGAATCAAGCGTTTCACCCTCAAAACTGTCGCTTTCGCACGTCGGCTCGGGCTCCACTTCCGGGCGACTGAACCTGAGATCGGCGAAGGAAAAGGTGGCGCTGAGGGTTGAAGACTTCAAGGCGCTTCGCCCCGGCACCTGCAGGAGATCCGCCTCTTCAACCTCTGCGTCCGACGCGACAAAAAGGCCCGCCACGACCTGGAGGGGAGGTGCAGAAAGGGAAAGATCCAGGTCAGGCCTCCCAACCCAGCTCTGGCCGCCGTCTTGGGAGTACTCGACCTTAAGGACGGGGAACACCATTTCCACGGCGATATCCGTGACGCCTTCGGCGTCGATGGTGCTGTCAACCCGCACATCTCTGGTGCCATCGTCCGCGATCTGGCTTCTGCGAAGGATCAGCTTGCCTCCCGAGGAACGGGCGATTTCGATCTTGGGAGAGTCCGGCGACTCGCCCGCTTTGAGCTCTAGGCCACCCTCCGCCGAAAAATTACCGGCCACCTCAACCTCGGGGATCTGAGTTTCGAGTCGAACGTCGCCCGCGATCTGCTGGCTGATGGCGATTTTCCCCGGCGTATCGCCCTCGGTCGAGTCTCGATTGTGGCTGACCTGAAGCTTCTGCGCGGCGATCCGTGTCAAGAGCGTGCCCGCGCCTTCTACCGATTCGGTCATGCCTTCGAGGCCCACGGAATCCGAGTCCTCGAGCTCGGTGAACTGGAAGATCAAATCCTCCTCGGTGAGGAAGACTTGGAAGTCGCAAGTGGCTGTCCGCTGACACCGGTTGGTGGCGGTGCAGGTGACCTGAGTCTGGAGACCGGCGGCGATATCGGGCCACAGCAAATCGGGGTTGTCGGTCTGGCACGCCACAGCGGCTGTCCCGCAGGGGTCCGTCAAGATCGGCGGTTCTGCCTCCTTCGAGAAGGTGCCCCAACGTGCGTAAAGCTGCTGGTCGGGACAGTCCAGTTCCAATTCGCCTTCGTCCAGAAAAACGGTGGTTTCAGCCGCGGTCATCAGAGCGTCGGCGGCGGTCGCGGTGACCGTCACGACGGTGTCTTGGCAGGCGTGGAGCTCCGGGTCGAGGACCGCAAAGAAGGCGAAATGGGGTTCGGTGCCGCAGTTCTGGCACAACACCTCCGAGTTCTCCCCCGCCCGGCCCTCGATCTCGACAATCGGAGCCTGGCCGGAAATGGCGCCGCTGATCGGAATGACCGGCTCCGTCTGGCAGACGGCAACGGGGTCGAGGTTGATCTGGACGGAGGGTTCGCGGGTGCCGATGTCGTAGACCAAAACCCGCCCGGCCCCGGGCTGGCCGACGAAAGCCCGTCGGTCAACCAGCGCCAGACTCGGGCCGCCGCCGTCGAGGTGGGCGAGCGCCTCGGCGCGGCCGTCGTCAGTGAGGCGGAAGATCGAGGTGTAAGGATCAACATCGAAGGCCTGCTCTGCGGGTGCGGAGATCGCGAGGAGATCGTCGTGGAAAGCGACGGCGGTTCCAAATCGGACCTCGACGCCGGCCATGGAGGGGGCGATCCGACTGACGAAAATCGGATTTCCGTCCGACGTGACATCGAAGAGATAGACCGAGCCCGCAGACTGACCTTCCTGGGAGTCTACCGGGGAGCCCACGGCAAGCCAGCGACCGTCGGCGCTGAACGCCGCCGCCGCGCCGAAGCCCTCGGGTGTAAGGGTCGCACCGAAGGGGACCGGGAAGAAGGAAGGAGCGGGGAATGGGACGTCTGAGGCTCCGCGTCGCGAGAAGGCCGAGCCGGAGACGACGAGTCGGTCGGTGACATCAAAGCCTGGACTCGACGAGACGAACGGGTCGCCGGTGACAAAGTTCTGCCAGTTCCCTGCGACCGAGGAGCTCGATCCGATGGCCCGATCGCCTGACGTTCCCAACTGGAATCGCGCGAAGAGCTCGTCGCCTTCAAAGGCGAGGGCGTCGGGGAGGTGTCTCGTAGGAAGTTCGGTGACCACCGTCCATTCGTCCGCAGGGCCGCGGCCCCAGACGACGACCCTCGGTAGCTGGCTGGGGGAGTTCGGGCGGAGTGCGTATGCGAAGTGTTGTCCATCAGTCGCTAGGGCCACCAAGGATTCACCCGGTTTGAACGTCAGACGCAGGGACTCTGACCACGAGCTGGTGTCCAGGTCTTCGGTGAAGAGGAAGACCGAATCTGCGGCCACGCCGTGGATTCGGTCTGCGGGCTGGGTGACGGCGAGGATGTCGCCGGCGGCTCGCACGGTCGCTCCGAAGGTGGGGGCGCCGTGGGCGCCGCCGTCGACGAGCCCCGAAGGCGCCAGGATCGGAGCTTGGGGCCACGTTGGGGTTGCAGAGAAAAACCACAGCGCCAGGATGAGGCAACCGAGGGTGAATTGTGGCCAGGTCGGGCCTGCGGAAAGGCGGCCTTCGCTGCGGTTTGAGAAGGGGATCGTCAGCACGGATCAGTCTCCAAAGACAGGTCAAGGAATCGCGATGGCCGAGGCGACGCTCCATCGAAAGGACGGCGGGCCGAGCTCGTGGGGTCTAGGAAGCGGCGGATCGCGCCGGTGACCCGAAAGGGCTCGGTGGCCTGGCCGTTCGCAGATCGCTCGGCGCTCGCGAGAGGTTGGGCTGAGCAACAACGCGCGAGAGTCGAGAAATTGAGACCAATACTCGAGAAGTCTTTTGGAGACTTATCGCCACAGGCCGCCGGGGCGGGTCGTGGCCCTGGCGTGGCCCGTTTTGGGCCAAGAACAGCAAACACCAACCCGGTGGGGGGCCGGTTCGCCCTTCAGTCGGCGAGCTGCGCGCCCGCTCGCGCCCAGCCGAGGGCCTCGGCTGAGGTCGAGAAGGTGATCGAAGGTTCAGTCCCGGGCTCGGGCTGCCCCAAGCGTCGGCCGACGACCGGCGGACCGTCCGCCGGCAGGATGACCATCTGCGACGGCAGCCCCCTAATCAGCGGACCCTGGCGCTGGGTTTGGTGCATGAGCAGAATGCGGTCGCCGACCTCCGGAGGTGACGGGAAGGCGTCGTGGAAAAGGCAGTAGGACCGCCCCTGAAAGTCGATGCGTCCTGTGGGGAAGAAGAGCAGAAAGTCGGGCAGGGGCTCGCCGCGGAGTGCCTCTTCGGTGAGCACGCGGACGATCCACCCCAAGCGTCCGCCGCGGTAACCGGGCCGCCGCCCGACCGCGCGGCCGACGAGCACGAAGTCGGCGGCGGCGAGGGAGGACCGGACGTCTTTGAAGGCGTCCGGGGCGAGGTCCACGGAGCTCTCGGTGCGGATCGCGACGCAGCCGTCGTCGCCGGGCGGAGCCTCCAGGACCCGGCGCAGGGGCTCCGCGCGGTCCATGCCGAGCAGCGAGACGTTCACCTCCCCGGACGGGTCCACGGCGCGCTCCAGCGCGACAAATTGGAGCCGGTCGCCCCAGGCGTAGACATAGTCGGGGATCATGGCGCCGGTCCCGCCGGCGTCGTCGGACCGGCAGGCAAAGAGGAGCACGACCGCCGCACCCAAGGCTAAGGCCGCCGCGCACCGGGTGCCCTTCATGGTCGGATCTTGTAGCGCGCCATGAATGTCGCCGCCGTCTGCAGCTTGGTCTGCATGGTGGCGAAGTGGCGATCGACTTTGCGCTGGTTGCCGGCGGTGCAGGACGTGGCCAACGAGCGCATCTCGATGTAGATCGGGCGCAGCATGGGGGTCACCCGGTCGTCGGGGGCCTGGAATGCCTCGTCGTCTCGCAGCAGCTTGATCACCTGGGTCGCGAGCACGCGGCAGGAGGCGCCGATCTGCCGAACGTCTTGGACGGAGCGCGCCTGGAGGTAGGCGCTGAGGGCCCTCTTGGTGGGCGTGACCTTGGGCGTGTAGACCGCGGCGTGCCAGCTCCGCATGAGCTCGGCCATGGTCGGCGCCTTGGGCTTTTCCCGGATGCTGTCGAGGTAGGCGAGGTACTCGCCTTCGGCCTCGACGCCGGCCCGCTGGATGTGGAAGAGGTAGGGCTCGAGGGCTTTGGCGAGGTCGTCCTCGGCGACCACCAGCAGCCGCCCCAGCTCCACGCGCTCGAATTCAAACCGGTCGAGCAGCGCGGTCATGCGGTCGGAGAAGGCCTGCTGGGGCGCCGTCGGCAGCGCCACGACGTCGCAGGTCTCGCGCGCCACGTTCGCCAGGCGGCGCAGCGACGCGGCGGTTTCGTCGGTGGTTTCGCGGCCGGCGTCGGGCAAGAAGCGGTCGATCAGGTCGCTGATCGAGCGACTGCCGGCGAGGTCCGAGAGCTGTTTCTCGAGCACGAACTCGCGCACTCGGTTTTGCTGTTCATCTTCCGCCAGCGCAGCGAGCCCGGTCCAGTGATTCAGGACCCGCCCGGCGATCGTGTCGCAGAGGTCTCGCTGGTATTCGAGCAGGGCCAGCGTCGTCGACGCCGCGCGACCTTGGGCCGGCGCCGGGGCGTCCGCTGACGCAAAAGCCACGGCCGGAATGAGGGCGCAGATTCCGACGAGGCGGCTGAGGCGAGACGATCGAAAACGCACATCAGGAGTTTACCGCAGGCCCGTTTCGGGCCCCGGTGCGGCCCCTCTACCGCCGGACCCGCGTGCTAATCTCAAGGCCTGGATGGAACTTCTTCTCGAGTCTTTCTTTCGCCGCGTCCGGGACTGTCCCCACGACCTCGCCGTCGAGTCCCGGGCGGAAGCGAGCCGCCTGAGCTTCGGAGAGCTCGACGCCCGGTCGTCGGAATGGATGCGACGTCTCGACGGGGATCCGCGGCCGCTGGCGGTGGCCGTGGGCAATCGCACGGCGTTCCTCGAGATCTTCCTCGCCGCCTGGCGACTGGGCATCCCGGCCGTGTCGATGGACGCTTCGGGGACCGCCGCCGAGCGCCGCGGGCTCTGCCGGTCCTTGGGAATCGCCCGGCTGGCGGAAAGTCCGAGGCCGGTGGCGATCAACGACAGCGTCAAAACCGACGTCGAGCTCTCGACGCTCGACGTCGAGGCCGCCGAGCCCCCCCCCCGCACGGCCCTGGTCAAGCTCACCTCCGGGTCGACGGGCGAGCCGCTCGCCGCGTGCTTTGACGCCGCCGCCCTGCGCGCCGGCATTCGGCAGATCGGCGACGGCATGGACATCGACGCCGGCGACCGGGTGCTGCTCGCCCTTCCGCTCAGCCACTCCTACGGCTTTGACAACGGCCTGCTTTCGCTCTTGGTCCTCGGGACGCCGCTTTTTCTAGAGCCGAGCGTCTTCCCGGCGGACTTGGTCCGCGGCCTCGAGCGCACGCAGGCGACCGTGCTGCCGCTGGCTCCGCCGCTGGTGCGCAGTCTGTCGGCGGCGCGCTGGCCCGAGAAGACGTCGCTGCGCCGTCCGCTGTGCGCCGGCGGCGTGCTGCCGGAGGCCTCCGCCCGAGGCTTCCACCTCGCGAGCGGCGTACCCGTCCATAACTTCTACGGCTCGACCGAGACCGGCGGCATATGCTTCGAGCGGGACCCCGCCGATCCGCAGGCCCCCGGTTCCGTCGGCCAGCCGCTGCCGGGGGTCGAGCTACTCTTCGACGGCGACGGTCGCGTTTCCGTCCGCTCGCGGGCCAATCTCATCGGCCGCTGGCGCTACCCGACGGCGGTGCCGGGGGTCGAGTCGGCGGCCGAGCCCTCGACGGTTCGCACCGGCGACCTCGGTCAGCTCGGCGCCGACGGCCGCCTCCGGCTCACGGGCCGCGTCGCTGATCTGCTCAATATCGGCGGACGCAAGATCGCCGCGGTGCAGGTGGAGTCCGCCCTCCGAGACCTCGGCGGCGTTCGAGACGCGGCGGTGGTCGGTGTCCCCGACGAAGCGCGCGGCGAGCGATCCATCGCCTTCGTCGTCGCCGACGGCTGGCCCCTCGACCTGCGCTCGGTGCCGTCGCGGCTCCGTCCGCGGGAGCTGCACCGCGTCGACCGGCTGCCTTATAGCGCCCGGGGCAAACTCGATCGGCACGCGCTGCGGGCCCGGGCACTCGCCGACCACGCTGATGGCCTCGTGGCCAACTTCGGCGTCCCATGACCGTAACTGGACGTGCCGGTCACCGCCACGCGCCCATGCAACGTCGACAAAACCTCACCCCGCTGCTGCTGCTCTTCGGCCTGATCTCATTCGGCATCGCCGGACTGTCGATCGCCGATATGTTCGTGCCGCGGGCCTTCGACGGCATCCTCTTGGACGCCTCGCCGGACAAGGGCCTGCGGGTGCGGGACGTGGTGCCGGACTCCGGCGCCGACCGGGCGGGCATTCGACCGGGACACCTGATCGTCGGCATCGGCCGCGAGGCGCTCCGCGACCCTGACCACGCGGCGGAGATCCTCTCCCGCCACCGCATCGGCGACAGCATCGTCTACCTCGTGCGGACCTCGAGCGGCTTGCAGGAAGTGGACCTCGAGCTCGGACGGCGCCATATCGGCGACGGCCCCTATTTCTTCGTCTGCGCCCTCGGCTTCGCGTTCTTCTTCGTCGGCCTTTTCGTGCTGGTGCGGCAGCCCGGACTCTTGGCGAGCCAGGTCTTTTTCTTCCTCGGCTGCCTCTTTCTGCTTTTCCTCGTCTGTCGACTGCGCCCGGCGTCTTATTCCGGCGTCGACCGCTGGATCCTCGGCATCGGTACCTTCGCCCTGGTTCTCCTGCCGCCGGCATTCCTCCACTTCTACATCCTCTTCCCGCGCCCGGCGTGGCTCGAAGAGGCGCGGGAGAAGGGGCAGTGGGCGGCCGTCACCTGGCTCTTCGGACGCGGCTGGCCCTTTCTCTACGCGACGCCGCTGCTGGTTTTTGCCGTCAGCTGGCTGCTGGCGGCGCCGGCGGTGAATCGGGCCTGGTTCGGCGGCACGCCGGTGTGGAACTGGTGGATTCTCGCGGCCTTCACGGTGCTGGGGCTGCTG
>JBCDKB010000062.1:0-26626 GCA_038747035.1 Acidobacteriota bacterium | reverse complement strand
TCCACCCGCAGCCGATAGCGGCCCGCCGGCAGCGGCTCGGAAGGACGGCTGACGTGGGCCACCACCAGCGACGGCGCGATGCCGGGCTCATCCTTCGGAGCCAAGTTCGGCAGCTTCGGCGAGCCCGCCAGCCACAGCCCGTCTCGCCACGCCACCTGGATCTTGCGCCCCTGCCACTCGACGTCGCCGCCGGCGAGCCACGGATTCTTCGCCAGCTTGCCGGCCAGCTGCGCGAAGGCCGCGAAGCTCGGATAGATATCCATGGCCACCGCCAGCTCGCCACGTTTGCCGGTCGCCAAGGCGAGGGAGCGGGCCGGCGGCGAGAGCATGCCGCCGAAGGTCGGGAGACGGGGTGTTTCGACCTCAGCCAGCGCCAGCACGTCGCGGCCGGAGCTGGAAACCAGACCGGCTTGCTTTTCAAGGGCCGCCAGATTCTGGTGCGGATAAGGGAGCCAAACCGCGGCTTCCGCCCACGGGATATCGAGAATGGCGGCGCCGGGGCCGCTGGCGACCGCGGGCCGGACCCGCGGCGCGTAGTGGTACGCCCAATGCCCCGCCGCCGCAGCCGCCACCACGAATGTGCCCAAGATCCAGGGCCGGCGCTTCACAGCGCCGAGCAGACGCTGGCCGAGGGGGACGCGCGATGGCTTGGTCTGTGCGGGTCGCCGACGCCGGCGTGGCGGACGATTGGGCGGCATCTATCGTGTCTCCGCCGACGCCGTGACGCGCCGTCGTTCCGTCGTTGAAACCGCCGACCGCGGAGGACTCAGGCGACCCGTGGCTCGCGGATTGGGCTGGGAACTCATGGCCTTGAGATCGCGGACTCTTTCGGCGGTTGGCATCTTTGACTCGGTGGTTCGGTAAAGCTAAAGTCCGTCGAGGCCACGGCGCTCCACCGGGCATGCTCGCGGGAGCACTTGAATTCTCGCCTGCGATGCTAACCGCCCGCCGTCGTTGACGCTACGCTCTCCCCGTTCGACCGGTGGCTCGCGCGCCTGCTGGCAACGCCCACCGTCCCCTCCGCCGTCCCCCGGCACCCCACAGCCCAGGCCCCCGAGGCCCACCGCCCGGAACCGCTCCACGGCCCTCCGGGCGAACGACAAAGGACTACCGTGGCGCATCGAATCGCCATTGACGCCCGCAAGATCCGCGACTTCGGCATCGGCACCTATATCCGCAACCTGGTGCTGGAGCTCGCCGAGATCGACCGCGAGAATCACTACCTGCTGATCACGGGTCCGCAGGGCGTCGGCGCCCTTGAAAAGCTGCCCGACAATTTCGAGATCGTCACCCACGGCGCCAAGGTCTACTCGGTCCGAGAGCTGGTCTCCCTCTCCTGGCTCCTGCTTCGACTGCGGGTCGACCTTTACCACGCCACCCACTACGTTTTGCCGCTGTGGGTGCCATCGAAATCGGTGGTGACGATCCACGACATCATCCACCTGCTTTACCCGGAATTCCTACCGAACCGGCTCGCATTCCTCTACGCCGAGCGCATGATCCGGCGGGGGCTCCAGCGCGGCGACCGCGTGGTCACCGTCTCGAACAACACAAAGAAGGATCTCCGCGACTATTTCGGCGTCTCCGGGGAGAAGATCGAAGTCATCTACAACGGCATTGAAGACGTCTTCCATCAGGAGCTCTCGGATGACGAGCTCGGTCGCTGGCTCCGCCAGCTCGGCTTGGAGAAGGGATACGTTCTATTTGTCGGCAATCCGAAGCCGCACAAGAACCTCGACAATGTGGTCAAGGCCTATGCCCAAGCCGTCAACACCGGCCACATCAACGCACCGCTGGTCTGCGTCGGCGATCGCAGCGGTATCGAGAGTAAAGTCCGGCAGCGGGCGGAACAGCTCGGGATCTCCGACCGCCTCGTCCTGCTCGGACACGTCGCCCAAGAGGCGCTGCCGGCGATTTACCAGGGCGCAGGCCTCTTCGTCTATCCGACTCTCTATGAAGGCTTCGGCCTACCCGTCGTTGAAGCCATGGCGTCGAATGTACCCGTGATCACGTCCAACACCTCCTCACTCAAGGAAATCGCCGCCGGCTACGCCCATCTGGTCAATCCGCTCGACGTGGACAAGCTCGGCGCCGCGATCGTGCAGTGCTTAACCGACAAGGACCACCGCGCCTCCCTCCGGAAGGTCGGCAAGCGCCGGTCCCAAGAGTTCAGCTGGCGCCTGGCCGCCGAACGCACCCTCGATCTCTATCGACACACGCTCGACGGTTGAGCCCCACGATGGCGTCCCTTGACCGAGTTACGGATCCGCCCGGCGTCCCCCAGTCCAGCGACGCCCAGGACTTTCAGACCGCCGTCGGCGACCTTCGGGTGGCGCTGGTCCACGACTGGCTGACCGGCATGCGCGGCGGCGAAAAGGTGCTCGAGGCGATCGCCGAGCTCTTTCCCGGCGCGCCGATCTACACCCTCTTCGCCTTCGAGGACAAGCTATCGCCAGCCCTCCGGCGCCATCCGATCCACAAGTCGCTGCTGCAATCCCGCCTCCCCGGCGGCCTGCTCGCCCGGCACTACCGCTATTTCCTGCCGCTCTTCCCCCGCTTCATCGAAGAATTTGACCTCACCGGCTACGACCTGGTCATTTCCACCAGCCACTGCGTCGCCAAAGGCGTGATCCCGGGGCCGGAAACGGTCCACCTCTGCTACTGCCACAGTCCGATGCGCTATGCCTGGGACCTGGAGCACCACTACTTCCCCAAGCGCCGCGGACTGCTGGCGGAGATCCGCGCCCATTTACTCTCCGGCCTCAGGCGCTGGGATAGCGCGACCTGCGATCGCGTTGATCACTTCTGGGCCAACTCCCGATGGGTCGCCACCCGAATACACCGCTACTACGGTCGGTCCGCCGAAGTGCTCCACCCGCCGGTGGCGGTCGACTCCTTCGGCGGCGCTCCCGACGCGGCGCTCGACGCCGAAGCTGACGCCTCCCTCCGCACCGATTCCGACCACGGAGACACCGCGGACCTCGCAAAAAATGCGACAAAAGCATACAATCAAGAAATAGGCGCCCCCCCGACCACCGGGGCGACGCCGGCGCCCTTCGCCCTCGCCGTCTCGGCGCTAGTGCCATACAAAAAATTGGATCTCGCGATCCAAGCCTGTGAAGCGGCCGCGCTGCCGCTCAAGATCGTCGGGACCGGCCCGGAAGAAAAACGCCTTCGCTCCTTGTGCCAAACGCACGCGGAACTTCTCGGCAGGGTCGACGACGACACCCTCCGCCAGCTCTTCCATGACGCGCAACTCTTCATCCAGCCAGGCGTCGAGGATTTCGGCATCGCCGCCGTCGAAGCCTTAGCCAGCGGCACGCCGGTGGTCGCCGTCGGTCGGGGTGGGGTCCTCGACATCGTCGAAGACGGACGCCATGGAGTGCTCTATGAAGGCTTCGAAGTGGCCGACGTCACCGCTGCGATTGACAAATTTCAACGTATCCGATTCAATGCCTTGGAATTGAAGACACGTTCCCGGTCCTTCTCCAGCGCGCAATTCGCGGCAGCGCTTCGCTTGTCCATTGCCCGCCACGTGTCAAACCGGTCCCGTTTGGCCCAAGCCGTCCCTGGCTCCGGCCGCCTTCGACCGACGGAGAGGCGATGATTCGCACCCAAAAACGCAGTAACGCACTGCTCTTCCTCGCCGGCGACCTGCTGGCTACCCTCGCAGCCTTCTTTCTCGCCTGGCTGCTCCGTTTCGAGTTCGAGATTCCGCCCTTGACCAAGGGCGTCCCCGATTTCTCCCGCTATCTCGAGCTCCTGCCGATGGTCCTCATCCTGTGGCCCATCGTCTTCTACTTCCACGGCCTCTACCAGAGCCGCCGGAGCCGGAGCCGGGTCGACGAAGCGCTGACCTTGCTACTCGCCGTCGTCTTCGCGACCTTCCTGATCTCCGCCCTCCAGGCCTGGTATCGCCCCACGGTCGCCGACACCGGGCGACCGTTCACCTACAGCCGAGCCTTCATCGGCATCTTCGTGGTCTGCGACCTCGCCTTGGTGCTGCTCTCCCGCGTCACGATCCGCGCCCACCTGCAGCGTCGACGTCTGGCGGGCCACAACCTGTCGCGGATTTTGATCGTCGGCGCCGGGAACCTCGGCAAAGAGATCGCCGCCCGCCTCCAGGCCCATATTGAGCTGGGCTTCGAGGTCGTGGGCTTCCTCGACGACGATCCGGGCAAGGCCTCCCGCTCCTTCCACAACGTGCCGGTGCTCGGCGCGCTCAAGGAAGTCGAGCGCGTCCTCGACGCCCACGCCGTTGACCAGGTCTACGTCGCCTTGCCGCTTGAAGCGCATCGGAAGATCGTCCGCGTTATGCAGCGGGTCGGCAAACACTGCGTGGAAGTGAAGCTGGTTCCGGACATCTTGCAGTACGCGACGCTGAACGCCCGCGTCGAAGACCTCGACGGCATGCCGGTCATCAACTTGTCGCAGGTGCCGCTCCAAGGCTGGTCGAGCCTCGCCAAGCGGGCCATCGACGTCGTGCTGGCGAGCCTGGGTCTGATCGCCCTGATGCCCTTTTTCCCCATCGTCGCCCTGCTGATCTGGTGGGAAGATCGCGGACCGATCTTCTACCGTCAGGAGCGCATGGGACTCGACGGCAAGTCCTTCATGATTCTGAAGCTCCGCTCGATGCGCGTCGACGCCGAGTCGACCACCGGCCCGGTGTGGGCCATCCGCGGCGATGATCGTCGCACGCGCCTCGGGAGCTTTATGCGGCAGTGGTCCATCGACGAATTGCCCCAGCTCTGGAACGTCCTGCGCGGCGAGATGTCCATGATCGGCCCCCGCCCGGAGCGACCCACCTTCGTACACGAGTTCAAGCACAAAATCCCGGACTATATGCTCCGCCACCGTGTCAAAGCGGGCATCACCGGCTGGGCCCAAGTCCACGGCTGGCGCGGCAACACGTCGATCAAGAAGCGCATCCAGTACGATCTCTACTACATCCAGAACTGGTCGCTCCTGCTGGACTTCCGCATCCTCTGGATGACGATCCGCTCCGGCATCTGGCATAACGCGTACTAGCCAGCCCTCCCGGCGGCTATGACCGCCCTCGACCGTCGGCTTTGGCCCCGACGAAAACCCGCGCCCCAGGGCGCGGGTTTTTATTTCTTGACAATTTACTCGTCACAGACGTAGCGAGCCGGCCACACTGCTATTGTCATTCATGCATTGCATTTCATTTTTGTGCCGCCCCTGAAGTCGCATCCACCGACTCTAGGAGTTTTGCAGTGAGCCCCCTCTCAAAATTTGGCCGTCGCCGCGCAAGGCTGGTTCTGCTCGCCTGCGCCACACTTATGTTCTCGCTGACTGGCCTCCAGGCGGAGGTCGTCGACGAGGACACCGCGGACTTTGGTTTCCTCGAAGAAATCCCCGAAGGCCGCGGGTTCTATTCCGTCGGTCCGCTGACGCCGCCCGTCGGCCAGAGCAGCGCCCATTTCACAATCGACGACGTCGGTCGGGAAATCGTGGGCACCGTCCGCTTCAACGGCACCCGGTTCGACGCGATCACCAGCTTGAGCTACGCCACTTTCCGTGCCTTCCCGGAGACAGGATCACTGGCGCTGAGCCTGCAGATGAACGTCGACTACGACCTGACCGACGCCGACGTCGCGTGGCAGGGTCGCCTCGTCTACGAGCCGACGAACGCCGGCCTCACCGTGCTCGGCAAGACGTGGCAAACCTGGGACACGCTCGCCGGCAACTGGTGGGCGTCCGGCGCACCGGGCAACACGCAATGCCCACAGAACGCGCCGTGCACCTGGTCTGAAGTGCTCGCCGCCTTCCCCGACGCCGGCATCCACGTCGACCTCGGAGCACTCCTGATCAAAGCCGGCGGTCCCTGGACCGGGGGCTTCTGGGGCGCCACCGACGATCTCCGCATCGGTATCGACGGCGTCGTCACCGACTTTGACTTCGAGACCAACAGTCTTCTCTTTGCCGATGGCTTCGAGTCGGGTGACACCACCGGCTGGACGAATACGATCCAGCAATAGTCGAGCCGAATCGTTGCGGACTAGCGCAGGCGGCGGAGCCCGACGATCAGGGCGGTGAAGACCAGCGCCGAGATCAGCAGGTTCCGTCCAAGCACGGCCGTGCGGGTCTTCGAGGCGCTCGCCCCCAGCGAGCGCACGGGGACTCCGGAGGGGTCCATCGTGCGCTGGAGATCGAGCAGGATCGACGTGGGGACGGCGAAGCCCAGGTTTTCACCACCCTGGTATTTCGACACCGCCACGCCGATCACCTCACCTCTGAAGTTCATCACCGGCGATCCGCTTGAACCTGAGGAGATCGGGGCGCTGATCTGGATCAGCGGAACCGGGAAAGCCTCGCCTTCGAGGCCCTCCCCACGGTAGGCCGAGACGATCCCGGTCGAGAGCGTCCCGGCCAGTCCCAGCGGGCTGCCGATGACCGCGATGCTCTCACCGACGCTGACTCGATCGGGGAAAAGCGGCAGCGGCCGGGCGTTGCCGCCTTGGATCTGGAGCAGTGCCAGATCGTTCCTCTCGTCTTCCGCGAGGATCGAGTCAACCGGGACCTCGGTGCCGTCGTCGAAGACCGCGACGACCCGAGAAGCGGGTTCGATGACGTGATGATTGGTGGCCACCAGGCCGTCGCCGACGAAGAATCCGCTGCCCGTGCCCACGACGCGGCCGCCGTGGTCAAGAATCTTCAAGAGCACCACCGACTCCGTGGCCCGGCTCGCCAGGTCGGTGAGCTCCATCGGCGTCCCTTGCCCAGCTGCGGGCGACGCGACGGGCAGCGCGAGGCAGATCGCAACCGCGCAGAAAACGAATCGCCTCACGATTCGCTCTCCGCGGTCCCGCCATTCTGGAGCTGCTCTTCCCTCGCCAGGCGGGCGCCGGCCAGGATGTCGTCGAGCTTGCGCTCGATCAACTCCACGTGCAGTCGCAAGCTGTAGAACTCATCCATATAGGACAGGGGTACCGTGACCTCGGTAATCTCCTTCTCCAAGACCTCCATCCGCTCGAGGGCCGACCTGGCCTGCTCCGGCGTCGGCTCCTTGAGCAGCAGGTGGTCGAGCTCGCGGAGGTCTTCATACCAGCGGTAGATCCTCGATCGGATCCGCCAGCGGTAGAGGGGCGGCGCCAGCTTGAACATCACCAGCAGGAGCGGGATGAACGGCAGGATCAGGATCTTCATCCGATCCACCGCCGCCGCCGTGCGGTACGGGAGGAAGCGGTAAAGGAATGACGGCCCGTTCTCAAGGTAGTGGGCGGCCTCCGACTTCAGCGGCACGTCCACGTGCCGCGAGCTCGGGAAGCTCCCCGCTTCGGTGAAAAGATCCGACCCGCCGTGGACGGACTCGAGGGCGTCGATCAGCATCGGCACGAGGGCGTGGTGAAGTTCTTTCTCGGCCACCAGCGTCGTCGCCGCGGCGACCATCTGGATATCGCGCGCCGGGAGATTCGCGTCGAGGTCGACCACCCCTTCGCCGAGCACGACCGGCGATAGGAAGGGATAGCGGACCCGATAGGCCCGGGAGCGCCGCAGCGACAGCACTTCGACGCCGTCGGCGGCGAGCAGCTGGCCGATATAGCTCGCCGAGGCCGAAGCGACAAAAAAGGCCGCGTCGATGGCGCCGCTCTCGAGCGCCGTGGCGGCCTCGGCGCCGCCGAGCTCGAGCCATTCGGAGGTCGTCGGCGACACATCATTGTCTTCGAGCAGCTGGCTCGCCAGCACGCGCGTACCGCTGCCGTCGCCGC
Organism: Acidobacteriota bacterium; assembly: GCA_038747035.1. Taxonomy (GTDB): domain Bacteria; phylum Acidobacteriota; class Thermoanaerobaculia; order Multivoradales; family J023; genus JAUIJL01. The sequence goes on along the minus strand of JBCDKB010000062.1, from coordinate 18,896 downwards.
CGATCGCCAGGCGCCGGCCGACCAGGTCCGTCAACCGCTCGACCTCGAGGTCGGATCGATGGAAGACCCAGAGCGGCTCAAAAAACAAGCTGCCGAGACTCTCGATCTGACCGTCGAGCGCCGCCCCCGGCGACACGCCGCCCTGCAAAAGCGCCAGGTCCGCTTCGCCGGATTCGAGGCGGGTCAGGTTGTCCAGAGACCCGCCGGTTTCCAGGACCTTCAGCTCAAAATCATGGGCCGCCAAGTAGTCAGCGTAGCGGTGCGCGAAGGCGAAGTAGGCGCCATTCGGCCCTCCGGCGGCGAGGGTGAGCTCCCGCGGCGCCGGGGGCTCGAGCTTGGAAAACGTGTAGGCGAAGGCCGCGATACCCAGGAGCACAATCGGCCCCCACACGCGAAGCAGATCGGCACGGGTGGCCCCTTTGTCCTGACTCGGATCGCTCACAGTCCCGTCTCCCTCAAAACCGTCCGGATCGCCGTCGACCCGGAACGGCTGGTTAGCTCAAGGCCGGGGCCCCGGAGGACCTCCCGCCCAGGATTCAGAAACAACCCGCCTGGGTCTCTTCCACCAAATGGTCGACCACCGCCTGGAGGGATCCTGTCTTCTTGAAGACCGCGCGCTGACGGTCGGCGCTGGTCCCGTTCCTGAGGATCGTGTAGAGATACTCCACCTCGCGACGCGAGCCGAGCTGGTCCACGACGTCGTCGACAAAGCCCAGCAGCTCGTCCGCCAGCGTTGAGAAGGGGACTTCTTCCTGCTTCCCGAAATCGATCAGCTGACCGTCGGTGCCGTAGCGCACCGCGCGCCATTTGTTCTCGGTGATCAGGTGGTGGCGGTAGTTCCGCCACGAGCGGTTGGAGTGGCGCAGCTTGATCAGCTTGGCGACGATCGCCTGCACGAGGGCCGCCACGCAGACCGCTTCGTCGACGGTCGTGCAGATATCGCTCGACCGGAACTCGAGGGTCGGAAACTTGGGGTGGGGGCGGATATCCCACCAGATCTTCGTCGGCTCATCGATGCAGTTGGTCTTGACCAGGGTATCGATGAAGCCCTGGTAGTCAGACCACGACTTCAGGCTCGGCGGCAGGCCGGTCCTCGGCAGGCTCTCGAAAATGACCGTGCGGTAGGACTTGAGCCCCGTATCTTGCCCCTGCCAAAACGGCGAGCTGGTGGAGATCGCGAGCAGGTGCGGAATGAAGTACCGCGATTGATTCATGACGTCGATCATCATCTCGCGGTCTTCGATACCGACGTGTACGTGCATCCCGAAGATCAGCATGCGTCGGGCTAGCTGCGCCATATCGGTCGCGAGCTGGGTGTAGCGCTCGCCCTTATTGGCTTCCTGCCGTTCCCAGGTCGAAATCGGATGGGTCGAGGCCGCCGCCACGCGGACGCCTTTTTCCGCGGCGAGCTTGCAGATCGACCGCCTCAGTCGTACGACCTCAGCCCGAACCTCTTGGATATTGCGGCAGATGTGGCTCCCCACCTCGACCTGGGATTGCAGGAACTCGGGCTTGATCTGATCCTGGAGAACGATCCGCCCTTCTTCGAGGATGTCCTGGACGTAGGACTTGAGCTCCCGCGATTCGGGATCGATGATTTGGTACTCCTCCTCGACGCCGAGGGTGAGCTGAGGCAAGCCGGTCATGACACTCTCCAACGGCGGAGTCACGACAAAATCCGCGCGACTCCTGGCCTATTGTGCTAGAAGGCAAGTTCTCTGGACGCGCCGGAGCATAGCACGCAGTCGACCGCCAAAAGCTCGCGGAACGGCGCCGCGGATACGATAGGATTTCGCCCTTCCCGTTGACCTGAGAGGAGCATCTGCACCATGAGCGCGATGGCGGAAAACGACCCTAAACCTCGGCGCATTCGCCGCAACATCCACGGCATCCTCGTCGCCCTCGACGCGCCGCAGGTCGCCGATCAGCCGTGGGTCGTCGACGCCATCGACATCAACGCCAACGGCATGGGCTTGGTGCTCCCGCCCGAGCTGGAGGAGGGCGTCGAGGTCCTGCTCAGCTTCAAGCTCAACGATTCGATCGAGTTTTCGCGTCTGCCGGCGACGGTACGCCACCAGATCAGCGCCACCGGCGGCGTGTCCTTCCAGCCGTGGCCGTCGGCCGAACGCTTGAAGCTTCTGGAGTTCCTGGTCGCCTGGTACGAGCAGGAACTCCCCGCCGGCTAGTCACCGGCCCGCCGCCGAGATCGGGCCGGGCTTGTTGAGGAAACCCGCCGGGCACTGACTGTGCGAGGGCACCGGGCCTTTCTTAGGGAGCGCGGGCCCCTTCCCGGGATCCAGTCAGCGGGATCGACGAATCCCTTGGAGCGCGACGACCAGGGACGTTCCGTCGTCGAGGTCGACATAGCCGTCCACGTCGCGCTCGATGAGCAGCGCCACCAGCGGCTCGTCCTCACCTTGGAAGACCTGGACTTCCACCACCTCCTCTTCTCCGTCGAGCACGCCCACGGCGAGCCCCACCGAGAGGCCCTCGACTTCGACGAAGGTAGGGTTGCCGGCCGGTGGACCGTCGGGTACGGAGCCGATCTCATAAGCTTGAAGCGCCCCGTCGGGCACGCCGACGCCCAGCGTCACGATCGTCCCTTGGAGTTCCGCCGCGGATTCGTCGACGGCCTCTTGGGCCCCGGCGACCGCCCCCAGCCACACACACGCCGCAGCCGCGACCGCGATCCACCACCGACCGACGCTTTTTTTCTTCATCATGCGCACGCTTTCCATGCCTCTCTCCTCGCCGCCGATCCTATTACGCCTCACCCTCGCCGCGACCCTCCTTGCGGTCGTCAGCTGCAATCGGCCACCCCTGATCCCGCCGCCGCCGGATACGGGCCCCGAGTCCGAAGCCCTCGAGCTCTTCCAAGGTCTTTATGAGCCGTGGAGTCCGGCGGGTGACTCTCCGGGGCCGATGCGGCTTATGGAGCGGCTCGAGCACTACCGAATTCCCGGCGTCCAGGTGGCGGTCGTCGACGGCGGTGAGCTCCGTTTCTCAAAGGCCTGGGGGATGGCGGAGGGCACCCTCGAGGACGGTCGGACCTTGACCCCCGACATGGCGATGCAGGCCGCGTCGATCGCCAAACTCTTCGCGGCGACCGCGACACTCCGGCACCTGGACCGCAGCGGCGACGCCGACCTCGCCGCGCTCGACGCCGGTATCGAAGCGCTGGGCGGCGACATCACGCTACGCCACCTGCTCAGCCACACGTCCGGCCTCACCCCCGGCGGTTTCGCGGGCTACGGCCACGGCGACGCCGTGCCGACGCCGGAGCAAATCCTCGCCGGCGGCGCCCCCGCAAACCACCCCGCGGTGGCGGCGGCGATCCCCGCCGGCCAGGAATGGCGCTACTCCGGCGGCGGCTACCAAGCGCTCGAGTCCTGGCTCCAGGTCAGCGCCGGACGCGACTTCGCCGAAGTGGTCGACGACGAGATCTTTGCGCCGCTCGGGATGAGCCGGAGCGGGTTTTCTGCCCCCGACCCCGAAGACCTCGCCGTCGGGCACGGCAAAGACGGGCAGGCGATCGCCGACGGCTACCGGATCTACCCCGAGCGCGCCGCCGCCGGCCTCTGGTCGACCGCCGGCGACCTCGCCGCGTGGGTCGTCGACATGCAGAAATCCCAAGCCGGCAAGCCAAACCGCCGCCTCCGCCGGCAGACCACGCTCACGATGCTCGAACCCCAAGAGCCGGGCGGCTGGGGCCTCGGCCCGATCCTCGGCGGCGAAGGCCACGCCACCTATTTCGGCCACCTCGGCGGCAACGCGGGATATCGAGGATTCGTGCTCGGCTTCAAGTCGAGCGGCCACGGCGCCGTGGTGCTCGCCAACGGCGACAACGGCTTTCCGCTGATCCGCGAAATCATCGCCGGCCTGGCGGTGATTTATAACTGGCCGGCCTTCCAGCCCGAAGAGCTCGAGGTCGCCGCGCTCGCGACCGAGGAGCTCGAGAGCGTCGTCGGCCGCTACGCCGTCACCCCCCTCCCGGGCGCGACCTTGGACGTCTCCCTCGACGGCGGGACGCTCCGACTCCGGGGCTTCGGGGAGGACGTCGAGCTCTACGCGCTGTCCCAGAACCTCTTCGCCGACCGCACCCAGGGCTTTGAAATCGAAGTGAAGCAGCGCGACGCCGACGGCCTCGCTGAAGCCATCGAGTTCCATACCTATCCGGCCTACCGCTTCGCCGCCGTCCGCACGACCGAAGCTGGCGACGGCGAGTCCGGAGACGGCTAGCCGTCCAGCCGCCCGCCGAGATCCATCGCCGTGCCTCTAGGGCTTTACGACCAGCGTCGCCTGGCGAATCAAGGCGCCGCCCTCCGAAGAGATCGAGACTTTGAAGGTCCCTGCGGGGAGGGCGAGCGCCGGTAGCGGCTCCCCGGTTTGCACCAGCACCCGATCGATGGGAATGGCGTCTTCCCCCTCGTCAGCGGGGCGAGCTTCGACGAGGCACTCGGCCGCGTCGCCACACAGTCCCGGTTCGAGCGGAACGAACCGCCGGAGACCGTCGAGGGCGAGCCAGGTCGGTCGTCCTTCTTGGTAGCGACTGCGGGGCGAACAGACCGTGACGTCGCGGCCCGAATCGGGCAAAGCCCACGTCGCTCCACCTGACGTGCTAAGAGCCACCGGGTTCGGTCCGTCGAGGCCGCCGCACAGCTCGCCATAGAGCGGATGCTCGAGCTCCGGGACCGAGCGCTCGCTCAAGGAGACTTGGTCGACGGTTAGGGGGTCGATCCCGGTGAGCTCGCGGAGGCGGTAGGCCATCGCCGGCTCGCCGCTAAAGACCTCCGCGGCCTCCCGATTGTGGGAGAAGCCGAGGTGGACAAGCACCCGCGCGTCCTCCGCCCCGTCGAAGACCCGCGCCTTGAGGTTTTGGGCCTGGCTGAGCTCACGGTCCGTGTCTCGGTCGAGGTCCGTCGATTCATAGGCGACGATTTCGAAGCCGAGGGCCATCGCCGCTCGCACCAAGTCCGCGTAGAGCGGCTCTTCCGTGTAATAACCCGTCTCCCCCGTCGGGTAGCCCTTTTCAGTGGATCGCTTGAGGATCGGCGGCGGCGAGAGGGTCTCGGCGGCGAAATGGGTGAACCCTTGCCCACGGAGCGCGGGCAGCAAGCGACGTGTCAAGGCGCGGTGCTGGGGAACGTGGTGGGCTTCGTTGATGAGCACCGCCCGGCGCCCTTGGCTCGCTTTGACGATCACATCGACCGCGTCCTGCGCTTCGTAGCCGTCGAGGGAAGCCCTCTGCGCGTCCGGTTTCTCAGCGTCTTGAGAGCGCCGATTGTGGGACTGGTCGAAGGCCTGGAGCGCGCCTCGATAGTTGCCGAGGGTGCACCACTGCTCGGCCACCCGACTCGTTAAGTAGCGGTCGAAGAGTGGATGCTTACCGCCGTGTTCATCAAAGAAGTCGAAGTAAACCTTCGCCTTCGGCCAGGTGCCCAGACGGAACGCGGCCCTCTCGATCTCCAGAAACTCGGCCATCAAGTCCTGCAGCCGCTGGCGACTGGCTTCCCCTTCAGCCGGTGGCTCGTCCTGCGTCACCGGAGCCGCCGCGGACCGGGCCGACTCGGGCTCCGGCGGCGCGGGCGTCTGGCCATAGGCCGAAGACGAGGAGATCCACGGCGCGGCGAGCGCCGCGAGCATCGCGAAGGCGCGCACACTTGAGGACCGGCGAGGGCCCGGGGTCTTTCCATGCTGTCTACGGTGTCCCATCATCGTCGGCGTCTCCCTCTCGTCGCTATCGGTGGGTCCTGCTCCCGAGCGAGAGATTACCGTAGCCCGGTCCGACCCCTCGGCCCCTCGTCACCTAATCGAGGGACCGAGACAGGAGCGGGTCATCGCTTCACGAGCGCCGACGGCAGGATGAAATCCCGCAGGAAGCGATCCCGGAATTCATTGCGGGTCCGACCATCGCTGTAGTTCCCCGCCTGGATCATCGCCACCGTGTCGAGCTCGGGGATGACGAAGAGCAGCTGCCCGCCATTGCCGCTAGCGTAGAAGGTGTCGATCGTGCGGCGGTCGATCTCGTCGGTTCGGCGCCACCACGCGAATCCGTAGTCCTGATCTTCATAGAGAGTCGCCTGGCCGGCGGCGGATTCCCGCGCCCAGTCCTCTGAGACGATCCGCCGCCCCTGCCACACGCCGCCGTCGAGGAAGAGCTGGCCGAGCTTTAGGAAGTCCCGGGGACGGAGTCGAATGCCGCCGCCCATATAGCCGCGGTCGCTGGCCGAGAGATTCATCTGGTAGTGCCCCATACCGAGCGGCTCGGCCAGCTCCTCGTGGAAGAAGCGCGGCAGACTCTTCCCCGTCGCTGCGCGGATCACCCCGCCAGCCAGGTGGATGCCGGCCGTGCAGTAGACCCCCGCCTCTCCGGGCTCGCGCACCATCGGCAAATCGAGCGCATAGCGATACCAGTCTGTCTGCTCGCTCTGGCTCTGCATGCGATCCTCATTGCCCGGCGTCTCCCAATCATCGTCGTCGCAGTCCAGGCCCGACGTCATAGTGATCAGATGACGCACGGTCAAACGCCGCTTGCGCGGGTCCGGATTCTCAAAGGCTTCGACGCCGCCGAAGAAGGAGTAGACCGGCTGGTCGAGATCTGGCAAATCGCCCCGACGGATGGCAATCCCCAAGAGGACCGACGCGAGCGACTTGCCCGCCGAGCGGGAGTCGTGGGTCATGTCGCGGTGGTGCCCGTGGAAGTATTCCTCGAGCACGAGCTGCCCTCCGCGGGCGAGCAGGACCCCGTGGATATAGGGCTGGCGAAGCCCCGTCGGCTCGAAGGTGGCGAGGGACTGAATCCACGACCGGAGCAGGCCCTCGTCGAGGTCGGCGGCGCCCGGCGTCGCGGTCTTCCAGCCGTCCCCGGTCTCCACCGGCCTCCCGAGCTTCACTTGGGCCTCCGTCGAACGCCGCGGGTAGAAACCGGGCGCGTCGTGGCGGGGCCGGCGCCTAAAATCGAAGGTCTCACCGAAGCGCGGAAAGACGAGGCTGAAGTGCTGGCCCGGCTCGACGCTCCGGCCCACCGCCAGCTCCTCACCGTCGCTCCGCACGAAACGAATTTCTTCGCCCTTGACGGTCGCCGCGTCTATGCGGAAGAAAACGCCGAGGTTGCGCTGGGGATTACGCAGGAACGCTTGGTACTTCGCCGCCCCGACGCCGCGGGGATCGCCGTCGGGGGTAAGGGAGATATTCAGCGATACTTCCTGCGGGAAAGGGCGCACCTCCCCGACGAACGCGGCGTCACTCGCGGGTTCGAGCCGCACCGGCGTCGCGAATGGATAGATTTCAACCTCCCCCGGCGCTTGAATCCAGTGGCCGTCAATGGCGCCGCCGTTCGGCGATTGGTGACCTTCAAAGCGCCCTTGGTCCTCGATGGCGAACGCCCAATGCGCGCCGTCCCCCGACGGCGTGCGCTTCACCTCGGCCCGCTCACCTTGAATGCTGGCGCTCCAGCCGTCGCCCATTCGATGGAAAGTCAACGGCCCGCGGAACTGGGGTCCGAAACTCTTCTCCGCCACAAAGACGCCCTGCCAAAGGGCATCACCGCCCCGGCCTTGCGTGCAGGCGGCCCCAAGGCCGCAGCAGAGAATCAGAACCCCGATCAAAACACTCGTGTGTCGCATCACTTTCCTTTCGCGAAGCCGCGCCGGTCGGCGACCTGGATCCACGGCTGAGAGTCTTCGGCGATGACGCCTCCGGGCCTTCCCTTTGGCGTTCTACACGAAGCTACGGGCCCACTTGTAGAATGTTTAGGGGAAGGCCTCTCCTACTTCCGTTCGTGCCGGAATTCAGGCATCCGCTCCAACTCGATCACTGCGGCCGGCGAGCCGTCCAGCTCGATTCTCCAGCCCCCGGCGTCATCGAAACCGTAGCGACCTTCGAGCGTCAATCGCGGCTTGCGGAAGTTGAGCTCCAGAGTGCCGGCGTTTTCATCGACGACATAGTCGAAGGCATTGGAAACGTCGCCCTCGCCCCTCGCGGTGCCCCAAAGCCCGCGCTCGATGAAGAGCCGATTCCACGGCTGCCCCCACAGCTCCTCGGCCGACCTCGACGCGCCGTCGACCGTGATGGATTCGATCCGCCAGGCGCCGAAGAGCGGACTCGATTCGCTGATCGTGTAGATCGCCTTCGATCGCCGCACCTCGTACGGCGGATGGACGAGGACGAGGAGCAGCGCCAGGATCTGCCCGGCCTTCAGCCACGGCAGAAGGCGCAGCGGCGTGGGTCCCGGGCCCCGATCGGCGGCCGGGACGCTGCGCCCCGTCATGAAGAAGAGCCACAGGCGCTTCCCGTCAAGCGCGAGGAAATAAAGCGTCATCAGCAGGTAGACGCTCGAATTGAGCTTCACGCAGACGCCGTAGTAGATATTGATCAGCACCACGTTGCTCAAGACCGCCAGCAAGATACAGGCGCCGAGCGTGCGCGTGCGGCGGAAGCAGAGGAAGAAGGCCCCCGCCACTTCGCCGAGCCCTGCGAAGGCTTGATACGTATAGCTGTAGCCGAAGAAAGCCCACGCCACCTGCATCGGAGACATGTCGACCAGCCGGGTATCGAAGCTCGTCGGGCTTGCGCTGAACTGAACGTCGAGGAGCTTCGCCCAGCCGTACCCCATCATCACGTAGGCGAGGAAGTAGCCCACGAGCCATTCGCAGGTCCGCCGGAGACGCTGGACCCAAAGCTCGGGGAGGAGCGCCGCGGCCAGGCTGGCGGCGAAGGCCGCCGCGACCACGAGTCCCATGCGGCGAAACTCCGCGGGCGAGTCGCCGCACCGGGATGTCCTCGCCAGAAAAATCGCCAGGGCGGCGGCGAGCAGCCCCAGGGACGGCGCGATCGAGAGAACTCTTGAGATCCAGCGCGTCGGCCTCTTCAGCGTTTCGGACATGGCGACCCTCCGGTGACGGATACGGAGTGGATTGGACTCTTCCCGACTGGCCCGTGGTGGAGGTCCGCCCAACCCGAGGGCGGGTCGTTCTTGGCTGGGCTGAAGAGAAAGATCGCAGGAATACTGGTTGAGCTTGGAGACTTTTCAACGTTAAACCAGCGACAACGGGCCACTCGCGGAGCGGCTGAACTTTGGCCCCCTGGCTGTTGAGGCGAAGGCGGAGTCCGGAATGGCTCAGCCGACCGGAGCCGCCCGCGGCGGGCGCGGCGTCCGCCGTGGATATTGCCAGTCGCCACGCCGAGGCCAAGCGGCCGCGGCAGACGTGGCTCGTTTTCTTTGAGAGGATGTCGGAGCCCATGGTCCGAGAGCTCCACTCCGACTGCCCAAGCTGCGGCTCCGCGATGCACTTCGCGGCCGCCGTCCGTGCCCTCAAGTGCCGTCACTGCGGTCATCAGCTCGCCGTGGACAGCGAACCGGGCGAGGACATCCGACGCTTTGACTTCGAAGCGGCGCTCAGCAAGCCGGACCGCCTGCGGTCATTTGACGAGATCTTTCCGGCGGGTCACGAAGTCGAATGCGAGCGGTGCGGCGGACGCTCGGTGCTGCACCGTCAATCGGGGCACTGCCCCTATTGCGGCAGCCCTATCCTGCATGAGGTCGAGGCGCCGGACGTTCTCTCTCCGGACTCCATCTTGCCGTTCAAACTCACCCAGGACCAGGCGATGGAAGCGCTCGAATCCTGGCTCCAGCCCTGCCGCCTCTCGGAGACTGAGCTCGCGACCGCCCTGGCCGACGCGACGATCGAGGGCGTTTATCTGCCCTATTGGGCCTTCACGTGGCGCTCCACCAGCTTCTACCGCGGACGGTCCGGCGATCCGAGTCCGTGGTCCGAGAAACGTATCGACTGGAACCAAACCGGCGGCGCCGTGCGCCTCGAGTTTCAGGACGTCGTGGTCGGCGCCTCCGGGCAGGCGGACTGGTACCCGATTGACTGGGGCCGCTGGGGGAGAGAGGCCCTACGCCCGTATGATCCCGCGTTTCTCCAAGGCTTCGCCGCGCAGCGCTATAACCGCGACCTCAAAACCTCTTTCCGCCAGGCCGTCCGATCCCGCGACACCGACATCCAGAGCGCCGTGCGCGCTGATATCTTCGGCGAATTTGCCGAAGTCGAGACGGTTGAGACCGTGAGCGAAGAAATCCAGTTTCGGCACTGCCTCCTACCGGCCTGGATCGTGAACTATAGCGTCGGAGGCTACACTTATCGTGCGGTTATCGACGGTGACTTCGGTGAAGTCCACGGCGAGCGCCCGGCCCTCCCAGAAGGCCGGCGCTCCACCCGTCCGCCGTTCGATGGCGTGGTGATCCCGCTGACCCTGGTCGCGTTTCTTTTATATCTATCTATCTCGGGCTGCTGAGGACCCGCCGACCCAGCCGTCAATTCCGGACACGTCGATGAAGATTTTCGTTTCTTACGCTTCACAAGACGTCCGTCAGGTCGAGCCCACCGTCCATGCCCTGCGCAACCAAGGGCATCGCGTTTTCTTTGATGAAAGCGACCTCAAGGCGAGCGGCGACTACAACCGGCGCATTGAGGAGGAGATCTCCCAGTGCGATCTCTTTGTCTTCATGATCAGTCCCCACTCCGTGGCCCCGGGGCACTACGCCTTGTCCGAAGTGAGGCTCGCCGCACGCAAATGGCCGCGCCCCGAAGGCCGGGTCCTGCCGGTGCTCCTAGCGCCCGCGGACCGCGCCGAGATCCCGGCCTACCTCCTATCGGTCGTGATGCTGAAGCCGTCGGGCAACATCGCCGCCGAAGTGGTGGCCGACGCCGCGCGGCTCGCGGGAGTCCTCACCAAGCGCCGGCTGGCTCGCTCTGCGACGATCGCCGCCGTCGCCTTGCTCGCAGCTTTCGTGTTTTACCGCCTGAATTCCCAAGACCCCGAGGCGCCCGACACGCTCCCGCCGGCTGGGGCGGACGTCGGGATGACCTCGGACGCCGGTTTTAAACCCCTCCAGCTCCCGGATCTCGCCGGCAGCATTCCGGAACTCGTCGAATCCGTCGCCGACGGATTCCTGATTGGAGTCAGCGAGCCCAACGAGCTGTTGCGCCTCTCCACCGCCGGCGAGCTCGAAGCCTCCGTTCGACTTCAGGGCGTCCCGCGGGCTCTTTCCGCCGGCGACCTGGGACTCTTCGTGGCGACGCATGCCCCCGCGGAGCTCCTGCGCCTCGACCCGCAGACGCTGGCGATCGAGGAACGGCTTCGCATTGACTTTCCACCCGACTTCCAAGGCGCCTTCGGGGAGCCTTTCTCACGACGACCCGTCACCCTCGCCGAGGACGGCACCCGCCTTTGGATGATCACGGGATATGAAGAGGGCGAGCCGGTCTTGGCCTACACGGATCCAGACTTCCAATCGCTGATCGTCCCAGAGTATTTCAACGACGATCTCTCGTTCCTGTTGAGGAACCAGATACTGGAAGCGGGGTCCGGCGAGGTGTGGTCCGTCACCACCAGAACGTCCCCATCGTCGCTCCATCGATTCAGCCCCGGGAGCTCTTATGAATTTGAAGGCCAGAACCACGAGATCATCTCCTGCGCCACAGACCTGGTGGCTTACCGGTCCTTCCTCGTCGTCGAGGCCTGCGACTGGAAACTCAAGACCGTCTTCGTCAACAGGGGTCGGGTCGAAGAGCGGCAGCTCATCGGCATCCTCCCTCCGGTTCCCTCCGATGACACGTCCTGGGAATCCGTACAGATCGTCTATGACGACGATCTGACCGCCGCCGCCGTCAGCCTCACCTGGATGCCGCACCGCGAAGAACCTCCGCTTGCCGTGATCGCGGAGGTCTTCCCGAACGCCGAGCCGTCCGTTCTCCTGAAGCGAGAAAATGCCACGGTCAAAGACTTGGCAGGACAAGGTCGCACGCTGCTCGCCATTTTGGAGACGGCTTCCGGCGTGCGGGAGCTTCTGGAGCTGTCCCTGGCCGACGGCTAGCCCCCTCAGCTCAATCACAAAAAGAGATGAGCCCTTCTCTGGCTCCAACCGCCGACCGCAAGATGTGCCGCATCTGGGCCAGCGGATTGAATTCGTTCCGGTGAGCCGACCAGGCTCCTTCGCCTCCCGAGTCCAGCAAGCTCAAGGCGAGCTGGGCCTCGGCGGCCCTCAGTCGGCTGTCTAAGAAAAATGGAATCTCGAGGTCACGGATCTCCAGCACTTGCCAGAACGGCCCCAGCAGGTAGTGGTCCCTCAGGGTGAGCCCGCCGACGAAGGGCAAGTCGCCCGGATCTTCCGGGTCTTCATCGACGTCGTCCGCGATCAAGAAGAAATCTAGCACTGCGTTGCTCCCGGGCTAAATCCATGGCTTCGCTGCTCTTGCTCGGTCCAAGTCTACCGATCGTGCCTGCTCGTGCAGTGCCCGGACGAAGTGACACTCCCGTGATCCCCGATTCCTGACCTTCCCGCGTTGAGGGTCACAGGACGGGAACGTCTAGAACGCCCGGAGACGCCTCGTCGATCTCACGCCCCAGAAGCTCATCGAGCCTTTTCGGAGTGAATCCGCTCGTCGGCGACCAGCAGGGCGCCGAAGTCCGGCTCGGATAGGGAAGCTATGACAAAAGACACGAAGCTCCATCTCTTTTATTGGACGATCACGTTCATCAGCCTGATCTTTTGCAGCGTCGTCGGCGCGCGCTACAGAAACCTTTTGCAGGTTCAACAGACCGCGCGCAGCGGAGGTCTGGCGGGCTCATACGAAGCCATCCCCGGAGATCGTTTCCCGGCCTTCGAGTCCGAGGACGCCGGTGGCGTCGAGCACTCGGTTTCCTTTAAAAGCGCCGACGACAGCAGCGCGGACGCACCGCACCGTCTCCTGCTGATCCACTCACCCCAGTGCGGCGTCTGCTATTCGCAGGCCGACGTCTGGAGACAGCTCTACACCGACGTCCAAAACCTGGCGCCGGACCTCGAGACGCTTTCGATCCTGATGCCGGGGGAGAGGGAGGAGGAACCGCTGCTCGATGGCGTGCCCACGCTCAGCTTCCCCGACTTCTCATTCCAGCGGGCCTATCGGGTGACGGGAGTCCCGCTGACGCTGCTGATCTCGCCCGAAGGCCGACTCCTTTGGTCCCACTACGGACTGCTGAAGCCGCCCAAGACCGACGACGTGCTCCAGCTCATCCATAGCGAGCTCGGAGTCAACCAAGACGCCCAGATGGGGGCCCCCAGCCCTCTCCAACAAGGAGCTTGAGATGGACCGTGTCAGGAAAATGCTACCCGCCGCTCTTCTTTTTTCGGCGATCGCCATCGGCGGCATGAGCGTCGCCCAAACCGGCGACGAAGGATCGAGCCTCGGGGGCGACAAGCCGAAGTGCAACTGCACGCTCCCTAACCACGGAACTTACGGCCTCCTGGAGGATGATCCGAATAACCCCGGTGAAAAACGATGCCAGACCTCCAACGTGGTGTGCGAGGCCCCTGGTCGCAGCTAAAGACTTCCGTAAGCCCTGAGGTCGCGGAGACCGGGTATCGGCTCCCGACCTAGTTTTTCAAGAACCGACGCCCCTCGGTGGGCGTCACTTTCTCCCAAGGAGTCAAGAATGGACAGACTGCAGAAGCTGCTCCCCCTCGCCCTCCTCCTCGCGGTGCTCGCCATCGGTGGCGTGAGCGTCGCGCCGATGGAGGCGTCCGCATCGAGCATCGCCGGCGTCGAGCCGCAGTGCGATTGCCGCCTCCCGAATTTCAACCGGTGGGGCGTGCTCGAACCGGACCCCAACAATGCCGGCGAACAGCGGTGCTTCGGCACTGACGCCTGCTGGCTCCCGGTCGGCGGCGGCTGAGCCCTTTGGCCGTCCGGGACCGAAACGCTGTGTCGCTCCAAGCCCCCAGCCCAGAGCTCACAGCCTGAAAGTCCGGCGGCACTGAACCCGAGGCGGCGGTCGCTCCACGCGTCCGCCGCCTCGGGATTCAGCGTTTCCGATGACTTCTCACAGCTCATCCTTGACGGACAGACCTGTTTCCGCCCATCGACCGCTTCAAGTACAGCTTTGACCACCTCCTCCGCGGGCGCCGGCCGCCGACGTTGATCACCTGGGGCAGAAATGACGCATTCTTCCCGCCCGCCGGCGCGAAGGCTCCACCGGGACGGAGCCGGTTTCCGCATCGAGCCCCGGGGACCCTAAGGACACGTCTCGAAGGCGGCCGTGTCTTGCACCGGCCTGAAGCTCTCCCCCTGCGGGTTCTGATAAACCCGCATGTCGCCGGTGACCGTGTCGGTGACCCGAAGCTCGACGGCGACATCGGTCAGCCCGCCGGCGAAGACCCAGAAGCGATTGAACGGCTCGCCGCACGCGTCCAGCACCTTGATGACGATCTCGACGTTGTCGGCGTTGAAGAACCAAAAAAGCCCGGTATCCCGTCGGAACGGAATCGCCTGGCCTCGACCGCTGTCGCCGTCGGGGGTCTGCCACGAGGCTTCGACTTGAAAGCGCCCGCCGGTTCCGAGGCAGAGCGCATCCGCACTCGGTTCACAGGTCGAGAGGGCCGTCGCCAGGTCCACCGGATCCGACGGGTCCGCGGCGGCCTTAGCGCGCTCCACCTGGAGACTCCGCGTGACCTGGCGCCGACGCTCGGCGTCGATCTCCCGCTGGAGCTCCGCGAGGATCGCCTCAGCCTCCGGCGCCGGCGCGGTCTGGGCCGGCGGTCCGACGCCGGCGTCGGCGCACTGATCGAAGGCCGACGTGTCTTGGATCGGCTGGAAAGCCGAGCCCAGCGGGTTCACGTAGGTCTGCGTATCGCCGGTCGCCGCGTCTTCGACCGTCAATTCCACTGCGACGTCGGTCAGGCCGGCGGCGAAGACCCAAAATCTCCCGTTGATGTCGCAACCGTCGAGGACCTTCACGACAAGTTCCGTATTGTCAGGATCAAAGAAGTAGAACGTTCCCGAGTCGCCGACGCCGTCAAGCGGGATCGCCGAAGCCTCGCCTTCGCCGCCGCCGGGAGTCTGCCACCGGGCGCTCACGGCGAATCGGCGTTCGGTGAGGCACAAGGTTCGCTCATCGCCGAGGCACGAGTCGAAATTCAGCTCGATAGTGAATGTGATCGTGCTGTTCTCGCCTTCCGCCAAGACAATCGGTGTCCCCGCAACGACGGGGCCACAGGACTCGGGCGTCGGACCGCAGTCGATCTCCTGGTAGAGCTCGGCATTGAATCCCGCGGTCTCGAAGAAAGCCAGGGCCCGGTATTCACCGGCCGGCACACCGTCGAAGAAAAGGGGCGCCCCGATGGGATTGCTGACCACCCCCAGCAGGTCGCCGGCGGCGTCGAAGAGCGCGATGGAGGCTCCGAGGAGGGCTTCACCCGAGAGCTCGCTCTTGACCTCAACATCGAGCCTGGCCCCGGGGCTGAGGTCAAAGTCGACGCCGTCCACCGAGGCGTCCGTCAGCACGATCGGGGTCGCGCCGTCGACGGGACAGGTATTGCGAAAAGCACACGGCACGTCGGGCCAGACCTCGTTGGCGGCCTCGAAGGCGAAAGTGCTGACGAAATAGGAGCCCGGCAGGAGCCCGTCAAAGGAATAGCCGCCGCCGGCGCGGGTGAGCCCGCTGATCAGCACCCGCCCGTCGGTGTCCCGAAGCTCGATGCCTTCGAATTCCACGGGCTCGCCGTCCGCGTCGCGGACGCTGCCGCGGATCGACAGTCCCCGGTCAAGCGTGAAGTTGACGGCGTCCAGGACATCGCCCGCTTCCACCACGATCGGCGTCGGCGGAACCTCACCGCAGGTCCCGGGGATACACGGCGAGTCCGGCCAGTATTCGCGGACATAGCCTAGTTCACCGAAGGCAAGAACCGCATAGGCCCCCGGGCGAAGGCCCTGGAACGTGAAGCGCCCCTGGGCACCGGTCGTGCTAAAGGCTCGGAAGCTCTCATTCGTCGGGCCGGCGCCTTCGATCATCACCTGCTGGACCGCCAGCGGCTCGCCGGTCTCGGCGTCGGTCAGCACGCCGGAAATCGTCCCGCCCAGCTCCAGCGAAAAATCCACCGCCGCCGTGCCGCCAACGGGCACGACGATCTCGTCACCGGCCCGTCCGCAGCGCAGCAGCGGGCAGGGAATGTCGTTATAAAGCTCCGCGACATAGGGCGAGCTGAGGCCCGCGATCAACGTCTGCGGAAGACCGGAGAGTCCCTCGATCCGGTAGCGACCGTCGGCGTCGGTGCTGGCCCCGCGTGAGCTCTGGAAAACGAAGACCTCCACATCAGCGAGCGGCGCCCCGGCGCCGTCGGTCACCCGGCCGGTGAGCGTCCCCCCCGGCGTTAGCCGAATCGGATACGGCTCGGACTGGGGCATCACCTCGGCGACGCGGAGGTAGTAGGTCTCCCCCGCCAGCGGTCGAAAATCGACGCCGAATTCACCGTGGCCCCCGACCATCCCTGCGGCGCACCTGATCTGGTTCGCAGAGGTGCCGGGGCAGCCCGTGTGGACGGACATCTCGACGCCGCTCCGCTCCGGGCCCAGGAGGTAGACCAGGTCATCATGTGGAGCGACCCAGCGGAACCACCGATCGGGGGTCCCGGGGGCGTCACAGGAGGAATCGCCGTCGGACGTGGCGCCGGTGAAGTCAATTTCAGCGGACTGGCCGAGCTCGAGGATCGGTGCGTCGGCGCAGAGGTCGCTGCCTTGGGCCCAAAGGCCAGGACTGGCCCACAGGGAGAGCAGACCCGCGAAGCCGACGAGCAGCGTCCGGAAAGAGACAAAAGCCGCGGCGACGTATCGATGATTCAAGGAATGCATGGGGAGACAGGGAGAAGGCATGGACTTGGTCCTCGTTGGATTTCAAGCGATGGCAAGGGGCTCAAGGCGACCTACACCGCTCCCTCGGGTGCGCTGCGATCTCGCCCCAGCGTCCAGAGCACAGAGCTCAGCGGCCACAGGGACGAACCGTCTTGCCGGATCATGTCTCGAGCTATCGCAAGGTCTATGCCACAGCAGCAAACCCGAATCGCGCCGGTTTAGGTGCCGCTCCCCGCTCCCGGACGCCCAGTCTTTGGGCGACGCCGCCTGAGATGTGGGCGCTCCGGCCAGAGGGCTTTCCCCTCGCCACGGGATCCAGGGCTTGTACATAGTCGTCTTAGTACATAGACTTCTTTGCACACAGACTTCTATGTATTCAAGATCCGCGCACCCGAGCGATTCCCCCTCCCCGAGACGGCCGGAAAGACCATGAAAAGAAAAAAAGACGCCCTCCAGGGCTCCCTCGACCTCCTCATCCTCAAAGTCATTGCGAGTCAGCCGGGCCTTCACGGCTACGCGATCATGACGCGGATCAAGGTCCTCTCCGAAGACGTGCTGCGGGTGGAGGAAGGCTCGCTCTATCCGGCCCTGCATCGGATGGAAGAGGCAGGTTGGCTGCGCGCCGAGTGGGCCGTCAAGAGCAACGGCCGGCGCACCCGGTGCTATTGGCTGACGGACACCGGAGTGCAACAGCTCGACGCCGAGGCTGATCGCTGGCGCCGGGTGACGTCGGCGGTGAACCAGGTGCTCGAGGTGACCTAAATTGTCGGCGCTCTCACGGCTACGCAACCTCCTACGCCGACGGCGCATCGCCCGCGAGATCGACGAAGAGCTCGAATCCCACCTGGCCGAGGCGATCGAGAACGGCCGTGACCCGGAGGAGGCGCGGCGGGCCCTTGGATCTCAGCTGCGGCTGCGGGAGGAGAGTCTCGACGCCAAGCTCGCGACGGGACTTGAGTCTTGGGTGAGCGATCTGGTCTTCGGCTGGCGTCAGATCAAGAAGCACAGGGCCACCTCGGCCGCGGCCACCCTCTCCTTGGCCCTCGCCCTCGGCGCCTGCGGCGCCACCTTTCAGATTGTCGACGCGCTGTTGCTGAGGCCGCTGCCGGTCGCAGAACCGGACCAGCTCTTCGCCGTGGAGTACCACGGCCACATCCCGGACTGGCTCAGCGTCTGGCGCGAGAACCCCTACCCGACCTTCCGCACCCTCCGTGACGCCGTCGACGATGAAGCTCAGCTTGTCGCGTCGTCCCGGACCCGGAGTCGGGAGCTGAGGTTCGATACCGCCGACGCCTTGGAGACCGCCCACGTCCAGTACGTCTCGGGGGGCTTCTTCCCGATGCTCGGGCTCGACGCTCAGCTCGGCCGCGTCCTGGGCGCGTCTGACGACGTGACCCCCGGCGGCCACCCGGTGGCCGTCGTCTCTCAGGCTTACTGGGAACAGCGTTTCGGCAGCGACCCGGACCTGCGCAGCCGAACATTCAACATGGCCGGCACCCTTTTTGAGATCGTCGGCGTCGTCCGCGGGCCTTTCACCGGGATCGAACCCGGCGTCCCCACCGATATCTTCGTTCCGACGATGATGGCGAGGAACGTCGAGGACCCAGACCAGTCGGGCTTTCGCATCCTCGGACGGTGGCGGGAAGGTCACGTCCGGGAAGCCGCGACCCGGGACCGCCTCGAATCCCTCTGGCGTACCCTCGAGCACGAACGCTGGACCCGCCTACAAGGGGCGCCCCCGGAGTGGATCGACCGGTATGTCTCGACCACCCGTGTCCATCTCAAGTCCGCCGCCGGCGGCTTTTCCACGCCGCAGGAGACCTACGCCCCCGCCCTCGGAATCCTCGCGGGGCTCGCCGCGCTCCTCTTCTTGATCGCCTGCGCCAATGTCTCGAACGTCTTGCTCGGTTTGGCGACCCAACGCTCCCGGGAGCTCGCCTTGCGGGTCGCGATCGGTGCGGGGCGTTTCCGGGTGATCCGCCTACTGGTGGCTGAAGCCTGGTGGCTTGGAATCCTGGCGGCTGGACTCGGCGTCGCGCTGTCGGGTTGGCTGGCCCGCTGGACGCTGAAGCTGCTCCGTGCGGCGGATCTTCCCCTACGTCTCGACCTCACCGTCGACGCCCGAACTCTGCTCTTCTTCACCGTCGCCGCTCTGGCGACCAGTCTGTTATGCGGCCTCGGCCCGGCCCTCCATAGCTCTGCGGTGTCTTTCGCCTCCGGTTT